>DAAJ01000015.1 GCA_001701115.1 Bacteroidales bacterium GP2
TAGGACGCAAGATTTTCATTCTTGAAAGAGGAGTTCGATTCTCCTATGGGCTACTTTTCCCCCTTTTATTTTTATGGTTGAAGGATGCGCCGTGAGGCGGGGTCTTTCAGCTTTTTTTTTAATACCATCCCATTATGATTTCTAACGACATAAGATACCTTCTCGATTCTGAGGCTGCGCGCATAAACCGTCCGGAGTTTATTGCTGATGACCCAGTGCAGTTCCCGCATCGTTATGACAACCTTCGGGATATTGAAATAGCGTCACTTCTCTCCGCTTCTATAGCGTGGGGCAACCGTAAGATGATTTGCCGCGATTGTGATAGGATGCTTGCGCTTATGGATAACGACCCTTACGCTTATGTGATGGATGAGGGCTATGAGGATTTGCCGGATGAGGTGAATATACATCGCACTTTCTTTGGGCGTAATTTCAAGCATTTCCTTCGCGGTCTCAGGTCTATATACAAGGAGTGTGGGTCTCTGCAGGAGTTTGCGAGGAAAATTGGGGCGCAACACTCAACTCACCCCTCATGGCATCTTGTCGCAGGCATGAATGCCCGGCTTGCCGAGGCAAATGGCGGGGTTGGAGATTCAAGATGCTTGCCCTTGAACCTTGACGCCACAGCGCTTAAGAGGGTCAATATGGCATTGAGGTGGCTTGTGCGTAATGACGGCATTGTGGATATGGGAGTGTGGGATGTGCTTACTCCGGCACAACTCTATATTCCGCTTGATGTGCATGTAGGCAATGTCGCACGCTCCCTCGGGCTTGTGGAGCGCAAGGCTAATGACCGGAAGACGGTGGAGCAGCTCACAGGTTTGCTGAGGGAGATTCGACCACATGATCCGGTTTTCTATGACTTTGCCCTGTTTGGCATAGGCATGGAGTCAAAGAAAACAACAGCTTGTGAAAAATAAAAAAATCCGCGGCATGGGCTCCTCCCACTGCCGCGGTATTTGCTTTCAATTGCTTGGATAGGAATTTATTTCAAGGATTCGAGTTCCTTTTTCGCTTTCTCGAATTTTTTCTGGGTGTCTTCTGAAAATTTGTCCTGGTTGCCGTAAAGGTACATTGCAAATGCCATTGTGTAACCGGCAAGTTTCATATTGTCCTCTTGTGCAACAAATTCTTTCTGCTTCTCCTGGTCGTCGCCGATTTCCTTTGATTTCTCATGGAGGAGTTTTGATGCTGCAACGAGCTGGTCAATCATTTCGGTGTAGTCATCCTGGGTGAATTCAGTGCTGTTTTCAATCTTTGTGGCAAGTTCCTGGCAAACTTCCGGATTGTAGGATTTAGAACCTGAGCAGGAGGCGAGTACGAGTACCGCTGCGATGAGTAAGAATTTTAGACACTTCATAGCTTACGTTTTTTATTGGATTTGTATGATTTTTATGATGTTGGCTAACTGTGGCGCAAAGATAGCACAAAAAGATAAATATTGATGTGTGCGGCAATTCAAATTGCAAAACCTAACATTTACATTTGCCTATGCGTTGTTTATCAAGAATCATTTTGTAATTTTGAATCCAAACATATAACGATGCAAAGTATGAAAAGAACATTGAGGCTGCTTGTCGCTCTGCTGATGGTGGCGATGCCGGTGGCAATGAGTGCCGGAGAGCCGACAATTGTGTTTAATTCCGTGTCCCATGACTTCGGCAACATAAAGGCTACAGGAGGAAATGTTACCTGCCAGTACGAGTTTACCAACACAGGTGAAACGCCTCTTGTCATAGTTTCGGTAACTAACGGCGGATGCGGATGTACCACCCCTTCATTCCCCAAAGCTCCGGTTGCTCCCGGTAAAAAAGGGGTAATAAAAATCACTTTCAATCCTGCTGGAAGGAAAGGTGAGTTTAATCGTGAAGTGAAGGTGCGCACAAATGGCGAGCCGAAGCGTATAAGTCTGAAATTTAAAGGAGTAGTTATCCCATGAAGCGTTTCTTTTCATTGGCGGCAGGTATTCTGGTCGCTATGGCTGCCGCGGCGCAGGGCTTTGTGTGGATTGACACTGTTCACGATTTCGGCTCGTTCAGCGAAGATTTAGGCTTGGTGAGGTGCACTTTCCGTGCTGTGAATGCCTCCGACAAGCCTATTGCGGTTGTCAGCGCAAGGGCTAATTGCGGATGCACGCATCCGGAATATCCAAAGGCGGCAATCCAGCCCGGAGACACATTGGAAGTTTCGGTGGCTTATGATGCTAAGGGACGACCGGGACGGTTTGAGAAAAAAGTGTATGTGGATACAGGCGACGGCATCTCAACGACTTTGCGTGTAAAGGGCACTGTTATCGGGGCTCCTTCCTCCCTTACCGGACGTTATCCTGTTGATGCTGGAAAAGCGCGGTTCTCCACCACGGTCATCCCGTTTGGGGAAACCCTCAAAGGTCGGGTGGCACAAGGCGTTGTGAAAGGCTACAATGGCACTCCGGATACAATTGTGCCGTCTGTGGACGGGCTTCCTAAATACATAGATGTGAATATCCGTCCGGAGAAAGTTCCCCCGGGTGAACAATTTGTTGTTTCGGCTACTGTCACTACTGACAGGTGCCAGCGTTGGGGATTTGTAACAGATTCTCTTTTTATTATTCCTGATGCAGGGAGCGATGTCAGGCTTCCGGTCTCTACTGTGGTTATAATACGTGAGGATTTCTCGCGGCTCACCCCAGGTCAGAGGGCTAAAGCGCCTCATGCGGTAATTGACAACAAGTCGCTTGATTTCGGGCGCTTTGAAAGGACTACTGAGCCGTCGGTGCAGAAATTCACTATACGGAACAAGGGCGAGAATCCGCTCACCATACGCGAAGTATCCTCACCGGACAAATCACTTAAAATAAAAGTGAGCGAAACAAAATTGAAGAAAAACAAGTCAGCGGAGGTGCAGGTGCGTTTTGACCCTGCGGCACTTGGCTCCGCCGAACTGCTGAATGCAAGAATAACAGTAATAACAAATGATCCTGACAACCCTGTGCAAATGGTTAGGGTGGTTGGGGAACCGCAATAAAGAATCACGCCATGGACATGAATCATGTGGAAAACCAGGACTGCTACGCTGGTCTGACAGTTAATAGCGGAGTGGCTCAGCCCCCTTCCGTCAATCCTTATCTCACCCGCCGTAAACGCAAACCGCTCCCATCTGTATCCGAAATGGTTGAGGGGATTGTGAAAGGCGATGTCACCATGCTCAGCCGTGCTGTCACTATGGTAGAGAGCCTTAGCAGTGAGCATCAGGCAGTTGCTCAGGATGTTATTGAAAAATGCTTGCCGTATAGCGGCAATTCGCGCAGGATTGGCATTACCGGGGTGCCCGGTGCTGGAAAGAGCACCTCTATAGATGTGTTCGGGCTTCATGTGCTTAAATCTGGCGGTAAACTTGCTGTGCTGGCAATCGACCCGTCGAGTGAACGCACCAAAGGGAGCATACTTGGCGATAAGACTCGAATGGAAAAGCTATCCATTCATCCCGGAGCCTTTATCCGTCCCAGCCCGTCTGGCGGTTCGCTCGGAGGTGTGGCTCGCAAGACCCGTGAAACGATTGTGCTATGCGAAGCGGCTGGCTACAATAACATTTTTGTGGAAACTGTCGGTGTAGGGCAGAGTGAGACTGCCGTGCACTCAATGGTTGATTTTTTCCTTCTGATCCAGCTTGCCGGCACCGGTGATGAATTGCAGGGGATAAAGCGAGGCATCATGGAGATGGCAGACGGAATTGTTATCAATAAGGCGGACGGCGACAACATCGAGCGCGCTAACCTTGCAATGACGCAGTTCAAGAGTGCCCTGAGGCTTTTCCCCACTCCTGCGTCCGGATGGTCGCCTGAAGTTCTTACTTATTCCGGTTACTACGAACTTGGCATTGAAGAGGTATGGAAAATGATAGACAGCTATTTCGATTTTGTAAAGGCTAACGGCTATTTTGAGCTTAAGCGCGCCGAGCAGAGTCGTTTCTGGATGTATGAAACAATCAACGAAAGGCTGCATTCTCATTTCTACAATAATCCTGAGGTGCAACGCCTTCTTGCCGCGGGAGAGAAGGAGATACTTGAAAACAGGCGCACATCTTTTGCTGCGGCAAAAACTGTGCTTGACCACTACTTCGACAACAAAGGCTGACAGTTAACCGAACAATCATAGGGGCAGAGGCGTTGAATTTGCACAAAACGCTTCAATACAATTACCCTATGAGAGCAGCTAACTACAGACTTTCGACACCATACCGCGTCGCCCCGAAGACGCTTTCTTTCAAGGCTATGACGCCTGCCGATATTGACCGCACTGCATCGCTGATGAGGCTTGCGGGCACTCGCGCATGTGATTTTACAGTAGGAGGCATGTTTATGTGGGCGGACTGGTTCCGCTACAGGATGTGCATATTTGATGATACTCTTTTTGTGAAAGGGCTTGCTGAAAATGACCTCAGCAAAGTCGCATTCTCTTTGCCGGTCGGCAAAATGCCCCTCAGGGATTCAGTAAAGATGTTGCGCGAGTATTGCCGCCGCCACTCTATCCCTCTCATGCTTTCTGCTGTGCCGGAGGAGAGGCTTGAAGAACTCCGCGCCCTCGGAGCAACAAGGATTGAGGAGCTTCCTGCATGGGCTGACTACATCTACGACATCAATTCACTTTCCACATTCGCCGGAAAGAAGATGAATAAAAAGCGTAACCATATCAACCGCTTCATTGCCGAGCATCCCGATTACACTCTTGAGCCGGTGACTGCGGCAAATATCCGGGAAGTAAAGGACTTTTTCAACTCGCTGGAACTTGCCGAGGGCAAATCTCTAATGGCTGAGTACGACCGCTTGCAGGTGAGCGAGGTGCTTGACAATCTGGAAAAATATCCTTTTGAAGGTGTGGCTTT
Source organism: Bacteroidales bacterium GP2 (assembly GCA_001701115.1). Classification (GTDB taxonomy): domain Bacteria; phylum Bacteroidota; class Bacteroidia; order Bacteroidales; family Muribaculaceae; genus Paramuribaculum. The sequence continues at coordinate 4,864 of DAAJ01000015.1, forward strand.
GAGAGTTCCCGGCAAGGGAATTGTGGCATTTGCCTTTGGTGAGGTATGCGGTGATACCCTCGTTGTACACATTGAAAAAATGGATCACAGCATCAACGGCGCGGGTGAGGTTATTTGCCGGGATTTTGCCGCATATATGAAAAACCGTTATCCTCAGCTGCAATATGAAAACCGCGAGGATGATGCCGGTGACGAAGGTTTGCGCCAGGCAAAGCAAGCGCTTAACCCTGTTGCCCTGCTGAAGAAATACAACGTTATTTTTGATTAGTTTCCGCTGATTCCTCCGAGGAATTGCGGTGAGATATTATGGTCCTCATGTTTTGCTGCGCCCATTCGGTGAGTTGCAAGATAATGGGGACCAAGCTATGTCCTGTCTCGGAGAGCGAATATTCAACTCTCGGGGGCACCTCCTGATAGTATTTCCTGATAACAAGCCCGTCTGCTTCAAGTGTCCGCAGTGTGTTGGACAGTATCCTTGAAGATATGTCAGGAATCTTGCGTCCGAGTTCATTGTAGCGCACAGGCTCGTTTTCACTAAGGACAAGAATGACCAGAAGAGCCCATTTGTTGCCGAAGCGTGCAACTACATTTCTCACCGGACATATCTCTATAATTGAATTAAGTTGCTCTTTCTTTCTCATGCTCTGCTTGCTTTCAGGCACAAATTTACGTCTCATTGCCGACATTGCCAAGAATAAAGCGGGAGTCATTTTTTATTATTTTTATTGTTTGGCGCAAATGGTTGTAAACCAGCATAAGTAACTTTTATGTTACTTGCATACGGTTTTGTAACTACTTGATTCATAAAACATAATGTAGTAGATTTGCGTTGAATATATATCTTTAAACCTAAAAAAGCAAAACAATGAAACGTATCGCGAATTATGTGGTGAAGCACACCGCCCAGTCTTATCTTTGTGCAAAAGAAGAAACAGAGAAACCCTCTGGAGCATGTGGCTCTGCATGTGGCGCAGGTGATGAAAAGCCCGAACCCAAACCCGCTGCTTGCGGCTCTGCTTGTGGTGCAGGTGAGAAATAAGCATTTCAAAAACTGAATGTGGCTCCGGTGTGTCAGGTGTCTGTTGCACCGGAGCTTTCTTTAAAATTCCCTGTGAATGTCACAAAAATCAGAACTCGAAGATACCGGAATCGTTTCAGTGAAACTTGCTGAAACATCTGTGGCATGGAACGGCAGCCCGTTGCCACATTATCCTGACGGCGAGCCGGTGATATCCATATACCGGTATGTATTTCCGCCCCACACAGTCACCAATCCACATTACCATAAAATTATAAACTGCGGAGTGGTGCTTAGTGGCACTGTCACAATAGTAAATGAGGATGGGTCTTATCATGATTTCCATGCCGGGGAGGCACTTGTGGAAACAGATGGAGAAATACATCATGGAGAGAACAGGGGAGATGTTGATGCGGTAGTGATAATGTTTTATGCGGGTGACGGTAAAACCCCGTTGTCAATTCCGGCAAAGTAACGGGTATGGAGTATTTTGCATTCCAGTGGCATATAACTGACAGCTGCGACCAACGGTGTGAGCACTGCTATATTTTTTCCGAAGGTCATCCGCACCTTATAGAGATGCCTCTCGGCAAAGCGGAGGAAGTCATCGGGCAATGCGTTGAAATGTGCCGGCGCATGGACCGTCTGCCATATTTTTATATTACGGGAGGCGATCCTATTCTTCACCGTGACTTCTGGAAAATCCTTTCGATGGTGAAGGATAAAGGCATACACTTTACTATTCTGGGCAATCCTTTCCATATCACCGATGAGGTGTGCCTCAGACTCAAGGAATACGGGTGCGAAAAGTACCAGCTTTCGCTTGACGGCATGAGGGAAACCCATGATTCAATACGCAAACCGGGTTCATTTGACACCACTGTGGAAAAGATAGATGTGCTTAAGCGGAACGGCATTAGGGTCGCGGTAATGACAACTGTTTCAGGCACAAATATCAGTGAAATTCCGGACTTGATAGATCTGGTGGTTGAGAAAGGTGTGAATGTTTTTGCTTTCGGGCGTTATTGTCCCACATCGGAAGAAAAATCAACGCACATCTCTCCGGAGGAGTACCGCGATTTCCTTGCAACAGTGTGGAGCAAATTTGAGCAGCATAAGGATTCCGGCACTGTTTTCAATCTCAAAGACCATCTGTGGACTCTTTTTCTTTATGAGAAAGGGCTGTTTAAAATTCCGGAAGAGTGCGACCCGGATACTATATATGACGGGTGCCATTGCGGCGACTGCCATTTTACCATTCAGCCAAACGGCAATGTGATGGCTTGCCGACGCTTCAAGAGCGAAGTCGGCAATCTTTTCCAGAAACCGGTTTATGAAATATGGTGCGGTGATGAAATGGAGGCATACAGGCAATATGAAAAATTTGAAAAGTGTGCAGAATGCGAGCTGCTAAGATTTTGCCGCGGATGCCCCGCTGTGGCTTTCGGTTATCACGGTTCGTTTTATGCACCTGACCCTCAATGTTGGAAAAAAATATGAAAGCGGTAGTGCTTGCGGAGCCATGTGCGGCTGAAGAAATGAAATTGAGTGAAGTGCCTGTCCCTGAGGTTCGTCCCGGATGGGTGCTTGTGCGTGTAAAGGCGTTTGGACTAAACCATTCCGAAGTGTTGCTGAGGCAGTTTGAAGTAGCACAGCCCTATATAGCCACACCGATAATTCCTGGTATTGAATGTGTTGGTGAAATAGCCGACCCTTCTGACAGCTCATTTAAGCGTGGTGAAAAGGTAATGGCGCTTATGGGTGGCATGGGCAGGAGTTTCAATGGCAGCTATGCGGAGTATGCCCTTCTTCCGGTAAGTCATGTTTTCTCGGTCAACAGCAATTTGCCGTGGGCTGAACTCGCCGCAATTCCCGAGACATATTTTACTGCATACGGGTCGCTTGTGCGTTCCCTCCAGCTCAAAACTGATGATTTGCTGCTTGTTCGCGGCGGCACATCGACCGTCGGGCTTGCCGCGCTGCAGCTTGCCAAGGCAATCGGCGCAACAGTAGTCTCCACCACCCGGAGCATTGCTAAAGAAAAGATACTTAGGGAGTGTGGAGCAGATGACGTTATAGTGGAGGGTGAAGATTTCCGCAAGCGGTTTTTGGAGAAATATCCGGCAGGCGCAACCAAAGTGCTTGAACTCATAGGAGCGTCCACCTTGCGTGAATCTTTGAAGCTAACAGCCTTGCATGGCATTGTGTGCCACACCGGGCTGCTGGGAGGAGTTTTCGGCATGAAAAACTTTGATCCGATAAAAGAGATACCTTCAGGGGTTTATCTTACAGGATTTTACAGCAATACCCCTACGCAGGAGCAAATTTCCGGTATGATGGACTTAATTGATTCCGGAAAAATCCGTCCTGTTATTGCAGGTATTTTCCCATTTGAAAAAATATCCGAGGCACACACCCTTGCCGAGCAGCGTGGTCAAATCGGCAAAATCGTCCTCACCATGTAATTACAAAGCAACTTTAGCGATTAGGTTCTTTATTACCATTGCGATATTACTGATATAGGGAACTTATATTTATTCCTATCAGTTGGTTTGGGATACTTTCAGGTTGGTGATGCGGCTGGTGAAGTCTCCGGCATTGCGGAGGGGGAACACAAGGGTGCGCACTTGCGCCATTTTGCGTTTGCTGCCGTTGAAGCTTACCCAACGCTCGTTCATGTCATCAACAAGTTTGCCGTCAACATACAGGGTTACCGTGCGGTTTGTCCCGTCAATCCTGATGTGGTGCTTTTCTCCGGGGCGCACGTCGAAACGGAAACTGTTGAGGTGCCCTTCGCGGCTGTAGCCCATGTTTCCGGTAATCGGGTCGCTGAGCCAGACTGTTGCCTCCGGTGTGCTGAAAAGCACGGCGCCTTTTTTCTCTTTGCCTCCTTCAATGTCAAATTCAACCGAATAATTATATCCTATCTCATCTACAGGGAGAATCATTCCCGGCGCAACTTCTGCAATCTCAAGCACAGTAGCAGGTCCGTTGCTTTGCATGGCAAGATAGTTGACGCCAGGAGCCTCGCCGAGCGCAGGGCTCTCTTTCTCAAATTGGTCAAACGGCACGGTGACTTCTGCGCCGTTCCATGTCTTTGCGGCAAGAACGGGCAGGGAGTGCATGATGCGGTGATGGATATCGCGTACAGTTATGCCGTTGTTGGGATGGTCATTCCACACTGCAAACATTCCGCCTTTAATCTGCGGGTGGAGTTCCTCAAGTTTCACCGTGTTGACGTAAGCCGGTGTCCACTCCTCATATAGTTTTTTATTGTTTAGGTAGTCATAGTAGTACCCGGCTTTTGGTACGATATAAATCCAGCGGTCGGGAACTGACACCACATTGTAGCCGAGGGCAATCATATCCTCAGGCTTCGCATAGTCGTTGCTCCACAGATACATCTCTACTCCGTCAACTTCCACCGGCGTTTTGCCTTTGGCGTGGGTAAGAGAGCCCCATATCAGTGGTTCTTTGCCGAAACTTTTGACATATTTAATGTACCGGTCGGTGAAAGCGCGGAATTTTTCCATTGTCAGGCTGTCTCCCTGGTATTCGTCAGTGCCGATGTGGAATCTCGGGCTTAAGAACACAGGATTTTCCCCTTCAAGGTATTCGGCAATGAGCTTGTCAAGCAATTCATAGGTCGCAGGGCTGTCAAGGTCAAGGTGGTCACGGTCATTGCTGCCGTTTGCACTCGCTGTCTCAGGCATGAAGCGGGTGAGTGCAAGGCAATGGGCGGGCACATCAATTTCACTTACGATATCCACGCCCCTGTCTGCGGCATATTTCTGGAAAGCGCGGTACTCATCTTTGCCGTATGAGCCGTCGCGTGCTGTGAGTCCGGGAAAAACATCACTCTCCATTCGGAATGCCGCCTGGGTTTTATCCCAGTCATCATCAAAGTAATAGTTGAAACCATTGTCATTGAGGTGGACATGCAGGCGGTTCATCTTATAGTATGCCATATCGTCTACCAGCTTGTACAGGTAGTCGAGCGGAATATATTTTCTTCCTGCGTCAATCATCATGCCGCGCACGGCATAATTTGCCCAGTCGGTAGCAGTGCCTTTGGGCAGGGCGGATGACTGGCGGAGCAACTGGAGCAGGGTCTGGGTTCCCCATCTTATGCCTTCAGTTGCGGGAGCGGTTATTACCACTTTTTTATCAATTTCAAGCTTATAGCCCTCATTGCCGAAACCTTTTGCCGGCTTAAGCGACAGCAGTATGTCGCCGTCAGCCGCTTTCCCTGTCTTGACCTTCGGCGCATTGCCTGTCAGAGCCTTGTATTGCTCCGCAAAAATATCAGCGATTTTCTCAAGCGAGGCATCAGAATAGACTATGGCGGGTGATTCAGGCAATCTAAGCTCACCTGATGCGCCTTTCCATTCGCGGATTTCGGGGGCGGTGAAAGGTTTTGCATTTTTCTCTGCTGCGCAAACAGGCATCATGGCGGTGATAGCCATCACAACGCTTACCAGTTTTCTCATCATGGTCATACAGGTTTAGGGTTTTATACTGCAAATTTATGCAAATCTTACCGAAATATGAGAATATACGGTTGGGATTTAGTGCGTTTCCAGCATAAATCCCCGGGCATCAGTCCGCTCCTAACATTATCTGGCGGTGTCGTGCGCCCCATCTCCACAGCTCCTCCATGACGCGATATAAGGATACTCCGTGCTCTGTCATCCTATACTCAGTGCCTGTCTTTTCAATTAGCCGGTTTTCTATAAGTTCCTTTAATTTGCTGTTAAGCACTTTGTCAGTCAGCCCGTGGCAAAATCCAAGTATATCGGAGAAACGGGTGTTTCCTTTTAATACTGCAAAGAGTATGGGCACTTTCCATTTGCCGGATAGCACGTCCAGGGTATCCTCTATCAAAAGTATGTTACGGTATATGTTGGGGCACTCCTTTTCCTGAAGGTGTTTCCCCAATTCTTTAAGGTCAGGTTCTTCCATAATAGTTTATTGTGCAAAATTACAGCAAAATCCCTGGAATCATTCACCTACTTTCCACCTGGATAGCAAAAACAATAAAACTCAATGCCGGACAGGCGTGTTGAAATTGCAAACAATAAGCCCACAATATGAAAGTAATTGGTATAAACGGAAGCCCGAGGAAGCAGTGGAATACCGCCACTCTTGTAGGCAAGGCTCTTGAGGGAGCAGCTGCGGCGGGCGCAGAGGTAGAGATGGTGAACTTGTATTCCCAGACATTCAAGGGGTGCGTAAGCTGCTTCGCGTGCAAGAGGAAAGGAAGCAAGACCAACGGTTTATGCGCGGTGCGTGATGAGCTGACGCCTATACTGAAGTCAGCGCTGGATGCGGATGCAATTGTAATAGGCACTCCTGTGTATTATTCCTATCCGTCGGCATATACCCGTGCTTTTATTGAAAGGTTTCTTTTTCCGCTTGACAGTTACCTGTATGTGGATGGTGTTAGAAAAAGGATACTTGACAAGGTGATACCGGCAGGAATCATTTTTACAATGAATTGCCCCCAGGCATGGCTGGAGAAATATAATTATCCTATAATCCTTGATTCAAACCGCGAAGAACTTGACCGGGTGCTGGGTTATGCTGAGAAATATTTTTCCTGTGACACCTACCAGTTTGCCGACTACTCCAAAATGGACATGTCGCTCTTCGATGAAAAGGATAAGCGTGCCCATCGTGAAAAGCAGTTCCCTGTAGATGAACAGAAATGCTATGAAATGGGTATGAGGCTTGTTGCAAAAGTAAATGAATTGAACCGATAGATAAGAGAGATATGAAAAAACTTATGCTTGCCGCAATGGCAGCGGCGATGAATATATTATCAGTGAATGCCACAATCTCAGATACATTAAGCATAGATGGATCGGTGGGGAAACTGTTTGCGATAGTTGAACGCCCGGCATATTCCGGTCAAGTGCCGTTAGCTATTATCTGCCATGGGTTCAGCGGAAATTGCCAGACTCCTTTCATGACAGACTTGTCCGGAAGCATAGTTTCTCAAGGCATCGCCACACTGCGTTTTGATTTCAACGGTCATGGACGCAGCGAGGGTGAGTTCAAGAACATGACGGTGCTTAATGAAATTGAAGATTTGAAAGATGTAATATCATGGGCGCAACAACAGCCGTGGGTCAAGGATATCAGCCTTGTGGGGCATTCCCAGGGTGGAGTTGTGGTGAGCATGGTAAGTGGTGAGCTCGGAGACAAGGTGATTAAATCGGAGGTACTTCTGGCTGCAGCGGCAGTATTGCGTGATGATGCTCTCAGAGGGAATACAATGGGTGCCGTGTACAATCCGTGGAATTTTAAAGGTGATTACATAGAGCTGCCTCATTCTCCTGAGGCTGGAGCACTTTTATTAGGGAAGAACTATGTTGAGACAGCAATTCATCTCCCTATCTATGAGACTGCGGCAAATTATAACGGTCCTGCGCTGATAGTGCAGGGGACGCATGACCAGATAGTGCCTTACACTTATGCGGAAAGGTATCACGAAAAGATACCCAATAGCGAGCTGAAGCTTATTCCGGATGAAAACCATGTGTTTACCAAAACCCAGAAAGAAACATCTGTTCTTGTGGCAGACTGGCTTCATGGCATCCTGTTTAAGTGATGCCCGCAATCAGAGGTGAAGAAGGCGAGGGGATGACGGAGAAGTCGCAGCAGCTATTGCCTGAGCCACAAAGCCCATCGTGTAGCGCAGGTTCAGTTCTATGCATGGCACTATAATCTGTCTGCCATTTTCTGTCGCAACCATCATGTCAACCCCTACCGGTCCGTCATAGTATCGCGCCACGCATCCGGCAAGCGCATTTTCAAGCGAACTTATCAGCGAGTCAAGCGTACTTTGCCCTAATCCGATGCTCCCGGCAATATACTCCTGAGAGGCAATGATGTTTCCGGAGTATGCTCCGCCGGGGAGGGTTTTGAACAGCGATAGACCGTGAAATTGCGCTTTGCCGCTGTTGCAGTAAAAAAGCATGGCGAAATCGGTTGCCGCATCGTAAGCAGGTTCGATTATTACGCTCCCTTGGCGGCGGATAGATGCCGCAGCAAGAGAATGGAGTGAATCGCTGCCGCCTGACACCGGGAATACTCCTCTGCCGCTTCCAGACCAGGGGAATTTTAAGTATGCCGAACCTCCGAATGAGGAGACAGCGTTATTCGCTTCCTCAATAGTGTACGCTTCAACCGGAAGTTTAGGGTAGGAGAGCTGTTTAAGAACTGAAATGGATGTGCGCCGGTGGCTAAGCTGCCTTAGCTGTTCTATTTTTTTTGAATCCGGCAGGATTTTATCGCTAATGCCGGCATTGTGGAATGTGCGGACTGCGTGGGCGCTCCATCCCCAAGGCACGCACCTGTCTATCTCCGGAATTGCGGCGGAGGTGAAAATTTTTCCATGAATATGGTATTTCTCCCGCATTTCTGCGGCATTGTTTTCCATTTCGGGAGGTGCGAGTATATAATCTCCCGGTTGCGCAAACCACATTGGTAGCAGTGCCCCGGCATTCCGGATGCGAATTGCCGCAGCAGGTGGTGTGTAATTCGCCGAGTTTGCGGCAAGTGCAAGGTCGTTTTCAGGGTTGAATAGCAGCAGCGATGCCATCAGAGAGGGATTTCTTTCAGATATGTATCCGCTATCTCCTCGGCAAGCAGACGGTACAGTTTCTCCTGCCGTGGAGTCATGACTGTGGCATGGCGCTCGGTTACGGCAGTGTCACCTCTCCTCGCGGGACCGGTCTGTGCTGCAAAGGGTGATATTGCCATAGCCTTTTCAAGGGTTTCCTTGATCAGGGGATATAGCACCTCAAGCGATTCTCCCCCTGCAGTGAGTATTGCATCAGCATTGCTCCATAGGTAGTTGACGAAATTGCAGGCGAAAACAGCCGCGGCATGAAGGCGCAGGCGTTTTGCGGAATCCGCCTCACTGACATAGTTGCTGATGCTTTCAGCGATTTCCTTTATCCTTGCAACAGTTTCAGCGGAACTTCCTTCGATGAAAAGCGGCACTTCCGAAAATTTGACTTCTCTTCCTTTTGAGAATGTCTGGAGCGGATATAGAACTCCGTATTCGCTTGATGCAGCAGATAGCGCAGATGCGGGAACACCTCCGGAAGTATGCACCCATAGCCCTCCGGTGTTTTCCAATGCTTCCGCTGCAGTGGGGATTGATGTGTCAGTCAGCGATACGACATACAGGGCGGCATCGCGCGCAATTGAGTCAAAGTTGTCAACTGGAGCGGCATGCGGCAATTTCGCGGCAAGAGTTGCTGCATTTTCCATATTGCGGCTAAACACCTGCCTTACAGTATAGCCTGCCGAATCAAGTACCGGAGCAAGCGCTGATGCGACATTGCCCGAACCGAGGATGACAACTCCGTGGCGGCTGTTCATTCTACAGCTTTCCAAGTGCCGATATGCACTTTCTCCCAGAGGAGTTTTGAGGTGTCAACACTTTTCCTCTCCTCATTCTTGTGCCCGAAAGTGAGTATGCAAACAACCGGATATTCTTCGGGAATACCGAGAAGTTGCTGCACATACTCGTCGCTGGGAATCTCATCAGCAGTAAAACGTCCGCGAATCTGAATCCAGCAAGAGCCGAGCCCGAGGTCAGCAGCCTGAAGCTGCATATAAGCAGCGGCGATGGATGCATCTTCTATCCAGGGATCACTCTTTGTCTGGTCAACAGCAACAACAATCGCGAGGGCGCACTCGGCAATAGGATGTGCGGCAACCGGCTTGCAATCAGCGAGACGCTTAAGCATCTCTTTATCTTCTACAGCGATGAATTGCCACGGGCGACCGCTTTTTGATGTCGGGGCAAGCAACCCCGCCTCAAGAATCAGGCGTACTTGCTCAGCAGTGAGCGGTTCGGATGTGTAACGGCGGATGCTTCGCCTGTTGACGAGCAGTTCATGAAAGTCCTTCATATCGGGTGGTTTGATTATTATCTTCTGAGTACCCAGGCATCGGGGTAACGGCTGTTGAAACCATTATCTGCCTTGAGACGGCGCGCCTCGTCAAATGAAGCTCCGGTAGCGGCAACAACACGGTAACGGTTGTCACTCTCAAAAATAGTGAGGTTATCGCCTTGGTGCAATTCGACAAACTTCTTTGCCTCGCCAATATTTGAATGGGAGCTTACAATCAAGTAGTAGCTGGCTTCGGCAGAGATTTTTGGAGTTTCGGCTGGAATGGCAATGGTTTCTATGGATGTAGAATCCGGTTTAGCGATGTAAAAATCCTGTTGTGCTGTTTCAACCGCCGGCAATGTGATTGTTTTTGCCGCTGTTACAGCAGGTGCGGGAATGGAAGCGAAATGGTTGCTATCCCTATCCACCATAACCGGAGTGGAAAGGGTGATTCCAAGCCCAATGAGCAGTGCAACTGCAGCTGCAACCCTGCCGAAAGCGCGTATGCCGCTGATGCGTGCAACTTTTTCTCCTTCGCTTACTGGTTCCGGGAGTGCCGCAGATACTTCCATTGCCGGGAGCGCCATAAATTCTGCTGAGGCAATAGAATCGGGTGCAGGATTGAAAATCGTGTTGCCGTCCTTGTCCCTGCGTAGTGTGCCGACTCTGGGAATAGACACAAATCCCGCAATATCGTATAGATTGCGAAGCTGCCCGATACCAGCTGCCACTGCCGCTTTAGCGGAGGGATACGGAATTGATTCCCGCCGTACAAGGCTTGCCACCAATAGCCCGTCATCGTGATTGACAGAGGGATTGAATCCGAGAACCCTTGCGGGAGGATACATGATACCTTCTGAAACATACGCGCTTACATGGCTGGCTATGAATGCGCCCCAACCGGGAAGCACCACGCAGTCATTGCAGGTGACGAGATACTGGATATGTGGGATGATGTCTAACACAATTGCAAAATTAATTATTTTTTTTGATTCGCACCCATGCCACCACCGGGCAATAATATTTCTTTTCAGCTAACTCCATGACAGTCAGGAAAACATTTTAGAAATATCTTCAATAGGTATCATGCTCACGATTAACCTTCCATCCGGGGTGAAATTCGGTGCGGGGAGCATGAAGAGGTCGCTTATCAGGCGGTCCATCTCTTCAGTAGTAAGGGTCTGACCGTATTTTACCGCAGCCGCACGCGCCATTGCGATTGCCGCCCGGCTCCGCAACGCACTGTCTGCAGTATCTCCTCCGTCCATCTCCTCCTCTATTATTTTCTGGAGAGTGTCTACAGGAGAATTGTCAACAGGGGGAGCGCCGTTTACACTCCATGAGTTATCGCCAAGAAAAGCGAGGTCAAATCCGAGGTCAGAGAGCACCGGCATCATTGATTCCATTACAGCATTCTGCGCCGGTGAGAGAGTCATGACTTCCGGAAACAGCAACCGCTGTGTTCCGAAACTGCCCTGGGCAATCAGCGCCATATACTTTTCATAAAGCACGCGCATGTGTGCCCGGTGCTGGTCAATAACCATGACTCCGCTTTTTGACGGCGACATTATGTATTTGCCTTTAACCTGGATGCAGCTCGCAGTGGATGCCCCTTCGGTAACGGTGTCGAAGATTTCATCGGTAGCTTCCGGCAGCACATCCATTTCAGCAAGATTGTTAAGGGCACTCGGCTGAACAGCGTCATGGCGGGTTGTCTCGGCTGTGAAATCTTCGTAGAGTTTGTTCCAATCGCTTCCGGCGGCACGGAGGGCATCGGTAGGTCTTCCTCCAGTTGATGCCTGGCGTTTTGTTTCGGCAGGATTTCCCGCAAAAGGATTGTAGCTACGGTCAATCTCTACCTGATGCTTCGCAGATGCATTTGGAGAGAATACCGGTATCTCCGGAGCGTCCAGGCAGTCGAAGTCAATTCCCTCGGAAGCGTTGTAGCGCCCAAGCGATTCCTTGATTGCGGCAACCAGAATCTGCCATATCGCAGGCTCATCCTCAAATTTTATCTCATTTTTTGTAGGATGTATATTCACATCAATCGTGGCAGGATCAACTTTGAAGTCAAGGAAATAGTTGGGCTGCACATCGGATGGTATGATGTTTTCATAGCAGCTCATCACCGCCTTATGGAAGTAGGGATGGCGCATATTGCGCCCGTTCACGGTGAGGTATTGTAGCGCATTTCGCCGGCGTGCATACTGTGGCAGGGAAACGAATCCGGAGATGTTGACAATGGAGGTCGATGTTTCCACAGGTATGAGCTGTTTGTCAAGCACTTTTCCGAAAAGGTCCACAATCCTCTGCTTGAACGAGCCGCGGAGCAGTTTGTGGAGAACCGCATCATTATGCACCAGTGAAAATTCGACGGAAGGATTGACAAGTACCAGCCTCTCAAATTCCCTCATTATATTAGCAAGTTCAACTGAATCTTTTTTCAGGAACTTTCTCCTTGCGGGCACATTGAAAAACAGGTTCTTCACCATCAGGTTGCTCCCTGGAGCACATGCCTCAGGTGTCTGTGATTCCACAGCGGAGCCATTGATGACTATTCTTGTGCCAACCGCAGCCCCGTGCAGCATTGTCCGCAGGTCTACCCTCGCTACCGCCGCGATTGAGGCAAGCGCTTCTCCGCGGAATCCCATGGTGTGCAGGCTGAAAAGATCAGCTGCCGCCGCAATCTTTGAGGTTGCATGGCGCTCGAAAGCGAGACGCGCATCCGTATCGCTCATTCCGCACCCGTCGTCAACAACCTGAATAAGTGTCCTGCCGGCATCCTTGATTATTATGTCAATAGATTTTGCTCCGGCATCCACGGCGTTCTCAACCAGCTCCTTGACAACGGAAGCTGGTCGCTGAATCACCTCTCCTGCGGCAATCTGGTTTGCAACGGAGTCGGGAAGTAAACGGATAATATCACTCATCTGTATCTAAACTCTTGACGGCGGGAGGTGCCGGTTTTAGCAGCACAAAATTACTATAAAGCACCACTTGAGACAAAAAGAGTTTTCTACAGGATGTTAATAACTTTTTTATTATTCAGCTGTAAGGTAACGGTTATTTCCCAGTGAGCTGAGTATTTGTTGTTTCAGGCAGTAAAGCTCACTATCTTCAAAGTACCTTCTGTCTTTCAGATGTCAAATACGGTTTCTGCATCCTGCCATAGCAAGACAGTATGCAGTGATGAAAATGAATGGAATGAGAAGTCTTTTTATTTTGTACGGGTTTTAAGAATTGTAGCCTACGCTGAAAGTCACCCGGTTTTCATGGAATTGGATCGCAAAGAATCAGTGCAAAATTAGATAAGAAAGGTTGTTTATGCAGCCGCTCCAATTTTTATTCTGCTGCGGTAGCTCCGGCATCGTCTTCGATGTAGGAATCATCCTCAGTTGCGGCGATGTTTTCCTTTACAAGCGTATCGGGGTTACCATCCTCCTTTTTGCGGTCATCCTTGGATCCTTCTTCCGAGGCAGGCTCTTTTTTCTTGACTTTTCTTTCGCGTTTTACAATACTTGCTGCGGGCGCTGAGTTAATCAGCTCTACCATAGCTTCCGGTACAATAAAGACATCTTCCGGCGATGTCGGGCGGATTTCTTCAAACCAAGCGAATTTCTGGAGGAAATAACTGCCTTTTTTTGCCAGATAAAGCGGAGTGACCTTAGCCGAGGTCTCCGGGGTGAAAAGAACTCTTTCTATATCGTTGTTAAGAAACCACGCATCCATTGTGCTACTCTCAACATAAGCGTATTTATTATAGGTGGAGTCGTTTTCCATAGGGAACATAATCAGCATTACATTTCCTTCGGCATAAAGGTGGCGAATGGTGGAGTCGTTGAACCACGCTGTCATTTCAGTAGCGCTCATCTGCTGGAAGCAGTCTTCATCTATATGCTCAGCCATGAATCCGAATTCCGGCAATTTCGCCCAGTCGACAGTTGAGTCGTTCATGTGCACATGAATGACATTGCCGAAAATCTGCTTGTCCTCGTTCCAAACAACCGGGTGCCTGTACATATATATTATTGAGTCACGTTCTGTGGAGCTAAGTGAATCACATACTCCCTGAAGGTCGGAGCGATAGAAACGTACTTTGTGGTAGATATTCATGACTCTTGTGGAGTCTTCCGGATCAATGTACGCGAAAATGGTGTCGCCATGCATATATAAGGTGTCACCTCTGGAATATTCCTTGGCGAGTGCTCGCCCGGTAACAAACGCACTGTCGGCATTGTCGTCATAAAAGCCGTAGTCACCATGCAGTGATGTGCTATGGGCTGAATCAGTCAGAATCATGTTGCCGAATGCTTCACCGAAATTGCGGTCGCGGTCGTAGAAAAGGGTGTCGCCGGTGAGTGTGTTCCCACGGTTGGTGATTACAAGTGATCTTTTATATAAATCGGCAAGTCCGGTTTCAGTATTATATGTCCCGGAGGTAGAGAGTATCTCACCATCGGCATTTATTATGCGGGTGTCAGCGATTAGTTCCGCAACATGGGTTTCGGTATTGTAGTGGAGAGAATCTGTGAACATCTGGAGGGTATCGTTGCCGTTAAGGCTGTTCAGCTCCACATCAAGATAAAAATTAGCATCCTTGGAGTTGGGGTAATACTCTCCCTGGAGTGAACTCAGGGTATTCTGGGCATCGCTGAGAACTCCTCCTACCTCATAGAAACCTCTCTCTTCAGCAAGGCTGTAATTGAATACGTCTGTTTCGAGCTTCACGTCGCGGTTTATGAGGCGCACTTTCTTGCCATTGTCTGCGTAAAGGACTGCAAGTTCGTCTATTCCATCGTAGTTGAGCTCGTCTGCATACACGAAAAGTGTATCGCCCTGCTCCATGCGTACGTTTGAAAAAGCATCGAAAGAATTAGTCAGTTCATAGAAGTGAGCACTGTCGCAGTACATATACATGTCGTTTTTGCGGAAAACGACATTGCCAACAAGTACCTGGAATTGCTCCTCCTTTTCCACTCCCGGCTGCTCCTGATAGCGCCACACATCGGCGTGCTCAAGGAAAACCTTGCCTTCCTGATAGCGGTTAGCCCCGGGAATGATAGGCTTGATGTTTTGTGGCGTCTGCGGTGTCTGGCGGGTTTCTCCCGGTGCCGGTGCGGTCCATGCAGGCAGGGCGAGCCCGAGGAATGCGGCAACCGCAGTTGCCCCCGGCAGAAATCTGCGGAATTTATGAATGAACCTGACCACGCGGCATGAGTTTAGTCAGCGTTATTTATTTTTCTTTAATCCAGCCTTTGTGGGTGAACTCGCAGTTGCGCCAATTTTCATCAATGCGCACATAGGTCTCGTTGATTTTTTTAGCAAGCCAATCTCTGAGCACCTGTTCGCGCTGGTGATTCTCGTACATTGATTTGAGTGTCTGGTAGTCCTCAGACAGATTTGCCTTATGACCTTCGATGCGTCGTGTGAGTTTGACAATAGCAACAACTTCGCGGTTGAGTTTCGGATCCATCATGACAAATGCTTCGGAAATGTCACCGGGCTGCATATTGGCAATTTTCATGGCGACTTCCTGCGGAAGTTCCGCCATTGTGAAGCGTGTTGAACCGGCGCGCTCACTTTCCCTGTCGGTGTTAACCATCATGCCACGGTTTGCCCTTGTGCCTTTGTCCTGTGAAACAAGACCGACAACATCGTTGAATTTCACTTTGTCGGCAATAATGTCGCTGCGGAGTGAATCGAGCCTGACAACAGCTTCCTTAAGGTCGTTGTCTGATACTTTCGGACGAAGGAGAATGTGGCGCACGTTGATTCTGTCGCCGCGTTTTTCAATCAGCTGGATGATATGGAAGCCAAACTCGGTTTCCACGATTTTGCTGACCTTTTTCGGATCGTTGAGGTTGAACGCCACTGCCGCAAATTCGGAGTCAAGTGTGCCTTTGCCTCGGAAGCCGAGCTCTCCGCCCTGCATACTGCTGCCGGGATCCTCCGAGTAGAGGATTGCCAGTGTAGAAAATTCGCTTTGCCCGCTGGTGATTCTTTCAGAGTAGTCGCGGAGACGTGATTTCACATCCTCGATTTCCTGACGGGGGATAACAGGATTGATAGTAATAATCTGAGCCTCAACCTGCAGAGGAATGAACGGCACGCTGTCGGCGGGGATAGATTCAAAGTAGCGGCGCACATCATTTGGAGTACTCTTGATGTCAGCAGTGAGGTTTCGCTGCACTTCGCGTACACGGTAGCTGTTTCGCACCATATCCGTGGTTTCCTGACGGAACTCAGCCATTGGCTTGCGAACATACTCCTCAAGTTTCTCTTTGGTCTGGAACATAGAGAGGTAATATGACATTCTGCTGTCTACTTCCGCGGTTACCGCCGCTTCGTTAGCCTCAATGGTGTCCATATCCGCCTGATGGAGATAGAGTTTTTCCACTGCAATCATTTCCGGGATTATGCAGTAAGGGTCTCCCTGGATGGGAGTTTTCTCACGGAGGTAATTGATATACTGTGCTTCGATTTCAGATTTCCAAATCGGCTGGTCTCCAACGACCCATGCAACCTCTTCAACAATATTGTTGCTCTGTGCGCTTGCAGCGAGCGCTGTCAATGCCATTGAAGCGGCAATTATGATGCTTTTAAATTTCACGCTGAGTTATTTAAGAATGAAAAATCGGCTCAAAATTACAAAAAAAACATTGCGGTGAAGCGTAGATAACTCTAAAAATAGCTAAATCGGTTCATTTATACGATTTAGCGGTGATAAGTGCCACTGTTTCGCGGTCTATTTCCACTGGCAGGGCAGTTGCAAGGCTGTCCATCCATCGGTGGTAGAGTGAATCGGTGAATACTGTCACAAAAAGCTCTCCGGCATCTTCCGGCGATAGCGGTGAGGTGAGTACACGTCCGGAAACTGCCGCCGCTGCTGTCCAGCGTTCCTGCACCGGAGGATTTTTGCCGCCGAAGACGGCGAAATCAACAAACGGGTTTTCTCCATGTGCCGTGTTGTACTGAATCACCCGGACTTCTTTGCCGAACAAGCGTTGTGCAGCAGATACTGCCGTGCGGTAGTCTGTCTTTACTCCGATTTCCTCACGAAGCGCATCCGCGGCGACCTGTGCATCTTCAAGTGACGGTGCCAGCAAAATTGTGCCTATGAAGTGCGGGGCGCTCCAGTTGAAATCGCCGCGGTGCCTGTTGAAAAAATCTATCCTTGCGGCGGAATCGTGCAGTGCAATCTCGCGTGTGCGGAGTTCTGTGATTTCAAACACAGCAAGCCCTTCAGCGATGCGTCGTTCGCTCTCCGTAGCATTATCGGGAACTATTTTCCCGAACACGGCTTTCGCATCCTCAAGTTTCCTCAAGTATGCCGCAAGCATTGACAGGCTGGAATCGTTGGGGAAGGTTTCGCCGAACAGTGCCTTATAGTCCCCTATAGAAGCGGCACTGCCTCCGACTCTCATAAGCACCCGGTCGGAACCGGGAGCTGCGGAGGTCAGAAGCAGCACAAACACTACGGCACAAGCCGCGAGCTTACTGATGCGATGCACTATAGTTGGGTGCTTCGCTTGTTATTGCAACGTCATGCGGGTGGCTCTCGGCTACACCTGCATTAGTGATTCTGGTGAACTTGGCTTTGTGGAGCTGGTCGATGTTTGCCGCGCCGCAATAGCCCATGCCGGCTCTGAGTCCTCCGAGCATCTGGTAGGTAACCTCGTAAAGTGAGCCTTTGAAGGGGACACGTGCAGCGATTCCTTCCGGAACGAGTTTCTTGACATCGCTTTCTCCAGCCTGGAAGTAACGGTCCTTAGAGCCTTTTTCCATAGCTTCGAGTGAGCCCATTCCACGGTATGCCTTGTATTTTCTTCCATTATATATAATGGTGTCGCCGGGGCTTTCCTCGACTCCTGCAAGCATTCCGCCGAGCATAACGCAATTTGCGCCAGCAGCAAGCGCCTTGACAATATCGCCAGAGTAACGGATGCCGCCGTCAGCTATGAGGGGCACACCAGTGCCTTCAAGAGCTTTCGCAACATCATAAACAGCGCTGAGCTGCGGCACTCCGACGCCGGCAATGACACGGGTTGTGCATATTGAGCCGGGACCGATGCCGACTTTTACTCCATCCGCGCCATTTTCAGCGAGATATTTAGCGGCTTCACCGGTGGCGATGTTTCCGACAACAACGTCAATGTTGGGATATTTTTCCTTTACGGCACGAAGCACTCCGATAACACCTTTACTGTGTCCATGCGCAGTGTCAATCACGATAGCGTCAACTCCGGCTTCTACAAGTGCATCAACACGCTCCATGCTGTCTACGGTAACACCGACACCTGCAGCAACTCTCAGGCGACCTCTGCTGTCCTTGCAAGCATTTGGTTTGTCTTTCGCTTTGGTGATATCCTTATATGTGACAAGTCCAACAAGGCGACCGTTATTGTCGACAACCGGGAGTTTCTCAATTTTGTGTTCCTGGAGAATCTGTGCAGCTTCCTCAAGGTTGGTGCTCTGCTGTGTCGTAACGAGGTTTTCTGTGGTCATGACCTCGTCAATGGGGCGTTTGAGGTTTCTTTCAAACCGGAGGTCACGGTTGGTAACGATGCCAACGAGCTTGCGGTCATCATCAACCACAGGTATGCCGCCGATATGATATTCCTCCATCATTGCAAGAGCGTCAGCCACGGTGCTTCCTCGCTTGATGGTAACAGGATCGTATATCATGCCGTTTTCAGCTCTCTTGACTGCATGAACCTGACGTGCCTGTTCGGCAATCGACATATTTTTGTGTATTACACCGATACCGCCTTCGCGCGCAATTGCAATAGCAAGCTGCGCTTCAGTAACAGTGTCCATAGCCGCAGAGACAATAGGCACATTGAGCTCGATGTTTCGTGAAAACTTGGTTTTAAGATTAACTTCTCGGGGGAGAACCTCGGAATAGGCGGGGATAAGAAGGACATCGTCAAATGTCAGCCCGTCCATTTTTACTCTATCTGCAATAAACGACATAATTTGTTTGTCTTGAAATTTATTGCATGCAAAGATAATAATTTTTTCAGCAAACTGTATTATCCGGAATGCTAAAAATGCGGATGAAAAATATAAAAAATTGTCAGCCAGGGATATTTGCCAGGAGTGTATAGAGCCGGTGTAGCGGCAGTCCCATGACGTTGTAGTAGCTTCCGCGTATTCCGGTTACTCCAATGCAACCGATCCATTCCTGTATCCCATATGCTCCCGCCTTATCGAATGGGCGGCAGGTGGATATGTACCAGTCCATTTCGCGCTCTGTTAGACGTGCGAATGACACTTCGGTAGCTGCGGTGAAGCTGTAAAGGGATCGTGATGTTTTCACCGCCACTCCGGTGACAACCAGATGTGATGATCCGGAAAGGATTTTAAGCATCCTTTTCGCATCATCGGCATCGGCAGGTTTGCCAAGAACCTTATTGCCGGCTAAGACAATGGTGTCCGCTGTGATAGTAAGTTTATTGTCGCCGAAATTGCACGCTTCGGCTTTTTTGCGGGCGAGAAACTCGGGAATGTCGGCAGGGGAAGTTTCAGGAGGATAATTTTCGTTGTCAACCGGCGCGGGGATTACTTCAAATTTAAGACCGAGCATTGCAAGGAGTTCGCGGCGTCGCGGTGATGCGCTTGCAAGGATAATTCTGTAACGGTCGAGGTGAGCGAGTGGATTTTCAGGGTTCATGTCAGAAATATTACCAGTGAAATGCTTCCTCCCTGTCAAGCCAGAGATTCTGCGCTTTTAGAATTTGTTCAAGGAGGTCTCGGGCAACTCCATATCCACCCGCAACGGGTGATATGTACTTAGAGATAGCCTTTACTTCTGTTGCGGCATCTGAGGGAGCTACCGGTAGACCGGTGATGCTCATGGCTGGGATGTCGGGAATGTCATCCCCAACAAATGCAACCTGTGCCGGAGAAAGATTATGAGTGTCCATCCATTGCCGGAGCACAGGAAGTTTCCGTGAAGCGTTCAGGTACACATCCTTAATGTCCAGTGCAGCCATCCGGTTTTTGATGGTATAGCAGTCGGCTCCGGATATGATTGCGATTTTTAGCCCGATGCGTGCGGCAAGCCGCATGGCAAATCCATCCTTAACATTCGCCATTCTCAATAATTGCCCGTTTTCAGCCATGGGTATTGTGGAAGGAGACAAGACTCCGTCAATGTCGAAGACCACTCCTTTTATTAATGACAGGTCGTAGTTGATAGCGCTCATATCAAAGAAAAAAGTGAGCCGGCGCTGCGGAAAGCAATGCCGACTCTATGGTTCTGTGCGCATGAAGGGACTCGAACCCCCACGTCCTGAGACATTAGATCCTAAGTCTAACGCGGCTACCAATTACGCCACATGCGCGGGATTTGTAGTGCAAAGGTATAAACATACCTTTTACCGCGCAAATTTTTAGGCGTAAAATTGATTTAGAACAGTTTTTCGGGGTATGTGCCGTCTTCGTGGAGTTTGGCGAATTTCTCAACAACTCCGGGGCGGTCAGCAGCGTAAGTCACACCAAACCAGCGGCTATCAGTGTCAAGTACTTTGACTGTAGCTTCTCCGTTGCGGATAAGGGTGTCAATTGCGAGCGGAATAAAAAATTCGCTCTTGGGGGTGTTGATGTCCTTGTCAAGGAATTTTTTGAACTCGCGCTCACTGTAGTCAAAGTAATCGGGTGTGAATCCCCAGAGGTTCATTGACACGGGGGTTGAGGGGTCAAGTGTCTGCTCAACTCCATTTTCGTCAGTGAATACGATTTTGCCGTCCTTGTCGTAGCTGATAGCTGTGCGCTCCACAACAGATGTGAGGTGTCCGTCCTCAGATGTAGAGCAAACGCCGCGTGCAACAGAGCCGTTTTCGGTCATGGTGTTGCCAACACGGAAACCTACCATGCAGTAGTCGCCTTTCTTGTCGCGTGGTTTGGAAAGTTCTTTTGCGATAACTTCAAATGCATTCCTGCCGTAGAAGTCGTCAGCGTTGATTACTGCAAACGGTTCCTTGATAGCATCCTTGCCCATGAGAACGGCATGGTTGGTTCCCCAGGGTTTTGTGCGGTCTTCGGGGCATGTATAGCCCTCGGGGAGCGCGTCGAGTGACTGGAAAACAACCTCAACAGGAATATGTCCTTCATATTTTGAAAGGATTTTGTCGCGGAAATCCTGCTCAAAGTCTTTACGGATAACGAAAACTACTTTTCCAAATCCGGCGTGGATCGCATCATAGATAGAGTAGTCCATGATAGTTTCGCCGTGAGGTCCGAGACCGTCAAGCTGCTTGAGGCCTCCGTAACGGCTGCCCATACCGGCAGCGAGCACAAATAATGTGGGTTTCATTGGTCAGTTTATTATTTGGTTTTGAATGAAAATGCGATTGTCTCGTCGTAAACTTCTCCGGGGCGCAGGACAGGTGATGGGAAGTTGGGTTTGTTTGGAGCGTCCGGGAAGTTCTGGCATTCTATAGCCACGCCGTCATAGTCGTTATATGAACGTCCGGCTTTGTTTGCAGGTGAACCGGCAAGCCAGTTTCCGGTGTAAACCTGTACTGCAGGCTGGGTCGTGCTTACTTCAAGGACTCTGCCTGAGGGTTCCGAAGAGAGAACAGCGATTGTGTGCATCTCGCCTTTCTTGTAATTGTCGGCAACCCAACAGTTGTCATATCCCTTGCCGTATTCAAGCGCAGGAAATTCTTTTTTGATGTCCTGACCGATTTTCTTTGGAGACGTGAAGTCCATTGGTGTTCCGGCAACTTCTGCAATTTCTCCAGTTGGGATAAGGGTGTCATCGGTAGGGAGCCATTTGCTGCAAGCCAACTGCATTTCGTGGTCAAATACATTGCCTGAGTCGTGGCCTTCAAGGTTCCAGTAAGCGTGATTGGTTAGGTTTATGACAGTAGGAGCGTCTGTCTCAGCCTTAAGGTTCAGTGTGAGTGTATTGTCATCGCTCCATGTATATGTTGCAGTCACATCAAGGTTTCCGGGATAGCCTTCTTCGCCGTCTGCACTATGGTAAGTAAAAGTAACAGTGCCGTCCGCAGCATTTGCAGTACTGTTCCATATCCGGTTCATATATCCAGTGGGTCCGCCATGGAGCGCATTGGGACCATTGTTGATAGCAAGAGTGTATTCTTTACCGTCAAGTGTGAAATGACCTTTTGCAATACGGTTTGCAAAACGTCCGGGCACTTTGCCTGCGCAAGGACCGTCTGCAATATAATCAGCAGGGTTGGTGTACCCGATTGCCACATCGGTCATTACTCCGTTGCGGTCAGGAACAACTACCGATACGATTCCAGCTCCGAGTGAGGAGAGTGTGACTTTAGCACCCTGCGCATTTGTGAGGGTATAGAGTGTTATTTCACCGAGGGATGATGTCGCTGAGGTTTTCTCGATTTTCATTTGGTGTTAGCTTTAAGAATTACGTCAATGACGCGAAGTTAACCATTTATTTCGAGAAAACCATCAGCGCGGTTAAGATTTTACTAATTGTTCAGTAGCCTTTTTCTTTCGGCTTCTGCAGCTTTAAGCTGTGATGATATATTTTGTGATTCAACGGAATTGCCTTCTGATATGGTGACAGTGTGGCTTGCCGAATTACTTTTCTTAATCTGTTGCCTTGTACGCTCTGCTTGCTGCCTGGCTTTTTCTGCCTGTTGTTTTGCTCTTTCCGCCTGCTGTCTCATGCGTTCCGCCTGTTGCCGTGCTCTTTCCGCCTGTTGCCGTGCTAATTCTGCTTGCTGTTCAGCTAATTGCCTCTGGCGTTCCGCTTGCTGCTGAGCTAACTGCCTCTGGAGTTCTGCTTGCTGTCTCTGGCGTTCTGCCTGCTGCTGAGCTAATTGCTTCTGGCGCTCTGCTTGCTGTCTCTGGCGTTCTGCCTGCTGCTGAGCTAATTGCCTCTGGCGCTCTGCCTGTTGCCGTTGCCGTTCCGCCTGTTGCTGAGCTAATTGCCTCTGGCGTTCTGCTTGCTGCTGAGCGAATTGCCGTTGACGTTCCTCTAATTGTTTTTGCCGTTGCTCATACTGTCTCTGCGATTCACTCTCAGCATAGTCATACGGGTCTGATTTGTTTACAGAAATGATTAGCTGATACTTGCCATTTACATGAGAGAGGCTGTAATTGCGATAATTGTCCGGATTTACGAATTTCATTATGATCTGCCCGTCATCACCAGGTCTTAGGATGAAGTTGGACGCTTCGTTTTCGCGGTTCAGGAGCTTTGCGCGCAGGCTCTTGTAAAGCGATTTTTGCTTGAATGTATAGCGGTATGTAGCCTGGCGGATTTTGCCAGAAGATGGGTCACGATCTACTGCGAGTGTCCTCTCAACAGCATTTTCCGAGTTCATATTGGTAATAAGGTCATCATGCCAGTCACCTGCGGCAAATGCAGGGACAGCAAACACGAGAATGAGTATGAGCAGTAAGTTTCGTTTCATATCCTTTAATAGTTTAAGGTGAGCATATATTATATATTCGAGAGTATATTTTGTGGGTCAGGAAAAGAAGTCTTCATTGTCAGCGATAGCGGATAGTTCAGCAGTGCGAAGTTCAAGCTCTATGCTTTCCGCTTCAAGATTTATGGCGTTAATCTCATCCGAGATGTATTCAATGTCTGTTGTCATGTTGCCATCTATCATTACATAGCTGCCTTCATACTGCTTTGCAAGCAATTCGCGCTGTATGCTGCGTGTATGATAGTTCCATCCGAGTGAGAATACAACTGCGATTGCCGCCGCGGCAGAGCTAATCCACAGTATAGGTTTGATAAACCTGTTGCGCTTTTTAGCCGGTTGTGTTTCCAGTTCGATTCCCGGTTCACCTGGCATACCGTCCGCGTACCACTTGAACATAGGTATATATTCTTTAAGGTGCGGAGGCACCGCGTTGCCGGCAAAGTATTGCTGGAGTGCCGCCTCTTCCGCGCAGGTAGTTTCACCTTCAAAGAAACGGTTGAGCAATGTTTCAATATTTTTGTCAGTAATGTTCATGCTTTTGAATTTAAATATATGTCACGCACTCTTTTTCGTGCCCTGGACAGTGCGGTGCGTACGGCACCCGGTTTAGACCCGATAAGTGATGCTATTTCTTCAGTTTCCATTCCTTCAATATGTTTCATTTTCAGTACAGCTTGCTCCATTTTCGGCTATTCCTCAATAGCCTCCAGCATGTCGGGGTCTATAGTGTCGGAATATGTCTGGAACTCCACCGTCATAGCTTCATCCAAATCAGCCGTTGAGCGTCTGCTTCTGATAGCCGATATGCATACCCTTCTGAGAATCACAGCAGCAGGTGCTGCTGGATTTTCATAATTTGAAAGTTTATCCTTGAAAAACCAGAGTTTGATAAGTGTATCCTGCACGGCGTCGTCAGCCTCATCCACTGAGCCAAGAATGGTTCTGGCAGTGGATAACAAACGGGGACGTAGTCCTGCGGCAAGTTTTTCAAACTCCTGTCGTTGCATGGGTCAGTCGTATGTCACAAATGTAGTAGTGTGCCCGTTTGCCTGGTTTTTGATTGTGCTATATCGTGCCTTATTTGCCTCAAGACGTTCAATTGCATAACAGGAGATGCTTGATGTGCTTGAGTTGGTGGTAGCCTTTACGGTTTTTGCCTTTAGCGAGAAAGCGATAATGTCTGACGAACTGGATGCAGAAAATTCAGCATTGTTGCAGATTCCTGAAAGGATTATGTCGCCGGCACTGCCGCTTATGGCTTCGACCATAGAAGCTGTTATTCCGGAAATCTTGACATCACCCGATGATGATGAGATTGCTGAAATGTATTCGCAGTTAGCGGACTTTATGTTTACGTCGCCGGCAGACTGCGATGCAGCGGATAGCTGGTTGCAAACAATCTTAGTCGCGTATATGTCTCCAGCCGAGTTGCACGACACGCTAACGGTGGATGCAGTGATATTGTCTATGTTTATGTCTCCAGCCGAATTAGCAGAAACAGACGCGGTATTGCAGCTCAGTGAAGAAAACTTTATATTGCCGGCTGAATTGGTATTCAGTTTTATTTGATCAGCCTTTATATTATATCCCCTGATGTCGCCTGCGGAATTTGTGGTAACGGATACTTGCTTGCCCGGTCTATTGAAGGAGTTCATGATCTTTATGTTTCCGGAGCTGTTCGTTACAAAAGATGTTACATCAGGTGCGCTTACAAGCACTTTTACGGTACATGAGCCGTGGATGCTTATGGATTGCTTGTATCTTACAGAAAGAGTGGTGCCTTCATGTCTCACGTCAATATACTTAGTCAGGTTTTCCGGAGCATATATCTTGACTTCCTGTGTGCGTGAGTCAGTGTACTCAATGTCAATTGCAGTCTGTGTTTCGAGTTTGCTTATTTGGCTAAACTTCACGGGCACAGTGTAAGTGACATAATTAGATGAAGGTGTGATGACAACATTTGCCGATGCGGCAAGTGATGTGATAAGGATGGTGAGGAGGATGAAAAATCGTGTCATATCTGATATAATTATTTGTTTCTATCTATATGACGCGAAAAAAAGTCCAAACGTTACATCAACAAATGTTAAATAGTTATTTCTCCGCAAATCGAGTGACCGAAATGGTCTCTGACTTCCTCAGGTGGGAGTTCCATTCCGAAGAGATACATCAGTTTAGCCAATGCGGCTTCGGTTGTGATGTCATGTCCTGAAACAACTCCACAGGCTGCAATAGTGTCACCTGCAAGATAGCGCTTCTGGACTCCTCCGTTAACACATTGGGTCACATTTACAACCACAACCCCTCGCTCAACCGCTTCTTTGATCGCATCGGTAAACCATTTTGAAGTCGGTGCGTTTCCCGCTCCGTATGTTTTCAGCACTATGCCTTTGATTCCGGGTGTCGCCAGCTGATGCCGCAATGTGGCTTCGGTTAGTCCCGGGAATAGATCTATGCACATTACCCCCTGGTCCATTTTATAGTGGGTGCGCAGTGGACGGTGCTCTATATGGCGATACAAGGCGTCATTGTCGAAATGGATGCCGAGCCCTATTTTAGCCAGAGGGGGGTAGTTGTTGCTTTTGAACGCATTGAAATTGTCCGCGCTCATCTTTGTGGAGCGGTTTCCACGCCACAGGTAATTCTCAAAAAGAATAGCCACCTCCTGGACGGTAGGAGTGCCTGTAGGAGTGACGGATGCCGCAATCTGCAATGCCGTTATCAGGTTTTCTTCACCGTCTGTCCTCACTTCGCCTATGGGGAGCTGTGAGCCTGTTATAATAACAGGCTTGCTAAGGTTTTCCAACATGAAAGAGAGCGCAGATGCGGTATATGCCATGGTGTCAGTGCCATGAAGCACCACAAAACCATCGTATGCGCGGTAATTTTTTTCAATGGCGTTCACAATCTGCCCCCAATGCTCCGGATTCATGTCTGACGAATCAAGCGGAGGATCAAATGAGATGTTGTCAATCTCATAATTGAGTTTCCGTATCTTCGGCACATTGTCAATCAGGTGCGTGAAGTCAAACGGCTGCAGAGTGTGGGTCTCGGCATTTTCAATCATGCCGATTGTGCCACCGGTATATATAATAAGGAGTCGCGGTCGACGGGCAGTTGCTTCCATTGGCAGGGCAATATGATTTATTTGACCTGTGCTCCCGGTACTACCGGTCCGGTAGGACCTATTACAACCAGTGAGCCGTCGGCGTTTTCTGCCGAAAGAATCATTCCCTGGGATTCTATGCCTTTGAGCTTTCTCGGCGGGAGGTTTGCAATGAAGCATACCTGTTTGCCAACAAGTGTTTCCGGCTGGTAGTGTGCAGCAATGCCGCTTACAATGGTGCGTGTGCCAAGCCCGTCATCAATTGTGAATTTAAGCAACTTGTCAGCCTTAGGCACTTTAATGCATTCGAGTACTGTGCCAACACGGAGGTCTGCTTTCATGAAGGTGTCAAAATCCACATCCGGAGCCTGGGGAGCTGCCTTGAAAGACTTGATTTTGTTTTCCTCTTTGATTCTCGCCAACCGGTCGAGCTGTCCCTGAATTGCGGAATCCTCGATTTTTTCAAACAGCAACTGCGGTTCTCCAATCTCTGTGCCTGAGCCTACTATGTCGAAATTGCCGAGCATATCCCATTTCATTTCCTGGATATTGAGCATTTTGCATAGGCTCGCGCTCATGAACGGCATGAAAGGTTCAAACGCCACTGTGATGTTGGCGCAGATCTGAATTGCATAATTAAGTATTGTTGCAACTCTGCCCATGTCGGTCTTGACCACTTTCCAAGGCTCTGTTTCCTGTAGATAACGGTTGCCGATACGGGCAATCTCCATAGCATCCTTCAGCGCCTCGCGGAAATGGAATGTGTCAAGGTTTCCTGTCAGTGACTGCACTGCTGCAGCGACATCTTCCATCATTTTTTTGTCAATATCCAGCGGTTCGCCAGGTACCGGAAGCACTCCTCCAAAGAACTTATGGGTCAGCACAACAGCGCGGTTTACGAAGTTGCCGAGTACGGCAACAAGTTCATTATTGTTACGAGCCTGGAAATCAGACCAAGTGAAGTCGTTGTCTTTGGTTTCCGGTGCGTTTGCGGTCAGCACATAGCGGAGTGTATCCTGTTTTCCGGGGAAATCACGGAGGTATTCGTGGAGCCAAACGGCCCAGTTGCGTGATGTGGATATCTTGTCTCCCTCAAGATTTAAGAATTCATTTGCGGGCACATTGTCGGGCAACTGGAAATTATCCCCGTACGCCATAAGCATAGCCGGGAAAACTATGCAGTGGAAAACAATATTGTCCTTGCCGATGAAGTGTATCAGTCGGGTGTCATCGCTTTTCCACCATTTTTCCCATGAATCAGGAAGTAGCTCCTTGGTGTTGGAAATATATCCGATAGGTGCGTCAAACCATACATACAGCACTTTGCCTTCGGCGCCTTCAACCGGCACAGGAACTCCCCATTTAAGGTCTCGGCTCACGGCTCTTGGCTGTAGTCCCATGTCAATCCATGATTTGCATTGACCGTACACATTGCTCTTCCACTCCTTGTGCCCTTCAAGAATCCATTTGCTCAAAGCTTCCTCGTATTTATTGAGAGGAAGATACCAATGGGTTGTTTCCTTCCAGCTTACGGGTGCGGAAGTAAGGCGGGAATGAGGGTCTATGAGGTCTGTCACGCTAAGTGAGGTGCCGCAGCTTTCGCACTGGTCTCCGTATGCTTCCTTGCCGCAATGGGGGCAAGTGCCGGCAACATAACGGTCGGCGAGAAATTCTCCAGCCTCGGCATCGTAGGGCTGCTCGGATGTCCTTACTTCAAAGCATCCTTTGTCATACAGGCGCTTGAAAAATTCTGATGCGGTATCGTGGTGTATATCAGAGGTAGTGCGGGAATAAATGTCAAAGCTGATGCCAAGTTCAGCCATGGAGTCGCGGATGATAGCGTGATAGCGGTCCACAATGTCCTGCGGGGTAACACCCTCCTCGCGAGCCTTGATGGTGATGGGCACGCCATGTTCGTCGCTCCCTCCGATCATGATGACATCTTCACCTTTCAGGCGGAGATAGCGTGCGTAGATGTCGGCTGGTACGTATACGCCGGCGAGATGTCCGATATGCACCGGTCCGTTTGCGTAGGGCAGTGCAGTGGTTATGAGGGTACGGTTGAATTTCTTTTCCATAGCTGAATATTTTTTAGCGGCTACAAAGGTACTTAATTATATTGCAATATCAAAGAGCAATGCGGTAGGTGGGGAAAGCAATGCCGCGTGCTCCAAGCTCGCTTTTGAACTGGAGCAGCCCTTTGTCAATCTCTCCGGTATCCGGTTCGTTGGAGCCCCCCAGATCGATGTAGTCATATTTCTCCCTGCAAGTTTCACAGAGATGGTGGATTATAGCTGTCGGTGCTTTGGCTTTGCGCCCAGTTTCGGTTGATGCCATGTACTGCACGCGTGCAACCTTATCGCATAGATACATTACAGCTCCGGCAACCGGTGTGTTGTCCAATGAAGCTGTAAGGAGCCTGATGTTGCCAGGAAAATAACTTTTAAGGAGGTTAATCTCGCTAAGTGAATGTACTGGAGCCGCATTGTGCCGGACGCGAAGGCATTCTTCAAGCATATTCCAAAAGCCGGCGAAATCATCATTTTCGCTTATGGTGACTCCTTTCGAGGCTGCCAGGCGTATTGCCTGCCGCTTGTTTTCGTTCATCGGAACTGGATTGCGGAGGTCTATTGCGGAGGATAGAACGGAATCAGCCTGCTGTGCGCCGAGCCGGAAGAGTACATACAAATCATCTTCTGCCGGCATAGTCTGGTAAATATGCGGCAACGATTTGTACGATAGCTCCTGGGCGCCAAGGTCACGCATTGCGTCAATGGCAGCATGGAAAACCTCGGTCATGGTAATGCCGTTAAAATGCCGGGTAGGGGTAATCCATCCGCCGTATGTCAGTCCTCGGTGTGAACTGATAACAGTTCCATGTATTTCGGCTGGAAGTGTTGCTGCAAGCTTGCCTTGCCGGTTGAACGCCATTAGCGAACAATCGGCAAAGCGGTCCGAATGATAGTCCATGTAATCGCGCTTGAACAGGAATGTGCCGCAGCGCGACTGCTCGACAAAGTTATCCCACAGCTCCTTGTATTCAGGAGTGTACCGGCGTATGACCATTACAGGGCGAGGCGGTATATTTCAGCGGTGTCTGTTGCGCGCAAGGGCATATATCCGCCGATAACCTCACCTTTATTAATATGGAGGCGTCGCACCATCTCATCAATGTCCGGGTCCGGTACTCCAAGTTGCGCAAATGTTACCGGCAGACCGATGCTGCCGAAGAATGCTTTCAGGCAATCAATTCCTTCGTAAGCTGCCGCTTCATCCTTTTCGTCGCGCACATTGAATACCCTGCGGGCAAACTGGGCTATCTTGGATGGATTGTGTTGCGTCATATATGTCATCCATGCGGGGAAAATTACAGCAAGACCTGCTCCGTGTGTAACATTATACATAGCGCTTATCTCATGCTCTATCGCATGGCTTGCCCAATCCTCTTTTCTGCCCGTGCCGCAGATGCCGTTGTGGGCAAGTGTTCCGCTCCACATTATATTGGCACGCGCCTGGTAATTGTCCGGTTCAGCGATTACCTTAGGCGCTTCTTCGATTATAGCTTTCAGTACACCTTCGCTTACCCTGTCTGTGATTTCCACATCCTGCGTGGGGGTAAAATAGCGCTCCATGATATGAGCCATCATGTCTGCGATTCCGCTTGCAGTCTGGTAAGCGGGGAGGGTGAATGTGAGTTCCGGGTTCATTATGGCGAATTTCGGACGCAGGATATAGTCTGTCCTCAAAGAAATCTTCACCTTCTCGGACTCAAGGGTGATCACTGAATTTCCACTCCCTTCGCTGCCGGCAGCGGGGATGGTCAGGACAACTCCTACCGGAAGCGCAACTTCCGCTTTTGCCTTGCCACTGTAAAAATCCCAGAAGTCGCCGCTGTAGGGTGCCCCGAGGGCAATTGCCTTTGCAGTGTCGATAACAGACCCTCCACCAACAGCCAGGATGGCGTCGATGCCCTCCTTGCGGCACATTTGTATGCCTTCACGCACCGGACCATCCACAGGATTCGGTTTTATGCCTCCGAGAGTTGAATATTTGATGCCCGACTTTGAAAGTGAGTCGCACACACGGTCAAGAAGCCCTGAACGCACTGCCGAGCCGCCACCGTAAACTACCAGAACCGTTTTCGCTCCTATTGCTGCTGTCTCAATGCCTGTCTGTGATTCAACTCTACGACCGAATACATACTTCGTGGGAGTGCAGTATGTGAAATTATCCATGATGTATTGTGTTTTTTAGTTTATAATGCAAATTTAATATCAAAACGCTATGGAGTATTGAAAAGTAGCGACTTTGTGAGAAAAAAATGTGATAATGGGCGAATGATTGTCAATTCATCCGTTTTTTAGGCACGCAAGGTGAATAATTATAGGAGAAATTTTTTGATGTTGCGAGAAAAATGTACTTTTGCGGTATGGAGGAAACTCCGCGACCTTATTTTTATTAACCCTTAAATCTCGGATTACAACACAGTAACTTATGAAACTGCAAGAAAAGAAATTCTATCCCTGGGTAGTAGTAGGCCTGCTCTGGGTGGTTGCGCTCCTGAATTATATGGACAGGCAGATGCTGTCTACTATGCAGATGAATATCGCAAACGATATCGCTGCCTTGAAAAATGCTGAGGCATTCGGCGCCCTTATGGCTATTTTCCTTTGGGTATATGGCTTTTTCAGCCCATTCTCCGGCGCAGTTGCCGACCGTGTCAGCCGCAAATGGCTTATCGTAGGTTCGCTCGGCGTGTGGAGTGCGGTTACATATCTCATGGGTTACTGCACAGACTTCTCACAGCTCATGTGGCTTCGTGGTATCATGGGTATCAGCGAAGCGCTTTATATCCCCTCTGCTCTGTCGCTTATTGCTGACTTCTTCACAGGAAAAGGACGCTCCCTCGCAATCGGTCTGCACATGACCGGTCTGTATTGCGGTCAGGCATTGGGCGGATTCGGTGCTATGGTGGCAACAAACTGGAGCTGGCAGGCTACTTTCCACTGGTTCGGTATCATCGGTGTTGCATACGCTCTTGTTCTTATCTTCCTCCTCCATGAGAAAGCAGGTCATGGCTCAGTGAAAGCTTCCGGCACTCAGAAGCAGGCTGCTCCGAAGTCAAAGGAATCTGTGGTGCAGTCTTTCGCAGTGGTATTCTCAAACATTGCTTTCTGGGTTATCCTCTTCTTCTTCGCATCAAGCTCAATTCCCGGATGGGCTACCAAGAACTGGCTCCCCACCTTGTTTAAAGACAACCTTAACCTCGGCATGGAATGGGCAGGTCCGATGGCTACTCTCACAATCGCAGTCAGCAGCTTTATCGGTGTGATGCTCGGTGGTCCGCTCAGCGACAAATGGGTTAAGAAGAATGTAAAGGGACGTATCTATACCAGCGCTATCGGTCTTGGCATGATGATTCCTTCACTCGTTCTCCTTGGTCTCGCTCACAATGCTATCCTTTCAGTGCTTGCCGGTCTCCTCTTCGGTGTTGGTTACGGTATGTTCGACGCAAACAATATGCCTATCCTCTGCCAGTTTGTTTCATCACGCCAGAGAGCTATGGCTTACGGCTTCATGAACTCGCTCGGTGTGATTATGGGTGCTGTTACTACACAGGTGCTCGGCGGTCTGTCTGAATCGCTTGGTCTTGGCAAATGTTTCGCCCTCATGGGTGTGATACTCGTTATTGCCCTCATCCTCCAGCTTAGTGTCCTCAAGCCTAAGAGCGATGACAAGGATGATGAAGAGATGAGTGCTGAGGATCGCAAGAGCCTTGACCTCAAAGCTGATACAATTGAAGCATAATTGAATGATCATATAGAATTATAAACACCTTAATAAATAATAATTATGGAATTTGAAAAAATCAAAGGACTCATTGATGCTCCTTTCACACCTATGCTCCCCAATGGTGACATAAATCTCGAAGTAATCCCCGCATACGCGGCAATGCTCAAGAAAAACGGTCTTAAAGGCGTGTTTATCAATGGTTCAAGCGGTGAAGGATATATGCTCACAACCGAAGAACGTAAAAAACTTGCTGAGGCTTGGGTTAAGGCTGTCCCCGAAGATTTCAAGGTGATTGTTCACGTTGGTAGCTGCTCCCTCCGCGAAGCTAAGGAGCTTGCACGCCACGCTGCTGAAATCGGCGCATGGGGTATCGGTGCTATGGCTCCTCCCTTCCCGAAAATCGGTCGCGTTGAAGAGCTCGTTAAATATTGCGAGGAAATTGCATCTGCAGCTCCCAATCTTCCCTTCTACTACTACCACATCCCCGCATTCAATGGCGCATTCCTGCCTATGATTG
The DNA here is from genome assembly GCA_001701115.1 of Bacteroidales bacterium GP2. GTDB lineage: Bacteria > Bacteroidota > Bacteroidia > Bacteroidales > Muribaculaceae > Paramuribaculum. The sequence goes on from DAAJ01000015.1 coordinate 37,640, forward strand.
AAATGCTCAAGGCTGTTGATGGCAGAATCCCCAACTTTGCAGGTATCAAATATACATTTGAAAGCCTTTATGAGTACAATCAGTGCCGCCTATACAAGGATGGCAAATTCGATATGCTCCACGGTCAGGACGAGACAATCCTTCCTTCACTCGCTCAGGGTGGTGCTCAGGGTGGTATCGGCGGTACTACCAACTATAACGGCAAGGAGCTTGTCGGTATCATCGAAGCATGGGAGAAAGGTGACCTTGAAACTGCACGCGAGAAACAGAACTTCTCACAGGCTGTTATCAACGTTATCTGCAACTACCGTGGCAATATCGTAGGTGGCAAACGCATCATGAAGCTTATCGGTCTCGACCTCGGTCCCAACCGCGTTCCTTTCCGCAACCTCACAGATGAAGAGGAGGCTGCTATGAAAGCTGAACTTGAGGCTATAAATTTCTTTGATCGTTGCAACAAATTCTAATTTGAAAATGTGGACTTTAGACACATCTAAATATCTTAAGGACTGGAGGGAACACTATCGTCGGGATCTTCTCGACGATATTCTCCCTTTCTGGCTCAAACATGGGCTTGACAAGGTGAACGGAGGCGTTTACACCTGCGTTGACCGCGAAGGAAACCTTATGGATACCACTAAATCCGTATGGTTCCAGGGACGTTGCGCATTCATATATGCTTTTGCATACAATAATATTGAAAAGCGTCCTGAATATCTTGAAATGTCAAAAAGCTGCATCGACTTCTTTGAAAAGTATTGCTTTGACAAGGACGGTCGTATGTACTTCGAGGTGACTGCTGACGGTAAGCCGTTACGCAAACGTCGCTATGTGTTCAGTGAATGTTTCGCGGCTATCGCGCTTGCAGAATATTCGATTGCTACCGGCGACCACCAGTATGCCGAGAGGGCGCTTAAGCTATTCAATGATATCGAGTATTTCCTGAATACACCCGGTATACTTGAACCAAAATATCTTCCGGAGCAGAAGGCTATCGGTCATTCAGTCACAATGATTCTTATCAATACAGCCGCACGTATCCGCGAAGCTATCAGCAGCCCGGTGCTTGACGAGCAGATTGCAAGAAGCATTGAAGCGCTCCGCAAGTATTTTATTCATCCGGAGTATAAAGCTCTTCTTGAAATGGTTACACCGGAAGGTGAGGTTATTGACACAATCAACGGTCGTGTCATCAACCCCGGGCACTGCATTGAAACTGCATGGTTCCTTCTCGAAGAAGCTAAATATCTCGGCTGGGATGAGGGCAAAGGCAAGGAAATAAAGGATATGGCGCTACAGATTCTTGACTGGTCCTGGGAATGGGGCTGGGATAAGGAGTTTGGCGGTATTATCAATTTCCGTGACTGCAAGGGATTCCCTGCTCAGGACTATAGCCAGGACATGAAGTTCTGGTGGCCGCAGACAGAGGCTATCATTGCATCTCTTTACGCTTATGAGGCTACCGGAGATTCAAAGTACCTTGAAATGCATCAGCTTGCTAACGACTGGGCATATCAGTTCTTGCCCGATCCGGTTTACGGGGAATGGTTCGGATACCTGCACCGTGACGGTTCGGTTGCGCAGCCGGCTAAGGGTAATATATTCAAAGGTCCTTTCCACATTCCGAGAATGTTGATAAAAGGGCAGCTGATTATTGATAATATTCTGGAAAAAGATTAAAAATGACATTCCTTAAAACATCAGCCGCCGCAGTAATATCTGGCTTGAACGCAAGCGCCNNAACTGATATGCCCAGTCGTTAGCAACGCAGAGAGTGGCTTGTGTAGGAAACAGCATTACATACGGGTCACTCGTTGAGGACAGGGAACAGAATGCATATCCTGTGCAGTTGGGCAGGATGCTTGGTGACAAATATATTGTTGATAATTTCGGGCGTCCGGGAGCAACACTTCTGTTCAAAGGGCACAATCCCTATGTGAAAAGCCCTGAGTTCAAGTCGGCGCTTGCGTTCAAGCCAGATATTATTGTTGTGCATCTTGGAGTGAACGACACAGATCCGCGCAACTGGCCCGATTATAATAGTGAGTTTGTTGGCAACTATGTTGCGCTTGTGGATAGTTTCAGGCATGTTAATCCAGATGTGAGGGTCATTATTGCAAATTTGTCGCCCATTACTGCAAAGCATCATCGCTTTAGGACCGGTACTCGTGACTGGCGCATTGAAATCCGCAATACAATTGAAACTGTTGCGCAGGTCACTGGCGCGGAGCTGATTGATTTCGCAGAGCCTCTTCTGGACCACACCAATTATCTTACAGACGGCATCCATCCTAATGCAAAGGGTGCCAAGTTGCTTGCGCAGGCGGCATACTCAGCTATCACAGGAAATTATGGTGGACTGAAAATGCCACAGGTTTACGGCTCCGGCATGGTGCTTCAGCGTTACAAGCCGTTGGTTATATCTGGTACTGCTGATGCAGGAGCTAATGTCACTGTTTCAATTGCCGGAACAACAGTTAAGGCTGTTGCCAACAACCAGGGCAAATGGGCAGTTGAACTCCCGCCGATGTCAGAATGCACCGGGCTGGTGATGAAAGTCACCGATGGCAAGCAGGCTCTTACGTTTGATGATGTTGCGGTTGGGGAAGTATGGCTTGCATCTGGTCAGAGCAATATGGAGTTCAATCTAAAGAATACTACTACCTACCGGGCTGATTCCGCTTTGACAAATGACCCGCTTCTCAGGCTTTTTGATATGAAGCCGAGGGTTGTGACAAATAGCGTTACATGGAATGAAGCTGATCTGGAATCTCTTGATTCCCTCAACTATTACCTCCCGTCATCATGGCAGAAATCTGATTTTAAAACTGCGGGAAAATTTTCTGCTGTTGCATGGTACTTTGGTAAAATGCTTCGGGACAGCCTTAATGTTCCTGTCGGAATTATAAATAATGCCATTGGAGGCTCCGGTACTGAGGCTTGGATTGACATTGAAACACTTGAGGGTGGCATGCCGGAGGCATTGATAAACTGGCGCAAGAATGACTACACTCAGCCGTGGGCACAGGGTAGGGCAAACTTGAATACCGGCAACAATCTTTCTTTCCGTCATCCCTATGAACCAACATATCTTTATGCGGCTGGTATCCGTCCTCTTGGCGCATATCCAATTGCTGGAGTTATATGGTACCAGGGAGAAAGCAATGCCCATAATATAGAGGTGCATGAAGGGTTCTTCCGTCTGCTTGTTGACAGCTGGCGTAAAACTTGGAATTCTCCTCAGTTGCCGTTCATTTTCACCCAGTTGAGCTCTATTGCCCGTCCCTCATGGCCGCAGTTCCGTGATAGCCAGCGCAGGCTTGCTAAAGAGATTCCCGGTACTGCAATGGCAGTTTCACATGACCATGGAGATTCCCTGGATGTGCATCCCAGAAACAAGCGTCCGGTTGGACAGCGTCTCGCCCGCCAGGCGCTCAATCGCGTTTACAGCACTGGAACAACACCGTCCGGTCCTCTGCCGCTTAAGGCTACTCTTGTTGCGCCCGGCACTGTCCGGCTTGATATGGAATATGGTCGTGGAATGAAAACCTCTGACGGAGCTGCGCCGAGAACATTTGAGGTTGCTGAAGTGGATGGTATTTATTACCCTGCTGAAGCACAGTTTACTGCTGATAATATTATAACACTTACAAATATGGACATCACAAATCCCCGCTATGTGCGTTACGCATGGCAACCCTTCACAAGGGCAAATGTAGTTAACAGCGAGAATCTTCCCGCGTCAACATTTAAGATTGAAATCACTGAGACTCCCGATAGCGAGGAAGGCATTGCTTCAGGTGTCAGCGCTGCTTTCGCCGGAACAATAGATGGTAAAGTCATCAAGGCAGGCGGATGTAATTTCCCGGTTAACCCGATGGCTCCCGGTAGCGTCAAGAAATTCTATCAGGCGGTTTATGAACTCGTTCCTCAGGCAGACGGGGCTATCGTCAGCAAAAAAATAGGAATGCTTCCTGAGGCTATCGCCTATGGCGCATCTGCAACAACTCCTCAGGGCATTGTTTGTGTCGGAGGTACTACTGCTCAGAAAGCACTGTCATCAGTGCTCCTCATTTCGCTTGATGAAAATGGCAATGCGGTTGTGTCCGAATTGCCCTCCCTTCCTGTTACCGTAGACAATACCAGCGCGGCATATCTGGATGGAAAAGTTTATGTTGCAGGTGGCAACATTGCCGGTGCACCCTCAAATGCACTTTATGTCCTGGATATGGGTAAACTTTCCGATGGGTGGAAAGCGCTGAAATCTTTCCCCGGAAATCCCAGGGTTCAGCCGGTGCTTGCCGGTTCTAAGGACGCTAAAGGCAAATCACATCTTTATATGTGGGGTGGGTTCGCAGGAAAAGGTGAAAACCGCGAGGCATCTCTCAATACCGATGGTTTTATGTTTGATCCCGCTTCCGGCAAATGGTCTCCGCTTCCTGACCCCGTTGGCACAAAAGGCGAGACTGTCAGCACCGGCGGTGGCATTGCCGTTACTCTGCCTGACGGGCGTATCGTTGTAACAGGCGGTGTAAACAAGGATGTTTTCCTTGAAGCGCTCCGTAATCAGGCTCCTGATTATCTTTCTCACCCTATTGAGTGGTACCGTTTCAACGACCTTGCTCTTGTTTTCGAGCCAAAGGCTGGCAAATGGAGCATAGGCGCTACAGACAGTGAGATTGCACGCGCAGGAGCAGCGGCGGCTGTTACACCCGAAGGAGAAATTTGGCTTATCGGTGGAGAACTTAAGCCCAGGATTCGTACACCGAAAGTATCTAAAGTCAAACTTTGATGGAAAAGAAATTAGATCTTTCCGTTGCTAACTATGGCAGTACCCGCAACGAGCAGTATGCTCTTGCGGTACTGCCTTGGGGAGCCACTGAACCGCATAACCTCCATTTGCCCTATCTTACCGATGCTATTCTTAGCCATGACGTTGCAGTGGATGCTGCTGTAATGGCACGTGAAAAATATGGGTTTAATGTTATGGTTATGCCTCCAATGCCTCTCGGGGCGCAGAATCCGGGGCAGCGTGACCTCAAATTCTGTGTGCACTACCGCCACGCTACCCAGATGGCGGTGCTGACAGACATAGTTTCTTCTCTTCATAACCAAGGTATTGACAAACTTGTCATTATCAATGGTCACGGAGGCAACACATTCAAAGGCATGATTCGAGATCTCGCGGTTGACTATCCTGGCATGCTAATCGCATCAAGCGAATGGTTTAAGGTTTTGCCCGCTAAACAGTTTTTCGAGAATCCCGGAGACCATGCTGATGAACTGGAAACCTCGGTTATGATGCATTATCATCCTGAGTTAGTGGACTTATCGGAAGCAGGACCGGGCAACTATACCGGTTTTGCGGCAAAGACCCTCGCGGAGGGTGTGGCATGGATTCCGAGAAATTGGAATAAGGTCAGCACTGACACCGGAATTGGAAATCCCGCACATGCAACGGCTGAAAAAGGAGCCGCATACGCGTTTGCTGTGGCTGAGCGTTACGCCGACCTGTTCAACGACCTTGTCAACAGCAAAATCTACATCATTGACTGAGTGATTCATCATTCATTTAAAAATTATTCGCAGGGAGTTGAATCGTTTCGCTCCCTGCTTTTTGTTTGGATGATACCTTCTTGGGCTAACAACCATAATTCATGCTACAGGCTTTTGATTACCTGCTCATTAAGGTTAAATTGATTTATGCATCTCAGTTTATCGCACACTCATCGGGAAAAAGTATTATCTTTGTATCTATAACTTTTATAAATATTGAATTAACCTGATACCATAGAAATAATGAGTTTTAGACACAATATCACCTGTACTATGGCGCTTGCTGGTATGTGCTCTTCATGGGGATATGCTCAGAAACAGCCCCATATAATATTGATTATGACTGACCAGCAACGTGCGGATGCAATGGGTTGCATGGATAATCCGGCAGTGATATCCCCAAATCTTGATTCGCTTGCATCCCATGGCACCCTGTTTACAAATGGGTTTTCATCATGTCCCAGCAGCACTCCGGCACGTGCAGGATTGTTGACAGGAATGAATCCATGGCATCATGGCTTGTTGGGCTATGGAAAAGTCGCTCCTGATTACCGCTATGAAATGCCGCAGATGCTTAAGGACGCTGGCTACTACACATTCGGTATTGGCAAGATGCACTGGCATCCGCAGCGTTCCCGTCACGGATTCGATGGAACTCTCCTTGACGAGAGTGGGCGAATAGAAGATATCGGTTTTGCGAGTGACTATCGCCAGTGGTTCCAGCTGCAAGCGCCCGGCAAGGATCCTGATGCAACCGGCATTGGGTGGAACGATCATGGCGCGGCAGATTATGCACTCCCTGAAAAATTGCATCCTACATACTGGACTGGTGAGATGGCATGTGAAATGATTCGCAACTACGACACAGCCTCAGCGCCGTTGTTCCTTAAAGTATCCTTTGCCCGCCCTCATAGCCCGTATGATGCTCCTAAGAGATTCGTTGACATGTACGGAGATGTTGAGATACCGGCACCTGTCATAGGGGACTGGTGTGGACGTTACTCCGAGTTGAAAGATCCTGAAAAGGCTGCGTCTGACGCACCTTATGCTAATTTCGGTGATGAATATGCAATAAACTCCCGGCGACACTATTACGCCAACATAACATTCATTGACGAACAGATAGGTCGCATAATTGGCACGCTTAAGGAAAAGGGCATGTATGACGACGCACTGATAATATTTGTGTCAGACCACGGTGATATGATGGGGGACCATTACCACTGGCGTAAAACATACCCCTACCAAGGCTCTGTTCATGTGCCATATATTGTGAAATGGAATGCTTCCGCAAATATCACTCCGGGTATAGTTGACAATCCGGTGGAGTTGCGTGATGTTCTTCCTACCATGCTTGAGATTGCCGGTGTTGAAGTGCCCGGGGAGATGGATGGAAGCTCATTGGTTAAGTTAGCTCGTGGTGATAAAGATGATTGGCGCCGATATATAGACCTGGAGCACGCGACTTGTTATAGCGATGACAATTATTGGTGCGGGCTCACCGATGGAAAGATAAAATATGTATGGCGTTTTCGCACCGGTGAAGAGGAGCTATTTGATCTCGTCAAAGATCCATATGAGCTTCATAATCTTGCGGGCGATGCTGGGTATGCTTCGCAGATTCAAGGTTTGCGCGATGCGATGGTGGAGCATCTCAGTGAGCGTGGAGAGGAATTTGTTAAAGATGGCAAGCTTGTGCTCCGGGATAAGACCATGCTTTACGGTCCCCTTTATCCTTCTGGCAAATAAAATATAGACTCATGTTTAATTAAATATAATATCATGGTAAACAGATTTATTCTTAATGAAGTTTCTTATTTCGGACCGGGCGCAAGAAAGGAACTTCCCGCAGTTGTTGAGCGCCTCGGCAAGAAAAAAGCTTTGGTTGTCACCGACAAAGGACTGGTGAAATTCGGAGTTGCTAAAATGGTGACTGATGTGCTTGACGAAGCAGGAATACCTTATGATGTGTTCAGCGAAGTTAAGCCTAACCCTACGGTTAAGAATGTAAAGGACGGTATAGAAGCATTCAAGGCTTCCGGTGCCGACTTTATCATTGCTATTGGAGGCGGTTCATCTATGGATACTGCAAAAGGCATTGGCATTGTAATCAACAACCCGGAGTTTTCTGATATAGTTTCATTGGAGGGATGTGCTCCCACCAAAAACAAGAGTGTGCCCATTGTGGCTCTCCCGACAACTGCTGGCACTGCGGCAGAAACCACAATAAACTATGTGATTATTGATGAAGAGAAGCACAAGAAAATGGTTTGCGTTGACCCCAACGACATTCCCGCTGTTGCTGTCATCGATGCTGAACTCATGTACTCCCTTCCGAAAGGGCTAACTGCCGCAACCGGAATGGACGCCCTTACACATGCGATTGAGGGATATATCACCCGTGGAGCATGGGAAATGTCGGATATGTTTGAAATCGAAGCTATCCGCATGATTAGCAAATACCTCCCCATTGCTGTGAGTGAACCCACTAATCCTGAAGGGCGAAACGGCATGGCACTTGCGCAGTACATTGCCGGCATGGCATTCTCCAATGTTGGTCTCGGGCTTGTTCATGGCATGGCTCATCCTATGGGTTCGCTGTTTGATGTGCCCCACGGAGTTGCTAACGCGCTTCTCCTCCCCACAATCATGGAATTCAATATGAAGGCTTGTCTTGACAAATATCCTGCAATTGCTAAGGCTATGGGTGTGGACATTGCAGGCATGAGCAAGGAAGAGGCATCGAAGGCTGCTGTTGAAGCAGTGCGCAAGCTTTCTCTTGAAGTTGGAATTCCTCAGACCTTAGGTGAAATTGGCATTACCGAAAAGGATATTCCCGCTCTTGCAGAACAGGCTCTTGCAGACGTTTGCACTCCAGGCAATCCTCGTGATGTGACCCTTGAGGACATTGTAAGCCTATATAAGAAATGCCTTTAATCGCATAGACGCATAGCATTATAACTTGGAGAATTAGTAAAGCCGTGGGGATTTTCTCACGGCTTTACTTTAATCCAATATGGCATTATAAGCGGTCAATCACAATCAGATTAATAAAAGCGGCATTTTGTTCTATCCTCTCGCACGGCACTTTTTTCCTGTCCTGTTGGAAAGTTGTGATGGAGGGCAATTTGAGATTTTATGCATATCTTTGCGGATAAACATTCCTCCGGAACCAAAAGACAAGTGGATACCCGAAAATATCCACTATAACGAGTGGTAGGACAGGATATGACTAAATAAGCAGAGGGGATTGCGGATGTCCGCAATCCCCTCTGTCATATACACGTTTTTAATTTGGGAACAATATACATGTTGACCCTTGAATTGTTGCTTAACTTAATATAACACATTCAAAGACAATTTTCAAATGCTACTATTTTTCAGAATGGTGGTTTTTATTTATTTTTGCAAAAAAATAGAATATGGCAAAATATATAATATCTGAACAACAATTTTCAGAATGTTTTGAAGAATTGGCTAGGCATCATATCAAGATAGATGATATGACTATTGTTAAGCATGTCGATGGTTCTACAAATATTAATAAGATTGATGGAACATCTTCTCCTTCTGACTATTGGGAAAAACACTTTAACGACCCTATTGAACCATCAGATATGATATGTACTTCTTGTATGAAAAAAGCAGACAAGTTTGTGGTTGGACATGTAGAAGATATAGAGCAAACTAAAATGTGGTTATACCCTGTTTGTGCAATTTGCAATAGGACTTATAAAGGGAATAAATCTAATCATATATTCTATGCAGATAACAAAAAACTTAAAGAAATAGATATCACTCATTAAATCTCTTAGTTCTTAAATCCTGCAAAATTTCTTGTGGGATTTCATCTTTTTTAAGAGCCTTATAATATTTAAACTTATGATTTTTATTGGTTACTAATTTTGCACAGATACATTTATTACCTTTACCACCTGTAATACTTCCTACTCCAAGGTTAAACACCATAATTGCATCTCCGTTATTATCATACAACCTTAAATCACTTAGCCATCCCCAATTTTCAAGACCTTTTCGGGTATTTAACATCTTGCTCCCCTCCACCACGTTCCATTTGCCGAATTTCTCAAGATTATATCCTTCATTTAATGATTGCTTTCTTTTTAATCCCTCAACAATAATTGTTGTTATTCGGTTAATAACATTTTCAATTTTCCTTTTCTGAAGTTCCGCTATTTCAGCTCCATGATGTAATGTGAGACTATCATCTATATAATATGGAATATTATTTATGCTCCCATGTCCAATTATATTCAGGTTGCCGATATTTTGAACGGATGGGAACGTTAAGCTATTGAACCATTTGTTAATTACAAGTTTCTTGTTTTTGTCAGCTAACGAATATAGATTAGAATCAGATTGAACTGCATATATTTGTCTACCATCAGATAATCTATATATGTGAAATGGTCTTACATAATTAAATGAATTAACTACCATAGGGTTTTGTGGCTGCGGTGTGGTTGACGGATAAGCAGCTCTTGTAAACCAATTATGTAGTAATCTTAAATTGAAATTAAAATCAGTGATATAAACGACCACTTCGTTATTAACCTTTAATCTATCGTAAACAATATTACCCCAATCAGTTGTATAAATTAAGCCTTCGCCAAAACTATCTGTACCATATTCAAGTGATTTAATTAAACGGTTAATCTGTGTCAGCCAATTTCGATAAGGTGATTGACCATAGAATTTCTTATATGTTTGTGAAGCATATTTATTATCTAAATCATTTAAATATAATTCAACATCAGTAGTAATTTTTATCATTAAATCTTAAAATTTTATTTATCAGCATTATTTAGTAATCTTTGATAAACTTCATCCCAAGGAATTGCATTATAATATTTATCTGCTTCTTCTATTGAATTGAATTGAGGTGTTAGACCTTCATGAAGTTTCTTACTTTTTTTTCTTCTTTCGTCTGCTCGTCTCTCTGTTTCTTCTATCCATTTAGCCATCTCTTCTTCAAAAAGTTCTCGTTCTGATTTATTCATTGATTTATCCTGTTCCATACTTTATAAATATCTTTAAGTTATTATTTCTATTACAAATATACGATTTATTTTCAAATCTTTAAGCCACATTCTTCACATCACCATATCTGACTATGCCAATTGATTTAAGGAACATAGTCTTAAATCTATCTGACTCATCCTGTTTACAGGTATTATATCTAAATACAGTTTCATCCACATATCTTTGAAGATACTTGGCAGATACAAAGTGATAGATGCCAAATATTGACCTTTTAAGCTGACTCCAAAAGCCTTCAATGGTATTGGTATGTGAATCTCCATCAACAAACTGTTTTGCTCCATGATTCACTACTGAATGGGTGTATTCTGACTCTACAAGAGTATTATAACCTATATACTCATCTGTATAAATACGTGAACCTGACTTTACAAACTGATTGATTATACCGCATAGGGTCTTACCCTGAACATTGGAGGTTTTCTTGGCAACTATCTTACCCTTACGCTGTGCCATACCGAAAACAGGAGTCTTTGTTTTAAGTGAACGACCCTGAGTCCCTTCGGTTTTCTTTGTAGCGTGTTTGTATTTCTCCTGACCTCCAATATAAGCTTCATCACACTCTACATTATCAGTCAGTTTTTGTTGTTTTTTCCTGACCGAAAAGTGTACGTACCTTATGCAATATAAACCATGCAGTTTTCTGTGTTACCGAAAGGTCTCTTGCAAGCTGATGACTTGATATGCCTTTCTTATGGGATGATATGTGATACATGGCAATAAACCACTTTACTAAGGAAATCTTAGTGTTTTCAAAAATAGTACCTACCAAGACAGAGAAGTTCCTACGACACTCAGGGCAACGGAAACGACCATCAAAACGTCTACGGCAATGATGCTTGCCACAATAAGGGCAGATAACATCACCGTTTCCCCAACGCTGCTTAACCAGGAATTCTTTACACGTTTCTTCATCCTTGAAATAAGTAATCAAAGAGAAAAGGGAATTGAACTTATCTAAACCAATATTTTGCATCGTATATCTGTCATATTTTAATTTATGACAAATATACTAGAATGATCAATAACTACGGAACCTTCTAGCTTTCTTTAGCATTTTCTAGCTTTAGATATCAATGTTTCCTTGAAAATCTCGCTATTTATTATTAAATTAAAGAAGGGTCAACATGTATATTGTTCCCTTTAATTTTTATCAGGGGTGGAGCTCTACGATGAAGCGTGTGCCGTGGGTGAATGTTTCATCCAGGCGAAGGCTTCCGTTCATCTTCGCAACAGTGAGTGAGCAGATAGGCAATCCGAGTCCATCACCTTCTGTAAGGTCGCGTACGGTTGCAAACGGCTTGAAGAGTGTTTCGCGGTCCTCTTCGCTAATGCCGCATCCGTTATCTGTGATAAGGAACTGGATGTTATGCGGTCCGCGCTTTTTAAATTCAAGTGAAATCTTTCCACCTTCGGGAGTGTACTCGGCAGCGTTGTTCAGCAGATGTGCAAGCACTTTGCCGAGGGCTTCCTCATTGACAGGTGCTGTCATTTTAGGTGCTGTAACAGTCACGGTCACATCTTTTGCGGTTTTTGGGCGCACCTCTTCGGCAAGCGCCTCGCAGAAGTTTGACATATTCACTTGCTCTGTGGGATAGAGCTCGGTTTGAGTAGCCTCAAGTTCAGAAAGCTGCTGGATATGTCCGGCAAACTCTTTCAATGCCTTTGCTGCGGGCAGGTTCGGGGGCAATGTGTCAAGTGTCGGCTCCATCTGTGCGGAGATATTCGCAATGAAGCGGTTCTTAAGTTCATTGTGCTCCTGCGCGGTTGCAATCGCTTTTTTCTGCCTGCGGCTGCGTGCCATATAGCGGAGGAGTGCGATGGTAACGAAGATAAGTCCTGCTGCAAGTCCCGCTGCAAGGATAAGGAGACCTATAATAATTGCGTTCTTCGCTGTGATAGAACTGTCGCGGTCAGCGATGGTGGCGTTAGCCTCGTCAAGCTGCTTTTGCAGTGCAGCGTGTTCCTGCTTGGCTTTCACCTCGGCAACTGAATCAGCCCATGACACATATTTGTCGTATGCTTTCTGGGTGAGGTGAACGTTTCCGGTGCGCACCGACATGTCTATGAGGTTGCGGTAACACTCCTTTGCGGTGTCAAAGTCGTTGGCGGACAGGTACACTCCAATCAGCTTGTTTGCAGCCTCCTCCCCTTTGTCGTTCTGCCCGAGTGCGTAATAAACCTTAACGCTTTCTGTGAGGAAGTCAATATTGAGGGTGCTGTCGTTTGCTGCGTTGGCAAAGGTTCTCATTCTCTCCAGATGCTCGCGTGCTGCATCGGGACGGCGCATTTTAACATACATTCTTTCGCGTTCACGCGCCAGCAGGAAATGTGACGCGGGAAGCTGCACATTGTTCGCTTCCTCGTATGCCTTCAACTGGCTTTCTGCGCTGCTCAAGTGCTCGAATGCCTCTTTGAAAAATCCTTCGCGGTGGTAGAGTGCCGACATATTTACTGCCGCCTGCACCGCCTTTTCAATCTTAGACTCGGCGGTATATGCCTTATATGCCTTGCCATACATATATCGTGCTGTAGTGTACTCCTTGCCCTGGAGTTTGGCATCAGCTTCTTTTACAAAATTATCGCCTGCGGACTGTGCGGATGCGCATAATGAGCCCAATGCTATGAGTGCAGCTACAGTAAGTTTGGATAGTATCTTCATATATTATGTATTCTCGTTATAATGGAAGGCAGGGCTTATTCCTGCGAAATGCAAAGTTAAGTCAAAAAAATCAAAACAAACGTTAAATATTTATGCTTCCCGTGAATTTTAACACGAAAATAATCTTATCCACCCTTTACAGGTGTGCGGCAAGTGAAACAGGAAGCACTTTTGTGAGGGTTCGCACTGCATAGCGCATTGCTTTTCTCTTTGCTGGCTCCTTTGGCGGGGAGTATGAGCGTATTGCGTCCATTGCTTCATCGCGTTGCATCACAGTGCCATATTTTCCTGTCACATTCTCTATCTCCTCCAATAATTTATCGAGACCCTCCATGTCATTTCCTTTCAGCAGCGCGGCTCCGAGGGCAATAGCGTTGTCGCGGTAGCGCAGCAATAGTGTTGCGGCAGCTTCCGGATGTGATTCATGGAAATGCGCTATCAGCAGCCGCCGGATTTCTGTGGCAAGCCTCCGCGCACGTAATGCATCGCCGCTCCATATCCCATAGTGGTGCTTGCGGTATGCGCCCATTATATATGGCATGAAATGGATTCTTCCGTTTGCAGCATGGAGAGAGTGCATGGCGTAGTCAAAGAGTGGAGTCAGGAGCACCCAGTCAGGAATTGCTGTACGCGGCAAGGCACGGTACATTACCGAAAGGTTGGTAATGATATTTCCGGCGGCAAGTTCCTCCAGACCGAAATCATTCCATGCCGGTTTGCCGCACAGCGACCAATTATGTTTCTCCGGATAGTAATTCGCAACCCTGTGGAAGCATACAGCGCATTCCGGGTGAGATTCCATATACTCAACCTGGCGTGCCAGTTTGTAAGGTGAGAGCCACCAGTCGTCACCCTCGCAAATAGCTATGTATTTTCCCCGGCAGCGGCTCCATGCATCAAGGTAGTTTGCCGAAGCACCGAGATTTTTATTGCGTGCGACAAGATTGATTTTGCCTGGAAATTCCCCGGCAAGGCGGCGGCATATCTTCGGAGTGGAATCAGAAGATGAATCGTCTGCGATTATGAGTTCAAAAGGAAAGGCGGTGCGCTGCGACATGACGCTGCGCACTGCCTGTTCTACATATTTCTGCTGGTTATACGTAATCATTATTACGCTAACCAAGGGCTTTTCGGAATTTATTGCCATTTATCCGATTTTAAAGTGAAGCGAGCACCGCGGCGGCAACCGTTTCCCCGAGAGTGGGATGGCTGTGCACAGCATCGCATAGCGCGGATGCGGGCATGTCAGCGGTCATAAGCGTAGCTGCTTCCTGCACGAGGTCAGCGGCATGCGCACCGCAGATATGGCATCCGAGAAGTTTGCCGTTGTCTGAGGTTATAACTTTAACGAGCCCGTCAGGCTCTCCCATGGCAAGTGCCTTGCCGTTTGCGCGGAAAGTGGCTTTGCCGGTTTTGAATGACAGCCCTTTTTCAGCGCACTGCTTTTCAGTAAGCCCTACCATGGCGCATTCCGGCATGGTGAACACCGCGCTCGGAATAATATCTAGCCGCTGCTTCTCGCCTAACGCTACTTTGCCCTGCGCTTCGGCAGCATGCGCCAGCATGCAGATGCCGTTCACATCGCCGATGGCAAATATTCCCGCAACGGATGTCTCCATTTTGCTGTCCACCTTGATTGCCCCGCGTGTGGTAAGTTCTATTCCGACTTCTGCCGCTCCTTGCGGGACAACAGGAGTGCGTCCCACGGAAATAAGCACCATGTCCGCGCTGAAAGCCTTTGGCTTTCCTTTAACCGTGCATTCAACTGTCAACTCAGATGACACTGAAGTTACCTGGGCTGAGGTCACAATCTCAATGCCTCTTTTTTTGAGGCTCATGCGCAGGCGTTTTGCCACTTCCTCATCAAACGGCGGAAGGATTTCCGGGCAATATTCCAATACGGTCACTTTCACGCCGAATGCATTGAAAATCGAAGCGAACTCCATGCCAATCACTCCTCCTCCTACAATAATAATGGAGGAGGGGAGTGCGGTCATGTTCAGGATATAATCGCTGTTTACAGCATATTCAGCACCGGGAATCGGGAGCGATGCAGGGCGTGAGCCTGTAGCGATAATAATTGTCGGGGCGGTATATTCTTCGCCGTTGGCTTTGACTGTGTGGGATGCTGTGAACACTGCATCGCCTTTCACTATCTCCACTTTTGAAAGCAGCGTAGCGACACCTTCGCGCAGTGACGCTACTACTTCGTTCTTACGTGTGACAGCTTTCGGGTAATCAAAAGCAAATCCATCAACTTTTACCCCGAATGCTTCCGCTTCGGCAACCTCAGCGGCAACCTCGGCGCTTTTGCACAATGCTTTGGTAGGGATGCAGCCCCGGTTGAGGCATGTGCCTCCAAGGTAATCGCGTTCAATCACTATTACCTTGCTGCCATTTGCAGCAGCTTTTGCAGCAGTAGCATAGCCGCCGGGTCCCGCGCCGATAACAATCAAATCCGCTTCAATCATTTCGCCTGCGCCTTTAGGTCATTCCATTTCACTACAGGGTTGAGTGCCGCAGCAGTGTCGTCGGGGCGTCTCACCGGTGTGGTGTGTGGGGCGTTCTTAACCATGTCGGGATTTTCTGCCGCCTCTTTGGCAATTGCCCTCATCGCCTCGATGAAGCTGTCAAGGGTTTCCTTGCTCTCTGTTTCTGTAGGCTCAATCATGAGGGATTCATGGAAGAGCAACGGGAAATATATTGTTGCAGGCGAGGACGCTCTCGGAAGCATCTCCGCGACACTCGGGAATTTCGGGGTACAGCTCCGCGCTTTGTCATACATCCTTTCTCTTGGCAAGGAGGGACTTGCCGAAGCCGGAAAACTCGCTACACTCAACGCCAACTATATCAAGGAATCATTACGCGATCTTTACAAACTGCCGATTGACAGGATTTGCAAACATGAATTTGTGTTTGACGGACTCGCCGACAAATCAACCGGAGTTACAACCCTTAATGTGGCAAAGCGCCTCCTTGACTACGGTTTCCACGCTCCGACAATATATTTCCCGTTGCTCTTCCATGA
>DAAJ01000104.1:0-3660 GCA_001701115.1 Bacteroidales bacterium GP2
CGCTAACCGGACTGCGCTACGCCCCGATGCTTATTGAAAAGCGATGCAAAGATAATCAATTTTTGAATATCCGATGCATTATTTTCAAGCTTTTTATTAGTCACTTTTGCAAGAAAAGTAAAAACCAATGCTTTAGAGTGATTCTCTTTTGGCTGCAACCCCACTGAAAATCTTGTCCATGAATGACTGTTTGTGCTCTTTGATGTGGATATTCACCTGACTGTCTTTCTTGCTCAGGAATATGATTGACGAGTGGAGCACAATTGCGACATCCTCCTCAAAATCTATTATGCCGTGTATGCATTTGAATGCTATGCGGTGGAAAGGGCTTTCCGGCGGCAAGCTATTTATGGTGAGGAATTTCTCGTTCAATTGCAGTGAATGTTTATCTGCAACATCTTCAAAAAGCAGGGCAATATCCAGTTCGTCAGGACTGTCCGGCCTGTTCTTGCATATTTTATATAGGCTGTCGATGACTTTTTTCGTTACCATATTTATTCACTATAAATTATGTGGTGAGGAGAACTAAGGTCGTCGCGGCTTAAAATATCAAGTCGTCTACATTAATAACACATCAAAGCGGATTCTGTTCCATAAACAGGGATAAAAAAATCGGTGCAACCACGATTGTGGTCGCACCGAGATATTTAGTATAATAATAGGCTCGTTTAGGCAAGGAAGCCAAGAAGCACACCCGCAGCCACGGCAGAACCGATTACACCGCTCACATTCGGACCCATGGCGTGCATGAGAAGGTAGTTTGAGGGATCGTATTCGAGACCGAGGTTGTTGGAGATACGTGCGCTCATAGGCACAGCGCTCACGCCTGCATTGCCGATAAGAGGATTGATTTTCTTAGATTTCGGCAGGAAGAGGTTGAAAAGCTTGACAAACAGCACACCGCTTGAGCTGGCAATGATAAATGCCATGAAACCGAGTGCGAAGATGCCGATTGTTTCTGCTGTGAGGAACTGTGATGCCTGGGTTGAAGCACCCACAGTCATGCCGAGGAGTATAGTCACAATGTCGGTAAGGGCATTTGACGCAGTCTTGGCAAGACGGGTTGTAACGCCGCACTCACGGAGCAGGTTGCCGAAGAATAGCATACCGAGCAGGGGAATACCGCTGGGAACAACAAAACAGGTCAGAAGAAGACCGATAATCGGGAAAATGATTTTCTCGTTCTGCGATACCGCGCGTGCCGGTTTCATCTTGATAAGCCTTTCCTTCTTGGTGGTGAACAGGCGCATGATAGGCGGCTGAATCACGGGCACAAGAGCCATGTACGAGTATGCGGACACTGCGATTGCGCCCATAAGGTTAGGAGCGAGTTTGGATGAAAGGAAAATAGCGGTAGGACCATCGGCACCACCAATGATGGCGATAGCACCAGCCTGGTCAGGTTCAAAACCAAGGAGCAGGGCAACCATATATGCACCGAAGATGCCGAATTGCGCAGCAGCACCGATGAGCATTAGTTTCGGGTTGGCGATAAGTGCCGAGAAGTCTGTCATGGCGCCTATGCCAAGGAAGATAAGAGGAGGATACCAGCCTGCGCTCACACCATTGTAAAGTATGTTGAGCACTGAACCTTCCTCATATATGCCGATTTCAAGACCAGCCTCAGTGTTGAAGGGGATATTGCCGATAAGCATACCGAAGCCTATGGGCACAAGGAGCATCGGTTCAAAGTCTTTCTTGATGGCAAGCCAGATAAAGAAAAGACCGACCGCAAGCATTACGAAATGCTCCCAGGTGGCGTTGTAAAAACCTGTCAGATGCCAGAAATCCTGCAGGTTTGATATGAAAAATTCTGTCATATCTTTGTCTACTTAGGAATTTGACACTACTTGAGGGTGATGATGGGAGCTCCTTCAAGCAGAGCGTCACCGGGATTGGCATTAATGGCAGCAACAACACCTTCACGACCGGCATGGATTGCATTTTCCATCTTCATTGCTTCAAGCACAGCTACTGTATCGGATGCTTTTACAGCGTCTCCGACTTTAACCGCGATAGACAGCACTGTTCCAGGCAGGGGAGCCTTAACCTGATAGCCTCCGGTAGCTGTTGCAGCAGGAGTGTTGATAACCTTAGCTCCGGTTTCGGTGCGCGGTGCAGCAGAAGGACGCGGTGCGTTGACAACGGTCACAGGTTTTTTGGTGTTTTCAAGTTCAACTTTGTAAGGGATACCGTTGACTTCAACCTGAGCGACGTTGTCATTTATGTCGCCTACAGACACTTTGTAAGTGTTGCCGTTGATTTTATACTTATATTCTTTCATTTGATTAGTCTTTTAGAACTTTAAGGTTGAATTTTATTTGACTTTGCCTTATCTGCGTGGCACTTCGCGCAGGCTATAGATTTTAGAACTCCAGGGAGAGTAAGCTCTCTTCACCTTATTAATAGTAAGGATGGTATTTTCCTGGTCATGTGCATCAAGATGCTCATGGAGCGCCATGACGATAGCAGCAATTTCTTCGCCGGAGTCATGGTCAGGCTGATCAGAACGTGAAAGTTCGCTTACAGAGGTGCCTTGTGACTTAGCCTTGTTGCGCTTTGATATTCTTTCACCAATCTTGCTGATTATGAAGAAAGAGATGCAGAGCAACAGGAGCGCGGAAAACACAATGCACATTGCCATGATGCTCATAGCAAAACCGTTTTCGTCCTGTGTCTTGAATGTTTCAACCTTTGAGTTCGAGTCAGTAATGATATTGTTGCTACTCGGAGTAATGTAGGAAGTAGGGGTGAGATTGTCACGGACTTCCCATGTCAGTGCAGGGTTGGTCTCATTGTCTTTGCCGTCAACCGCTCTTGCATAAGTAGTGTTTGCAAGAAGATATGCGGGCACGGTGATTGAGTCAATCAAATTAAGACCGCTTGCGTCAAAAACACCGACCCAGTTGTCCTGTCCGGGGGTGAGGGTGAAATTGGTGTGGAATGTGCCACGGGTAGGCTGACCGTCTGCCCAGAAAATAACGTGCTGGCGTTTGGGCATTTTGGTGTTGACATCTCCGAGGGGCACAGCATACATCATTTTCTTACGCTCCTGTGCATCGCTTACATTAAGGACATCTTTATTGTTGGTAATGTAGACGCTTGAAATCTCCAGAGGAGCATAGCTTGAGTTGAACAGTTCGACCCAAGCGGACCGCAATGCGGCACGCTATGGTTACATTNNTTTGATTGACTCAATCACCGTGCCCGCTGTTTTCATTCTGCACCATGATTTCATTGATGCGGAGAGCGCCACGGGTCTGAGCCGTCGCGACACCCACGCATGCCACCATGATCAGCAGAATTGTGGATAGTTTCTTTTTCATAAACCGGTTCTCTTGTATTTCTATAATGATCAGTGGGGATTGATTACAGAGGTATGTTGCCGTGCTTTTTGGCAGGGTTGGTAACCTTCTTGGTCGCTAACTGCTGGAGTGCGCGGATTATGCGGAAGCGGGTGTTTCTCGGCTCAATTACATCATCAATGTAACCATAGCGTGCCGCATTGTAAGGATTGCAGAAAAGTTTGTTATATTCCTGTTCTTTCTCCTTGAGCACAGCTGCGGGATCTGCTGCCTCTTTAGCTTCGCGGGCATAAAGCACCTCAACAGCACCGGCACCGCCCATAACTGCGATTTCAGCAGTAGGCCAAGCATAGTT
>DAAJ01000104.1:3806-3970 GCA_001701115.1 Bacteroidales bacterium GP2
CCGGGAAGGAATCCGGGCACGTCAACAAGAGTAACCAAAGGAATATTGAATGCGTCGCAGAAACGTACAAAACGTGCTGCTTTGCGGCTTGCATTGCTGTCAAGCACACCGGCAAGGAATTTGGGCTGGTTTGCAACGATACCTACTGACTGACCGTTGAAGCG
>DAAJ01000091.1:0-36561 GCA_001701115.1 Bacteroidales bacterium GP2
GGTTTAGGTGTTTACACTAAAAACGTTTCACTTATTTCATTTTTTATGAACACTCAAATCATTCCATCACATCAGGTTGCTGATTGGCTGCTGACAACAATAAAACAAACGCTTGACACAATGGGACTTAGCCATGACAAGACCATTGAGGAGATCATATATGTCGCCGTAATCGTAGGCGCGGCAATCCTGATTGGATGGTTAATACGAAGGGGAATACTTGTGGGAGCGAAAAAATTCGTGCAGATGCGCAAAAGCGTCGGTGCGCAGCTTCTGCTCAAGCAAAAGGTGCTCACCAAATGCAGCCATGTGATTCCGCCGCTGGTTATCCTTGCGCTCCTGCCGTTTGCTTTCGATTCCTCAACGAGGCTGCTGGTGATTTTTGAAAAATGCCTGTATATCTACACTACTATTGTATTTGCCATAGGGCTCAACGCAGTGCTCACATTTATATGGACGCGCATTGATGAGCGTGAAAACACCAAGAACCTGCCCCTCCAGGGCATCCTTAATATATGTGTCGGCATTGTCTGGATTATTGTGGCGATTATCTCCATCTCTGTAATTGTCGGCAAGTCCCCGGGCATGCTTCTCGCAGGACTCGGAGTATTCGCATCGGCATTGATGCTCGTATTCAAGGACACCATCCTCGGGTTTGTTGCCGGCATACAGCTTGCCGAGAATGATATGCTCCGTGTGGGCGACTGGATTGTGGTGCCCTCAACTATTGCAAACGGCATTGTAGAAGATGTCTCCCTCTCCGCTGTGAAAGTGCGCAACTGGGACAACACCATAGTCACCCTCCCACCTTATACCCTCATCTCCACCTCGTTCCAGAACTGGCGCGGAATGTCCTCAAGCGGTTGGCGCCAGATTGCCAGGGCGGTGATTTTCGATGCCTACTATATCAAGAAAATCGATGATGAATTCATTGCTAAAGTCACTGCTAAATACCCTGAACTGAAAGGATTTGTCGACGAGACTAAAAAGCGCGGCAAACCGGAATACAATCCCGGGCTGGCTGTTGTCAACGGCACTATTGATACAAACCTCGGTCTTTTCCGCGCATATATGTGCCAGTACCTCCTCAACCATCCCCTGATCGGCACCGACCAGCAGATTCTCGTGAGGGTTATGGTGCCCACCGGGCAAGGCATTCCTTTGCAGATATGGTGCTTCACCACTACCAAGTGGACCGCTTACGAAGCTGTGCAGAGTGAAATTTTCGAGCACATCGCCGCTGTTTGCACCGACTTTGACCTGCAACTGTTCAACTATCCTTCCGGAACCGACACCGAGATTATACAGATGCAGAACCCTGACCTGCAGAAGATGATTCCTACAGACGCCGCTGAAACAGGGGCGCAATCAGGAGCTACTGCATAAAAAGGCAATGAAGTTGCGGCAAAAAGCTGTAACTTTGCTGCATGAAGCCACTTATTCACCTTAACAGCCCGCAACTCCAGTACATTGGTGTCACGCTTTCTAATCCGGGACAGGCAATCGTCCCGGAAGGGGTGACGGCAATTGTCGGACCTAACGCGGCAGGAAAATCGACCCTTACACGCATTATTGAGCGAGGGTGGAATTTCACCCGTAATTCCATCTCCTCGCCTCGCGGCAAGCTCGCCATCAGGCGCATAGAGTTCTCGGACATACACACCCTCACAGGATTCAAAGCCGAGTATTACCAGCAACGCTATGAAGCCTCGATGAACGATGAAGTACCCACAGTAAGCGAAATCATAGGGTGCGACACATCCTCCCGGGCGTGGATACGGCTGTGCGATGCACTCGGCATCCGCTCCGTGATGGATAAGAAGGCAAACTACCTTTCAAGCGGGGAATTAAGGAAAGTGCTTGTGGCAAGGATGATTTGCTCCGACATGCCGGATGTGCTGATTCTTGACAATCCCTATATCGGTCTCGACGCGCCGTCCCGCAAGGTGCTTGACGCTGCGCTTGAAGAGATTGCCGCCTCCGGAGTGTCCGTGATACTTGCCATAAGCGACCCGACGGAGATACCGGACTACACCGACGCGGTAATTCCTGTGATGAACCTCACCGTAGGCAACACAATGCTACGCGGCAGCCGCGGAGCAGAGCAGCTGCGACGGGCAGTCGCTCCCCTGTTCAGTTTCGCCATAGACGGCACAAAGATTCCGGAACCGCCGCAAAGCTATGCCGGCGATGGCGCGGAACTCGTGAACCTCGACAGATGCACTGTGGCGTATGGCGGCAAAGTCATTCTCCCCGAAATATCATGGGTTATCCGCCGCGGGGAGCACTGGGCTTTAAGCGGTCCGAACGGCAGCGGCAAATCCACATTGCTGAGCCTCATCCATGCCGATAATCCAAAAGTGTACTCCAACAAAGTGAACGTTTTCGGCACACGGCGCGGCACCGGCGAAACAATCTGGGACATAAAGAAACGCATCGGCTACATATCCCCGGAGATGCACCTGTATTTCGGCGGAGGTGCCTCCACCGTGCGCGACATCATTGCAAGAGGGCTCAATGACACAGTCGGCAGCTTTACCCGACTTCGCCCAGAGCAATTGCGCAAGGCTGACAAATGGATAGACCTGCTGCACATGGAGGACATTGCAGAGCGCCGGTTCAACACGCTGAGCAGCGGAGAGCAGAGGATGACCCTCCTTGCGCGCACATTCATTAAAAATCCGGAGCTGATGATTCTCGACGAACCGATGCACGGTCTTGACTATTGCCGCAAGAGAGCGGTCAAAAGCATCATTGATTCACTCGCCTCACGAGACAACACTACCATCATATATGTGACCCACAACCCGGACGAGCGTCCGGAGTGCATCACACATTCACTCACGCTGCGTCAGCGGTAACGAAATTTCACAAGAACCCCTTTGTGGTCTGTAGGCCAAACGCCGAGCGGAGTTATGAACTTGTCCTGCGAAGCGGAAGGCACTGTTTTGCTGTAGGCTATGCTCTCTTCCGGACCGAGAATAACAGCCTCATAGGGCGTCAGACCGTTTGCCGGAAGATAAAAAATGTAATCTATCCTGTCACGTTCATCTGACTCCTTTGCCCATGTCACGGTTTCCGGCTCACGGGCTGGATTTGCGCTCGGGTATGTATAACCGGGATGTGTCACAGCGTCAGGATGCACCGTCCGGTACGCATCGCGGAAACCGGCATCATGCAACCGCTTTGTGTTGGGCCATTCAATCACAACTCCATGATGGTCGGCACTGTCGCGGGTGGCTTCAATCCAGTCAAGGTGCGACGGCTCGTTAAAGTCACCACCGAAAATTATCATTGCGCCATTAGCGGCTTGAATAGCGGCATCATTCAGGAAACTGTCTATTGCCTCGTCACGCTGCGAAAGAGCGTTGCGCCTTAAAATCTCCTTGACATCCGTGAGCGGCTCATCCATCTTTTTCCAGGTGTTGCCGTCGTAAGCGCGAACCTCATAATAAGTATCGTTCAGGTAATCAAGATGCCCGGTGTACACTGCAAATTCACGGTTCCCGATTCTCGTATTGAGCCTGTAGATTGAACCATGGTCATTATTCAGCGGGAAAACCGTCGCGCTATCGGCAATCGGGTACTTGCTGAGCAAACCGGTGTCATCAGAGTAAAATGAGTAATATTCCTTCCCCCGGTTGCGCAACGCCTCGGTTATACGGTCACAAAACCTTGTATTCTTGTAATTGCGCACCTCGCTGAGAGTCACGAAATCTGGCTCCAGGCGTGCAATTTCATCAGCGATAGCATCAAAACCTCCGGGAATAACCGTGCCTTCCTGCCAAATATTGAACTGCAACACTGACAATTCCTTTTCCTGAGCCTTAACGGCGGACACCATTGCTGCAACAGCAATCAAAGCACATAAGCATTTTTTCATAAACCTGTACCTTATAATATTGATACTGCAAAATTAAAAAACAATCCGCAAAGGTTGGGACCTCTGCGGACTATAATCCTATATCCTTGAATTTTGGTTTATGAGTTTTTCTGTATATACAACACCGGCATGTCCTGGATTGTTCAACAGAATCAAAAAAATTCAGAATCTGAGTGAAAATGTAAATCCCGGCGCGCCTCCGATTGCCATAGGCACAAATGAAGATTCCATATTTTGCTTGGGCTTTGCCCCGAGATGCATTCGCCGCGTGTCACTGCCGCGAAACAGGTTTATGACTTCATTGACCGGGTCAACAATGAATGCCACAACATTTCCAAGCACCGGAGAGCCGGCAAGTGTATAGTTCTGTGACACAATCTTACGCTTTACGCGATAGAAAAATTCCCCAAGGCAACTGCCTACAACCGGAGTTATGACCAAATCCTGGTAGGAGGGGCGCTCCATGCACGCTTCAATGCCAAATTCCCAGCCTATTGTCGAAATAAGCGCGCTGCAAAGCATAGACCTCCAGAAGCCATATCCGCAGGAGCGTGCTGCCATGAAGTAGACTGCCCCGGCATAAGGATGCATGAAATAGTTGAAGTAGAATTTGTCATGGTCAAATGCAGGACCCTCCTTTATCACATGATTGTACCAGCGCTTCCAGGGGGAGACATTTCTTATTTCCGCACGGTTCCATGATGTAGCATCCTCCGGCAGGCACTCAAGCACCAGAAGGGTAGAGACAAACGCACCTGTGAGCACGCTGACATTCGCTATCATGCGTCCTTTCTTGGGAAAAACGTTTTTAGTGAGTGAATATGGCTGGGCGTATATGTTACGGTAAAGCGGAGGAACAGTATCGCCGAAGGACTTCATTGCCGGAACCCTGATTTCCTTTACTGTGAACATCTCTGCCAAGTCCGGCTCAATGATTTCAAGGCTTACGGAACTGACACTATCCTGTGCTCCTGCATCTGACGAACCGAGAAAATACAGTAATATAGATAATATTATGAATGCGTTGCATTTCATTTCAGCGTGTATTTGTGTCGTATAGTTGTTTATCCTTCCGGATATAACATTAACGCCACCAACGCTGAAATAGTTCTTACTTCACTTCATCGGGGAACGGGCAAACCTTACCGGTAGACCTCATCACGGGACGCTGCGCATTGCTCTTTCGCAAAAGCTCTCCAAGCTCGTCACTAAGTTTTTTCAGCTGTTCCGGATTTGCCTCAGCAAGATTATTGTGCTCGTACGGGTCATCGGCAAGATTGTATATTTCCTTCTCGCCGGTCACATAATTATATATTATCTTCCAGTCATCCTTACGCATAGCGCAACTGAAATCGATGCCGGGACCAGGCAATCCCCAGACATGGGGATAGTTCCATAGGAGCGCCCTGCCCTGCGAGGGATTTCCGGTGCCGTCAATAAGAGGTACGAAACTTATGCCATCCACAGTGTCATTATTCTCTACCTGAGCCATTTCAAGAATCGAAGGATAGAAATCCTCAATCATGACGTACTCCTTGCATTCAGACGCCGGCGGAGTATGCCCGTTCCACCTTACAATCATAGGTTCGCGGATTCCACCCTCAAGCAGGGAACCTTTGCCGGAGCGGAGAGGAGCATTCTGCGTGTGCAGCTCGCCGTCACGCCACTGATGCGATGCGGCAAATCCGCCATTGTCACTCATAAATATGACAATGGTATTGTCTGCCTCGCCATTAGCGTCAATCCAGTCAAGAATATCACCAAGGCTCTTGTCCATTCCCTCGACAAGCGATGCGTAAGCCGCTTCTCTTGGAGTCAACCCACGGTCAAGATGCTTTTGGTAAAAGCGGTTATCACGTTCAATAGGCACATGGACAGCATAGTGCGCCATATACAGAAACCACGGCTGGTTATATTTCTTAGCCTTTTCAAGCGCTGCAATAGCCTCCTGTGTCAGAGCCTCAGTAGCAAATGTGCCGGTTCCCCAATATTTTTCAAGCCCTTCGATAGCAAAAGGTGAAACCGGTTTTCCCTCCGGAGTGTGCCCGAAATTCTTTTCGCTCAGATAGCTTGCCAGCCCTCCTGCCGCACTGCCAGTGATATTGACTTCAAACCCGAAATGGGTCGGATTTTCTCCCGGAGTGTCAATTGCGCCGAAGTGTGCCTTGCCGCAATGGATAGTGTGGTATCCGGCATCTTTAAGACGCTGCACGAAAGAGGTGCCAACGAATGTATTGTTTATTCCCGGCACACAACTGATGCCGTTAAAGTTCCAATCAGCAGGCGGAACCGCTATATCGGAATGTTCGTCAGTAGTCTGGTCGCGGTGAAGAGTCCAGTTTGTCACCTTATGCCTGACAGCATTTGCGCCCGTGATAAGACTGCACCGCGAAGGGCTGCTGATTGCACTTGCGTAAGCAGATGTAAATTTCATACCGGAAGCGGCAAGGCGCTCCATTGCCGGAGTGAGGTATTTCCGGTTATTTGCTGTGATTGAATCGGCAAACGGCACAGATGTGTCCTGCCAACCCATATCATCCACCATGAAAAGCAGGATATTCGGACGCTTTTCCTCCGCAGACGCCTGCAATGCGGACACTGCAATGGGCAGTGTCACAAAAGAAGCAAGCAGCTTTTTACAATCAATAGTCATATTCCAGATTAAAATGGTCTATACATAACACCGAACCGCTTCCACCGGTGAAATAGTCACCATATTTGCTTGCACTCGCAACAACAAGAATGTAGCGTGGCTTGCGTGAGGTGGATTTATAATCAAGGTTCACGGAAATGTCAACATAGCCGTTTGTAGATTCACCGAACTGCACCTGCCCGTAGGCAATCACTCCGGGATCTTCAGGATTGAAAAGTTTTCTCTTTGCCGGATTTGTGCGGATTTCATACGGTTCATCCCAATCTCCGAGCGCGCACCAAACAATGCAGGTATCAGGCTGCCCGACCATATCCTTGAAACCTGTAGAGTAGTGGGAGATAGGCACTGAGGTGTAATCAATCCTGCCGGTGAGACGCGTCGGATAGTTGCTGAACTGCCTTCCGAAAGACAATATGCCATTGGTTCCTTCAGTAGCAACATAATCTCCTGCAAACAGGTTTCCTGCGGCGAGCTTGCCGAGGATAGAGATACCCACAAACTTCGATTCAAGTTTAGCTCCATGATAGCCTGTCGGAGAATCAAGGCTTGTAATGGGCGATGTGTTTGACGGACCAAGTGTTGTAGCACCTTTGTTTCCAGTTCCCCAGAATGGAGATTCGCCCTCAGTCCACGGGCACCAAATCTTGCCGTCAAGCCACCAGTTCTCAAATGACGAGTTCGGAAGCTGTGCAATACCCATTGTCGTGAAGGTTACAGGAAGAGTAATATCCTCATTGCTGAACGCCCTGACCTCATAGGTGCTTTCAGGCAGGAGGTTGATGATCCGTGCCTGGAAATTACCTCCGGAAACTGTTATCCAGTTCTGGGGCACCTGAGTCCATACATCCACACCAGTGAGCCTGTACTCAAATCCATTAGTACGACCTTCTTCAGCTGTTGCGTAAACCCAAGCGACACTTGTCCAAGCATCCACTTTTTCGATATTAACGGCAACATCGGTCTGGGTGACAGTCAATGTCCACTCCTGCTCACGCCCGAATTCAGTAACGGTCACTTTTACAGGGTGGGTGAAATCTACTGTCTTGCCAACCAAATCAGGTGTCATTACCGCTGTGCCTCCTCCAAGCTTGAGGGTGCGCACAACAACTTCATCAAGTGGGAGCTCTGAAGGCACCATAGCGGATGCCGTGTGGTTTTCAACATCTATCTCGGATGCTCCAATCTGATTCGCAACAGTGAAATAGCGCTCAATGGATTGCACCGCAGATATTGTCCAAACATAATCATAGTAAACCGCAAGGGTAAGCTGAAGCGGCTCAGTAAGATTCAATCCCTCCACTATCTTAGCGGTGTCCGGGCAAGTTGCCCCAGGTGACAGGGTGAGAGTGGCAAGGCGGACATTCTGCAAATCGGCATCCTCATTCAAGAAAAGAGTTACTGTCCTTTCCACAGAATCTATAGCCGCAGCCCTGCTCTGGTTTTCCGCTTCAATAGCAATAATATTCGGATGAATATGGGGGTACGGAATATCATTCTTGATACATGACACCGATGCCAACGCAATAACGGCACACAGCACTGACAGTATTCTGCCGTTTTTTCCTCTAAATATATTAAATGTGTACACCGAGCCCGAAATTGATGTTAAACAGATTGAATTTGAAATTTGCTCCACTGCTTGTGCGAGAACCCTCGACAACTCCGTCAGTGAGCTGCTTTTCATGGTTAACGCTCAACCCAAATACTCCAAAAGAGACGTTAAAGCTGACATTCTCCATGATGAAAACGCATACACCC
Organism: Bacteroidales bacterium GP2; assembly: GCA_001701115.1. Lineage (GTDB taxonomy): Bacteria > Bacteroidota > Bacteroidia > Bacteroidales > Muribaculaceae > Paramuribaculum. Next base: position 8,295 of record DAAJ01000091.1, read on the forward strand.
GGACTAAAATTGAGTGAAACAGAGGTGGAGTTTGTCCTTGTGTCACGCAGCTCACCATCATAATATCGTTTGAAACGTGACGATCCACTGCCGAAACTCAAGTCCACATCATTGAACACACCAAATCGTTTCATAGATGACAGCCCGACATAAGTGCGATAGAAAACTCCGATAGAATATGAATTGGAGAAGTAGCTAACATCTTTCAAAGAGAAATTCATGTCCTCGTCGATATCGACTGTAAGCCCTCCAAGTGAAGCCTGACCTTTGGTATAATTGAATTTAAGACCTATGCTCTGGTTATTGCCTATGAAGTATCCTACCGATGGCTTAATGGAATATAGCTTCCCTTTAAAAGTGAAATCCTTTATAGCGTTTAAAATCTGCACATCATCGCTATTGAACTCCCCGTAACTTGCCATAAGCCCGAAAGTCCACTGCCCTTTCGGTATGAAAAGGAAGTTGAACAGACCTCGGTCATACCGCCCGAAATTCCTTTGCGGCAAAATCATGCTGACAGTGTCGCGCCCAACAATCACTTTTTCATTAAGTATAGCCGCATCAGGATCAGGTCCAAATTCAGAATACACCGCGGTTGTGTCAATCTCCTGCGCCTGCACCGCTGCTGGCAGCGCAACGGCAAGAAGTAAAAATATGCGTAAAATAACTTTCTTCATAATACCTCAGAGATAAAACACACATCCGAATGACACGGAGAAAAGGTTGATTTTGAAATTGGCGTGGCGGCTCTTGCGGTGCGCCACATAGATGCGGTCGGTTGTTGACTTGGTGTCCGTATATCCAAAACCAAGCACACCGATATTCACCTCAATAGCCGAGTAGTTGTTTAGGAACATCACCATGCCCGGAGTAAGACCGATATTAAGGCTGAAGTTACGCTCAAATGTTCCGGTAAAATCCTCCCCGGAACCATTGGTAAGCTTGCTCTGCCCTCCACCCAGCTCTAACTGGACTTCATTGAACATTCCAAACCTCATGCCGCTTCCGAGTGAAATATAGTTGCGGAAAACAGCCGTACCGTAATAGTTGGATGTAATTGCAAACAAGTGGTCGGCATCATAGGTGGTTTCGCTGTCAAGAATGACCGAGGCACTGTTGAGCCGTGCCCTTGAGCGGGTGTAACTGAATTTGCCACCAGCCGCAAGGTTGTCCTTGAAACAATACATAAGAGTAGGACTCACCTTAAACGAATATGTGTCGCCATTTATACTCTCCACTATAAGAAACTGGTAATTGTCCTGGTTGCTCTGGGAATAGTTGACACTGACTCCAGTAATCCATTGTCCTTTCGGAATAAAGGAAACTTGCTCAAGCCCTCTCTTGAAAGGCTCCTGCGCAGTTGCCACCAACGGTGCAGCCATAGCCGCAACCATTGCCAATGCCGCAAAATATTTTCGGAGTAAGTTCATTTATTATTGTGATAATGATTTTGAATGTTTAATATGAAAACGCGAGTTCATCTACCCAAAGGGAGCTTCCCACGCTCGTTGACGTCTTAGGATCGCTTACAGTGACAAGCGCTTGAGTCTCATGCTCTATCGAGCCGACATCAGGCGATGCGGCAACCATAACTTTTATTCTCACAGCTTTTTCGCCGAAAAATTCATAATCGAGCGGCACGGTAAAAGCTGTGTAGCTGAGAGCCGGCTTCAAGTATCCTTCACCGACAGACAATACTTTGCCATCCTTGCCAAGCACCTCAACCCTCACATAGCCTTGCTGGGAACTGCCGGGCACAACCGGGACAAAACGGTAGACCCCATTGAGCGCCGCCGGACGCGAAGTGAAGGAGATTCCTTCATTATACACTTCCGTCATAGTAGCATTATCCCACTTGTATGAGCCAAGGAATATCTTGCCTACCGACTTGTATTTTATATCCGGAATGCTCCTGCTATATTTCACATAAGGCTGACTCTCCTGAAGGTAATCCTTAATGGGAGCACCATCGTTGTCGAAAGCGACATTGTCAATCCTAACCGCATAGGAGGTTCCCCCATACGCTTCTTCCGCCTCAACAGTACGCACTGAGGGGATTACATACCAGGTATTGATATTTTTTGAACGCAGATTAAATGTTTTCGCGTTCACATTAGCCCAACCCTGAGGCACCGTGAAATAGAAATCGGCATAATTCTGGAGGTTGAAAATCTCAACGATATTCTGTGAATACCTTCCACCGCTCAGCATTTTCTTATAATCGGTGTACTTATTCACATACTCCTCAAAACTTCCATTAGGTATATCCACGACGCCCTCCGTAACGACCTGCACCTCCGGAGTGAAATCTCCGGCGACAGGATTGCTCATCACAGTTGCCTTGAAGCGGTATGCAGTCTTCTCCTTTAGCCCCGAAATTATAATCTCGCCATTTTCTTCATCACGGTTAATCTGGACCGTCAATTCATTACCTGCATATATCTTGGCAAGACGGGTAATAGTTTTCTTCAGCGCTTCATCCTTAGGCACTATACGCACAACAGCCTTAAGCGCGAATGCATCCACTTCTATATCAAATTCCGGAGAAATCCTTTTTAATTCCGTTTCAACCCTCACAACCCCATTGTAAAGCAACCGAAGGGTCATAGGCGCGGTTCCAGCGGGCACCTTAAAATCCACACGATAGGTATTAGCCTCATTCTCCACCGGCTCAATTGATGAAACAGGAATTTGCCTCCACTCCTGTCCGTCCATAATTGACAGCCCGAGAGTATTTTTCGGGTCTGAATCACAGAACACCTTTATAGAAGCCTCGTCAATGCCTACCACCGGTGAAGAAATTGACAGCAAACTTACCTCCGCTCCTTTAAGATCCACTTTAAGCGATACGGGAGATGATGACTTTCCATCTACAGTCACAGCTTGCAAGGTAAAACTATCCGGAAGCCCATCAGTGTCCCTAAGATGAGGGATTAGCTCCGTGAAATCTATAGTAATGTCCTCACCTTTCACAACCTTAAGACCAAGATTTGTGAGCGCTGAGAGGTCCTTTCCTGATAAAATATCAATCTCAGCAAGCCACCCTTGTTGTATAAGGGACGGCGCAATCGTGGTAAGAAGAAGATGGGAAAGGGATGCCGCCGGAACTGTCATAACCAGCGGATTAGCCGGTTTCTGACCTTCAATTATGTTAATAGGCGCATCAGACACAAACCCGTCACACTTTACCACCGGCATCGGGGAATTTACAAATTCGGGAGACAGGGTAATTGAAATATCATCAGCCTTAACCTCTGCATCAAACGATACAGTTACTACGGGGGTATCGGTATCAGTATTATCGACACTCACCTCTATAGGGAACCATGTGCCGGCTTTTGCATCATCAACCTGAGTTATGACAAACTCACACTTCCTGCCGTCCGGCATTGTAAGCGACATTCCGAGATAGATATTCCCAGGCTTGAGATAAGCGTACCTTGTTTCATTCTTAGGATATGATATATAGCACCCACCGGAGCTATGCAACCACATGGAACACTCCGGGAAATATTCTTTCACGGAATCCGCATATCGGACAACAACAAGGGTATTAGCAAGATGGCAGTCTATAGGCAAATCCTCTTCCTTCCCGTCCTCAAGCACGCATGAAGCACTGCCATAATAATAAGGTGTGTCAAATCCTTCAACAAGCGGCGAGCCATAACATGCCTCAACCTTGTATGTGCCTGGCAGGATAGCCTCCACCGGGAAATAGGTAGAGAACGGATTCCAGGTAGCGGAGTACATACCGTCCGCCGATTCTACAGTCAAGGTAAAATCATCTGCGGATGGAACATCAGCAAGGGTAGTCGTAATATCCGGATTTGCCACAGACACCACCTCGGGACTAACCGTGAGAACCGGAATAATTCTCCCGGCACCAACCTGGCTGCCGACGGGGTCAGAAGAACAGCCTGAAAAACTCCAGACAATAAAGCACAGTGCAAATATTATGTAGGCGCGAACAGTTCGCATAAGTCTATCACTATCAAGGTGCTATATCAGCCAAGTGCATATTTTGCCGATAAGCGGATTTTGCAGTTTTTAAAACGGTTGTAAAGATACGTTTAATTTGCAAGAGAATCGGAAGGCGTCACCTTAAAATAAGTTAAGCGAGTACGTGTGCATCATTATATAATATAACTTTGCGCATTATGAAGAAATTAGTATTGATTATCGCCATCGCGCTCGGATGCGTGACAGGTGCAAGCGCACAATCGCTTGATTTAAAGGGAATGTTAGGCAACCTCATTTCCAGTGACAAACTTACAGTAGAGAAAATAGCGGGCACATGGAACTATAACGCTCCCGCGGTGTCCTTCAAAAGCGACAATCTGCTGAAAAAAGCCGGTGGCGCAGCCGCTTCATCGTCCATAGAGTCCAAACTGGCTCCTTATTACCAGAAAGCGGGACTTACAAAAGTGGTAATTACAATAGCTGCAGACAGCACTTTTACCATGAAGCTGAACAAAACGACCCTGAAAGGCACCATTTCTGCTGTTACCGACGAGAAATCCCAAGCCAACTTCATTTTCAACTTCAAAGTCGGCGGCAAACTTCCTATCGGCAAAATGGACACTTATGTCACTAAAAGCGGCACAGGCACTCTAAGCATCATGTTTGATGTCACCAAGCTCGTTGCCATTGTTGAGAAAGCCGGAGCTGTGACAAAAAGCAGCGCTATAAGCGGAGTAACAAAAATACTACAGGGATATGACGGCGTGTGTGCCGGGTTTAAACTATCCAAAAGCAAGTAAAGCCTTGGATGCTTACTGCATCAGTTGTCACTTTCCACACCCATGATGATGAACTGCGGGCATGCCTGCATGCCCTGCAGGAAAGCTGTGTGTCAAAAATCATAGTCATAGACAATGCATCGGAGGATAGAATCCGGTGCATTGTTTCTGATTTCAGCAAAGCCGAGTACATGCCGAGCAGAAACACCGGTTACGGTGCCGGGCACAACAAAGGGCTGAGTGCCGCAGAAGATGCCGGCGCAGATTACCACCTTGTGCTTAACTCTGATGTTGCATTTTCACCGGAGGATATTTCTGAACTGGCAAGGCATATGGAAAATGACAGTGAGATAGGGCTGGTTCATCCGCGCTTAAAAGACGCTGATGGCAATGACTTATTCACAAGCAGGCTTCTGCCAACACCTTTTGACGTTTTCATACGCCGTTTTATGCCACGTTCATGGTTCACCGACAGAAGAAACCGCTATCTGTTAAAGCACCTTGACCATGACAAACCCCACAATATTCCCTACCACCAAGGGAGTTTCCTGCTGCTAAGGATGAAAGCTATTGCTGAGTGCGGCAAATTCGACGAGCGTTTTTTCATGTATCCGGAGGATATAGACCTATGCCGTCGGATACACAGGAGATACAAAACTTTATATGTCCCTTCGCCAGTTGCAGTGCACTACCATCGAGCCGCCTCCTATAAATCTTGGCGGATGCTATGGATACATATCACAAATATGATACGTTATTTCAATAAATGGGGATGGTGTAGAGACATTGAGCGCAAACAAACAAACGCCCGGCTGCTACAGCCCCAAAAGCAAAAAAGCGATTCCCAATGAGAATCGCTTTTGCTGTTGTTTAGTAGATAAATGTGTGTATTGGAAGCTTGTTATTGTGTCTGAATCGAAGGGTGAATCTTTAAAACACCTAACTCGTCGGATTCAGAAGGAGTCGGAATCAAGTCAGCGGATGCTACTACAATCACATCAGTCGCGCTGTATGCAACAGCCGGAGTACACCCCTCTTCAGCAACCATCATGCGCATCGAAAGCACATGCTTTCCAGTGGCAAAAGTTTCAGGTTCAAACGTCACACCGAAAGGAGCAATGTCTGACGCACCAATAACCCAACCATCAAGACCGTAAACAACGGAAGTGATTGCGGCTTTAGCACCTTCGCGCAAAGGGGTTGCAGAGACTGAAGTAATTTCAAATTCTTCGTCCTGAACAATATACAGCTTACCGTCTACCATAACGCCTCCAGAATAGGAAGCCTCGATGTCGACCATAGGAAGATCGTCATCATCGCTGCACGAACTGAATGCAAGCATCAGAAGCGCGGGAAGAAAAAATATCAACTTCTTCATAATGGTTTTCGATATTTGCTGTTAGTAACTAAGTAATTAATTCTTAAATACGAGCCCGTTATCGCCGTCAACATCAATAACGATAGGACGCTCTTTATCAACCTTCTGGGCAAGAATGTCTTTCGAGAGCTGGTTAAGCACGAGCCTATGGATAGCCCTCTTGACAGGACGCGCGCCAAATTCTGGATCATAACCCTCCTCAGCAAGATACCTGAGTGCAGCGGGAGTGACTTCAAGGACAACTCCGTTCTTGGCGAGCATCTTCTTGATGCCATTGATTTGCAGACCGACAATTTCTTCAATCTCAGCCTCATTAAGCGGAGTGAACATGATTGTCTCGTCGATACGGTTCAAGAACTCGGGTCGGATTGTCTTTTTGAGCATCTCAATGACTTCGCCTTTTGTCTTTTCAATTGTTTCATCGCGATTTTCCGGAGTCATAGCAGCGAAATTGTCACGAATCACATTTGAACCCATGTTGCTGGTCATTATGATGATGGTGTTCTTGAAGTTCACAAGACGACCCTTGTTGTCAGTCAAACGTCCGTCATCAAGCACCTGCAGAAGGATATTGAACACATCGGGATGAGCTTTTTCAATTTCATCGAAAAGCACAACTGAGTATGGTTTGCGGCGCACCGCTTCAGTGAGCTGACCACCTTCATCGTAACCAACATATCCCGGAGGCGCTCCGACAAGACGGCTCACCGTATGCTTCTCCTGATACTCACTCATATCAATACGGGTCATCATGTTCTCGTCATCAAAGAGGTACTCGGCAAGAGCCTTTGCAAGCTCTGTCTTACCAACACCGGTTGTGCCAAGGAAGATGAATGAACCGATAGGACGGCGCGGGTCATTAAGACCGGCACGGCTACGGCGCACTGCATCAGCAATAGCCCGGATAGCCTCCTCCTGACCGACAACCCTTGAATGGAGCTCCTCTTCAAGGTGGAGCAGCTTCTCTTTCTCGCTCTGCACCATCTTGTTCACAGGAATACCGGTCCAGCGGGAAACTACATCGGCTATATCCTCTGCATCCACTTCCTCCTTAATGAGGGCTTTCTCACCCTGCATCATATTGAGCTGGGTCTGTATTTCCTGATTCTCGCGCTCTTTCTCCTGAACCTTTGAGTAACGGATTTCTGCAACTTTAGCATAATCGCCCTCACGCTCTGCGCGGTCAGCTTCAAAGTTAAGCTGCTCGATATCAATCTTGTTCTGCTGGATGCGGTTGATAAGATCCTTCTCAGCTTTCCATTTAGCCATGAATTCCTTCTCCTCTTCGCGCATCTCCGCAAGGTCTTTTTCTATCTCTTTCACCTTGGCGGTGTCACCTTCGCGCTTGATAGCCTCGCGCTCGATTTCCTTCTGGGCAATCCTGCGGGATATTTCATCAAGAGCCTGAGGGACAGAATCAATTTCAAGGCGCAGCTTTGAAGCCGCCTCATCGACAAGGTCAATAGCCTTATCAGGCAGGAAACGATCTGTGATATATCTTTCAGAAAGCTGAACCGCAGCAACAATAGCCTCATCGCGGATACGCACCTGATGGTGGTTTTCATAACGCTCCTTAAGCCCACGGAGAATTGCGATAGCGCTCATCTCATCAGGCTCGTTCACCATCACTTTCTGGAAACGGCGTTCAAGAGCCTTATCTTTCTCGAAATATTTCTGGTACTCGTCAAGGGTTGTTGCACCGATGCTCCTGAGCTCACCTCGTGCCAGCGCAGGTTTGAGAATATTTGCGGCATCCATAGCGCCTTCACCCTTGCCTGCACCGACAAGCGTGTGTATCTCATCGATGAAAAGTATGATCTCACCGTCGCTCTGGGTCACCTCGTTAACGATAGCTTTAAGCCTCTCCTCAAATTCGCCCTTATATTTAGCACCTGCAACAAGCGCACCCATATCAAGGGAATAAATCTGTTTGCTGCGGAGGTTTTCAGGCACATCGCCACGCACAATCCTCTGGGCAAGACCCTCAGCAATCGCGGTTTTACCTGTACCCGGCTCACCAATAAGCATCGGGTTGTTTTTTGTACGGCGGCTAAGAATCTGAAGCACTCGGCGGATTTCGTCATCTCGTCCAATCACAGGATCAAGCTTGCCGGAACGAGCTCTTTCATTCAGATTGATAGCATATTTGCTTAGGGCATTATATGTTTCCTCTGCGCTCTGGTCTGTAGCTTTCTTGCCTTTTCTGAGCTCTTCAATAGCGCTTTTCAGCTCTTTTTCACTCAAGCCGGCATTCTTAAGGATTGTTGACGCAGGGGAATTAATGTCAAACAACGCAAGCAGCAGAGCCTCAAGGGTAACGTATTCATCACCCATCTTTTTGGCAACATCAATTGCTTTCTGGAGCACATCATTTGAAGTGCGGCTCAGATAAGGCTCGCCACCGGATACTTTAGGTTGGGAAGCAATTTCTTTGTCCACAGCGCTTTCCACCATAGGCATGCTCGCGCCGGTCTTGGCAAAGATGAATTTCACCAGGGACTCTCCCTCAGACAGAATAGCTTTGAGCAGATGCACCGGCTCAATAGCCTGGCTCCCGCTGTTCTTCGTGATTTCCACGGCTTTCTGTATAGCCTCCTGGGATTTGATTGTAAAATTATTGAAGTTCATAGTAACGTGATTTTTCAATTTTAAAATTCTAACGTCTATCGCCCCACAATGGTTTGAAAGCACTGTCAGTTAATTTCATTTTTATATTATTATATAAATAGCTACCTTTGTAACTGCAAATTATGTGCCAACTAATCAAGACACCAATGAAAAGACTCATATTGGCAGCCCTGCTGACTATTTTTTTAACCGGTGCGGTAAACGCGCAGACCACTCCGGAAACATATTTCCCCTATCCCCTTGTGCCTGACAGCATTTCCTCGCTCGAAGGTCGTTCTAACTTTTTAATCACCCATTTCTGGGACTTCTGTGACCTGAAGAAAGGCTTCTCATCACGTGCCAAAATGGCAGGAGCTTTCCGCGATTATCTCACTTTCATGCCTTATGCAAACGCAAGGGTAGTACACAGAAGCATTGCTAAATTCCTCAAGGATATTGAAAAGCAGCCTGAAGATATGGCATTTATCGCCCACAAGGCGGAAGAATTCGTCCACAGCGACACAGCCAACATTTTCAGCGATGAAATATATCTGCCATTCGCCCGTGCTGTTGTGGAGAACAAGCGAAGCAGCAAAGAGGAGAGGGATTATTTCGAGCCACAGGTAAAAGTGCTTACGGCTACGATGATAAATACCAGCATGCCGGATATTTCTTACACTGACCGCAACGGAAACAAAGCAGTGTTCGCTCCCGACTCATCGCAAGTGATAATCCTGTTCTTCACTGAACCGGAAAACAGTGATGCCCTTCTTGCCAAAGCACGACTGAATGCAGACTCAAAAGCAGCATCTTTCGTTAAAGACGGCATCCTTCGCATTGTTGCAATCGCAAAAACCGAGCCCGGAGAAGAGTGGCTCAATTTTGCCAAAACATTGCCCGAGGACTGGATTGTCGGAGCAAATCCGGACATAGACAAGATTTATGACATTCGTGCCATACCAAGTTTTTATGTGGTAGACCAGAGCGGCAATATACTACTAAAGAACGCAAATATTGACCGGATCATAGCAATCCTCTCAAAACTCTGACATTATGGGCAAGTTTTCAGAATTCATAGCCGCTACCTTTGTTAAATGTACCGGTTATACCTATTCAAACATGGCGCGGCTGTTCATCCGCCTGTTTGTAGGCGTAATGTTCATGCAGTTCGGCATCCGCCATCTTGTCAGCTATGATATTATTGTAGATTCATTCCCATGCATTTTTGGCTGGTCATCCCAGACCTGCCTGATTTTAATGATTGTCATAGAAATCGTATGCTCGTTGCTGATTATGGTTGGCTTCCTCACACGCATTGCCGTGATACCACCTATCGTGTCAATGATTGCCGCTGAGTATTATATCATCAACAACCTTATACCGCAAACATCCGTTTACGGTCTTGACAGCACTGACCCCGGCTACCTGCCGATTATGTTTATCGGTATTTACCTCTATATCCTTCTTGCCGGTCCGGGCAAGATTTCCCTCGACTATTTCATATCTATCTTCTTAATCAGCCGCAATGGCAAGAATGAAGAAGAGGAGCTTGAAGAAGTCTGAAACATAACATCGTTATAAAGAATGAAAATAGCGGTACTCATATCAGGCGGAGTGGACAGCGCGGTTGCTGTGCATCGTCTTGTTGAGCAAGGACACGACCTCCACCTGTTCTACATCAGGATTGGGCTGGATGTAAGCCAGGGCGGAGACTGCTATGCCGAAGAGGATATTGAGATGTGCCGCGCTATAGCAGCACGGTATCACCTGCCTCTTGATATTGTTTCCCTCCATGAGGAATACTGGGATAACGTAATGGAATATGCCATTCGTGCGGTAAAAGCAGGGCTTACTCCGAACCCGGACATCATGTGCAACCGCATGATCAAGTTCGGATTCTTTGAAGAACGTTGGGGACACGAATTTGACCGTACTGCAACAGGACACTACGCCAATATTGCAGAACAGGACGGCTTGCTGTATCTTGCCACCGCACCGGATCCTGTAAAAGACCAGACTGACTTCCTTGCACGAATAACCTACAGCCAGCTTTCACATCTCATGTTCCCTATTGGAGATATGCCTAAAAGCGCAGTGAGGGAAACTGCAATGGCTCTGAAACTGCCAAATGCCTACCGTCGCGATAGCCAGGGAATCTGTTTTCTCGGCAAGATAAACTATAACGATTTCCTGCGCCGGCATCTCGGAGAAAAGCCCGGGGCGATAGTTGAAATTGAAACCGGAAAGAAACTCGGCGAGCATAAAGGCTACTGGTTCCACACCATCGGGCAACGCAAAGGGCTCGGTCTTAGCGGTGGTCCATGGTTTGTTGTCAAGAAAAATATCCACGACAATGTAATATATGTTTCCCGTGGATATGACACGGATAAGCAGTACGGCAACACATTGCACCTTGAAGAGATGCAGTGGATAACCAAAGACCCATGGCAAGGTGAATGCAACGAAGTGCCGGTTACATTCAAGAACCGTCACTCACCTGATTTCCTTAAAGGCACTCTGACACGCCTCGGAGATGCTGAATACCTTCTCAAAAGCGATACTAAGGTGCAAGGCATTGCCCCCGGGCAATATGGAGTGATATATGACCCTGAATCAAAACTGTGTTATGGATCAGGCATCATTACCGGAAGGCAGATTGACACCTTATTATTATAATTATAATATACCAACATGAATTGACCTTATCATGATGACCGACAGAGTTAGACTCAAAGTGCTTGGAATATCATACAGCCAGATTCAAACCGGAGCTTACGCCCTTATTCTGGCTCAGGTTGACGGTCCCTGCCGGATTCCTGTTGTTATCGGAGCCGCAGAAGCACAGTCTATTGCACTGCGCATGGAAAGCATCACTCCTCCCCGTCCAATGACCCATGACCTATTTGTCAGCTTCGCGCATGCATTCGGCATTAAGCTCACCGAAGTATTCATCTACAAGTTTGAGGACGGGATATTCTCCTCCGAACTCACTTTCACCGACGGAGAGCGCCAGGTGAAAATTGATTCCCGCACCTCAGATGCTATCGCCATAGCCATGCGCACAGGCACACCTATATATACTACGCGCGAAATTCTGGACGAAACCGCATTTGTCATGGAGATGCCCGGCGAAGAAGATAATGCCGAAAATGCAGAGGAACCGGTGCCAAACGAACCTAAACTTGAAAACTACGCTATTGAGGAGTTAGAGCGCACTCTTGACAAGCTCATACGCGAAGAGCAGTACGAAGAAGCAGCGAGAGTTGCGGAGATACTAAAGCGCAAACGTGAAAAATAGATTCAAATAACAATTCATCACTGAAATATGTCAGCAACCGTCATCAGACTGTCAATACTCAATTTCCTCCAGTTTGCCGTATGGGGCAGCTATCTCGTTTGTCTCGGTCAGTACCTTGGACCGGCGGGACTCGGAAGCAATATCGCATGGTTCTATAGCGTGCAGGGACTTGTTTCCATCTTCATGCCCGCAATTGTGGGAATAATTGCCGACAAATGGATTCCTGCGCAAAAAATGCTGGGGATTTGCCATATTCTTGCAGCAGCGTTCATGGGATGCGCATGGTTCTATGGCTCAACTCATCCCACATTGGAGTTTGCACCATTCTTCACACTATATGCCCTTAGCGTCGCTTTCTATATGCCCACTATCGCACTTGCCAATGCAACCGCATTCAAGATACTTAAAAGCCATAATTGCGAACCCGTAAAAGCATTTCCTCCTATCAGGGTGCTGGGTACTGTCGGTTTTATCGCGGCAATGTGGTTTGTCAACTGCGCATACTGGCATGATGGTGATTTCGGCTTCACCATCAGCGAATCAAACCCGATGGCAAATTTCCGGTTCCAGTACACCCACATGCAGCTCCTCACATGCTCGATTCTCGGCATAGCTCTCGGGCTATTCTGTTTCACGCTCCCTAAATGCTCACTTGCGAAAGGCGGTCAGGGTAAATCCTGGAGCGAAACTCTCGGGCTGAATGCCTTCCACCTTTTTTCCGACAAGCGCATGGCGGTCTTTTTCCTCTTCTCCATGCTCCTTGGAGTTGCACTACAGATTACTAACGGATTCGCTACAACATTTATCTCAAGCTTCAAAGGGGTTGCTGAATACGCTACTACTTTCGGAGCAAACAATGCCACTCTCCTTACCTCACTCTCACAGATTTCAGAAGCGGCATGCATACTCCTTATTCCATTCTTCCTCCGCCACTACGGCATCAAGAAAGTCATGCTCATTGCTATGGCGGCATGGGTTCTGAGGTTTGCATTCTTCGGGCTCGGCAATCCCGGCAGCGGTCTATGGCTCTTTATTCTCTCAATGATTGTTTACGGAGTTGCATTTGACTTCTTTAATGTATCCGGAGCCCTCTTCGTTGAGCAGGAAACCAACGATTCTATAAAATCATCGGCACAAGGGCTGTTTATGCTTATGACCAACGGCATCGGTGCATCTTTCGGCACACTAATTGCCGGTGAAATCGTCAACTCCTACTGTTCATGGCAGACTGTCGACGGAAACTCATATATGCTCGGTGATTGGAGCACCCCCTGGTTCATATTTGCAGGATATGCACTCGTCGTTTGCGTCATGTTTGCTATCATGTTCAAATACCGTCATACACCGCCTACCGCTGTTGAGGTAAGAAAAGCAAAGGCGGATACACTCGAAATTGAATGACATGATTCAGTTTTACGCGCCGGACATACTTACCACAGGCACATTGCCGGAAAGTGATTCGCAACACTGCTCAAAAGTATTGCGGATGAAAGCTGGTGACAGCATCGAGGTTATCGATGGCAAAGGGCACCGGTATACCTGTGTTATCGATGACCCCCACCCTAAGCGCACCCTTGTCCACATCACCGCGGCAACTGACGTCCCGCTTTCGTGGCAACAGCAGATAACGGTTGCTGTCGCGCCATCGAAGCACATGGACAGAATGGAATGGCTGGTAGAAAAAATGACAGAAATAGGAGTAAACAGGATAATCCCGTTGCTATGTGCGCGTTCTGAAAGAAAGGAGATAAAGACCGAACGCCTTGAAAAGATTGCTGTGTCAGCAATGAAGCAATCATTGAAAACAGTACTGCCGGTAATAGACGAAATGACACCGTTCAAACAAGCGATTGCCTCTATTGGCAGTGCTCAGCGATTCATAGCATATTGCGACCGAACAATACCGCGCAGGCTGCTTGCCGGAGAATACATCCCATTCACATCCGCGGCAATACTCATTGGTCCGGAAGGAGACTTTTCACCGGAGGAGATAAAACTCGCCCTTGACAACGGCTACAGCCCTGTGTCTCTCGGAAACAACAGGCTTAGGACTGAAACAGCTGCATTATCGGCTTGCGACACATTCCATATCCTTGACATGGCTGCTGAATCCGGATGGGCAAACACTAAAAAAGAACATTCATTATGAAATCCATAACACCCACATCCAATTTTTTCCTCCTCGCAGGACCTTGTGTGATAGAAGGAGAGAAAATGGCGCTTGACATTGCTGAACAGATTGCCAGCACTACATCCCGCCTGAACATCCCCTATGTTTTCAAAGGTTCATATAGAAAAGCAAACCGCTCACGCATCGACTCCTTCACAGGCATAGGTGATGTGGAGGCATTGAAAATCCTTGCTAAGGTGAGGGACACATTCGGAATACCTGTTGTAACTGACATTCACTCTGCAGAAGAAGCAGACCTTGCCGCGGAGTATGTCGACGTGCTGCAGATTCCGGCATTCCTCTGCCGTCAGACCGACCTGCTTGTTGCCGCTGCGAAAACTGGAAAAGATGTCAACATCAAGAAAGGGCAATTCCTGTCACCGGAGGCAATGCAATTTGCGGTCCAGAAGGTGCGTGATGCTGGAAACCCGAATGTTGCTGTCACCGAGCGAGGAGTAACTTTCGGTTATCAGGACCTGGTGGTGGATTACCGTGGCATACCAACCATGCAGGCATTCGGCTGTCCTGTTATTCTGGATGTGACCCACTCCCTCCAGCAACCCAACCAGGCGGCGGGAGTCACTGGCGGAAGACCTGACCTTATTGAAACAATAGCACGTGCCGGAATAGCTGTGGGAGTCGACGGTCTTTTCATTGAGACCCACCCTGAACCAGCGAAAGCTAAGAGCGACGGCGCAAATATGTTGCCGCTTGACAAACTGCCGCGCCTCCTTGAAAGGCTCACTGAAATCCGCGCCGTAATCAATACATTTAATAACTGATATCACATTTCTTATCAATATAAACAAAATGAAAATAACCTCACTCTTTCTCGCTTTAGTAATTGCCACCGCATTTGCTACCAATGCGCAGACAGCCGCAGAATCGCCTATGACCCGCGCGGTTATAAAAGTTTACGACAAAATGATTGAGGAAAATCCCTCGGACTACGAAACATACTTTGCACGCGCAACCGAGTATTACAACCAGGATGACTACATCAAGGCTCTGGACGATGTAAACCATGCGCTTAGGTATGCTCCCGAAAGCGCCAGGGAAGTACGTTTCGGGGCATACAGGCTCCGTGCCTCAATCAATGAAATGCGCCATAAGTACATTGATGCGCTGAATGACATAAACTCGGCTCTGGCAATTAACCCTGAATCATACGCGTGCATACAGCAGCGCGCAAATATCGAGTTCAGCCTCGGGCAGTATACCGAAGCAAAAGCCGATTACACCAAGCTGCTCCGTGCCTTCCCCCACAACCAGGAAGCAATGTTCGGGCTGTCAAGGGTTGCCGTGAAAGAGAACAATATCGGCACCGCTAACGACTATGCTGACAGGGCTGTGGACCTTTTCCCCTCAACCGCTGATTCATATATCCGCCGTGCCGGAATACGCACCATGATGGGAAATGCCGAAGGTGCGGTTGATGACTATATCATTGCCCTGACCACCGATGACAGCTCAAACGGCAAAGCTCTTGCTGCGCTCGTTGAACTCGCCAACACCAACTATCCTGCCGTCATGAACGGTCTGTCAAGGGCTATACGCCAGGCTCCACGCGCAGGCATGTTCTATTATATCCGGGCTGCAATT
This sequence comes from Bacteroidales bacterium GP2, assembly GCA_001701115.1. GTDB lineage: Bacteria > Bacteroidota > Bacteroidia > Bacteroidales > Muribaculaceae > Paramuribaculum. Next base: position 24,089 of record DAAJ01000091.1, read on the forward strand.
GCCGAGTCACACAACAATTTCACCTCTGCAATTTCCGACTACGACAAGATTCTAAACGACAAGCTCTATTCATACGCTGGTCTTAACTCATCACTCGCAAAATGCTTCTATGCGCTTGGTCAATACGACACTGCACTTGCTAATGCCGACTACGCTATCAGCGCTACTCCGGACAATGCGCCATATTATGCGCTGAAAGCTGACATCCTCAATGCACTCGGTGAAAACGCTGAAGCGCTCGCAAACGCCACAAGGGCGCTAAACAAAGAACCCGGTTTTGTTCCTGCTCTAAATGCAAAAGCTGATGCGCAGATTGCACTCGGAGATGCATCCGGGGCATCTGTCACACTTGCCGAAGCGCTGCTTACCGAGCCCGCGAATCCCGAATTGCTAATGAAACGCGCTTGGCTTTGCGAAACTAAACTCAACCAGCCCGAGCTTGCTAAAAATCTATATGAAAGGGTAGCTGAGCTCCAGAGTGACCCTTCAGACGTAAAATCTCTCAAAGGATTCGCGCTTAATAAACTTGGCAGGACTGATGAAGCAGATTCATGGTTCACCTCGCTCCTCATCAACGAGCCAGACAATGACGGTACAATAAACTACTATGCCGCTTGTTACTATGGCGAAAAAGGTAGCATGGAGAAAGCTGCTGACTGCATGGAAAAAGCCCTTGAGAAAGGATATGCCAACTACCATAACTGGACAAAAGCGACTGGTCCTGTGTCTGTAGCACCACTCAGAGGCACACCCCGTTTTGACGGTTACATGTCCCGCTTCTCGTCTATATTTAACCGCTGATACAGGTAAGCGTCATCATAGCTCCTGCCGTTGCGTACCCATGAGCGCATCCTGCCGCTGATTTTGTAGCCGGCACGCTCAAACATCCGGCGGCATGGAGTATTGCTTTCCGGAACAACAGCCCAAAGCTGGTGCAGACCCAGGCGCATGAAACCGTAGCGTTCAAGAAGCCTTATTGCTCTTTCGCCGAAGCCGCGCCCCCTGCACTCATCACTCACAAGGATACCCACTCCGGCACGGTTGTTAATCGGATCGAAATCATAAATATCGGCAGTGCCAACAGCACTGCCGGTTTTGTTTTCTACAATTACAAGGCGTAACTGACGCGCGCTGAACACATCTGCATCATAATTGCATATATACTCTTCCAGCTGTTTGCGGGAAAAAGGCGCTGTTGCGCAACCCACATTCCACAGCCTTGTATCATTTTCCCAAAGGTACAGTTTGTCCACATCCTCAGGTTCAAGCGCGCGCAGGCTTACAATACCGTCACTCAGCAATGCTTCCATTTTGGTTAAGAATTAAAGGAGTCGCTGAACAATGTGCGCTGCAAAAGAGACCTGCCCAAAGTCAGCTCGTCAGTGTACTCTATTTCATTGCCTACAGCCATCCCGCGGGCAAGTTGCGTTATCTTTAGGTTGGGAATGTGCCCCAACTTCCGGTAAATATAAAAATTGGTCGTATCACCCTCCATGGTTGCGGCAAGGGCGAGAATAACCTCCTTGACCCCTTCGGTCTTGACACGCTCGACCAGGCTGTCGATTTCAAGCTGATCCGGACCTATGCCGTCCATAGGCGATATAACTCCTCCGAGCACATGGTACACACCGGTATATTGACCCGTATTCTCTATGCTCATTACATCGCGCACATTCTCCACAACGCACACGCAGCTGTGGTCGCGTGCCGCAGAGCCGCACACAGGGCATAATTCACTCTCGGATATGTTATGGCACACCCGGCAATACTGGATATTTTTTCTGAGGTTTATAATCGATTCACCGAGGGCAACCCCTTCGCTCTCGTCGCGGCGCAATATATGGAGGGCGAGCCTGAGGGCTGTTTTGCGCCCTACGCCCGGAAGGCGTGAGAGTTCTCTCACTGCGTTTTCAAGCAGACTTGATGCGTACTCTTGATCCATTTTTCATTTTTGTTATGCAAATTTACTCCTTTTTTGTCCGTCAGATGCCCCGTTACAACAAAATAACACTCCTTACCACATCTTTTTTTATTACTTTTGCAAAGTATTTTTCAAAGACTAAGAAATAGACATGGAAATAATACGCACAGTGGCTGAACTCGAAGCTAAAACCAAGCAGCTTCGCGAAGAAGGACGCTCTATTGGGCTCGTGCCTACTATGGGAGCGCTGCATAACGGTCACATGAGCCTCATGGAGAGGGCGAGAAAAGAAAACGACATTGTGGTGGCAAGCGTTTTTGTCAATCCCACACAGTTTAATAACCCGGAAGACCTACGCACATACCCCAGAACTGAGAAAGCCGATTGTGAGCTGCTTGAAAAAGCTGGAGTGGACATAGCGTTTATCCCTACTGTCGAGGAAATTTATCCGGAGCCGGATACACGCGTGTTTGAGCTCGGTCCGGTTGCGGAAGTCATGGAGGGAGCCATGCGTCCGGGGCACTTCAACGGAGTGGCGCAGATTGTAAGCAAGCTCTTTGCCATGACACATCCAACAAGGGCATATTTCGGAGAAAAAGACTTCCAGCAGATTGCCGTAATCAGGAAAATGGTGGAACTTGAGGGATTCGACCTTGAAATAGTTCCTTGCCCGATCTGCCGTGAAGATGACGGGCTCGCACTCAGCAGCCGCAACGTACGCCTTACACCGCAACAGAGGGCTATCGCTCCCGCTATCGCCAAAACCCTCGCATCAAGCATAGACTGGGCGAAAAACCACACTGTCGCTCAGACAAAGAGGTTTGTTGTCGACACTGTAAATTCATTCCCCCACATGAATGTGGAATATTACGAGATAGTTGACGGCAAGACAATGCAGCCGGTTGAAGAATGGAAACAGACTGATGAACCGGTAGGATGCATCACCGTGTACTGCGGAGATGTGCGACTGATTGACAATATCAGATACTAATCACACTTTGAAATGTTCATAGAAGTACTCAAATCAAAGATACATCGGGTCACTGTTACAGAATCAAACCTGAATTATATCGGAAGCATAACCATCGACTCCAAGCTTATGGACGCTGCCGGTATACTCCCCGGAGAGAGAGTATATATCGTTGATAACAACAATGGAGAAAGGTTTGACACCTACGTTATTGCCGGAGAACCAGGCAGCGGGGTAATATGCCTCAACGGGGCGGCTGCAAGAAAAGTGCAGGCTGGCGACATTGTCATTATTATGAGCTACGCCACAATGACTCCCGAAGAAGCGCGTAACTTCAAGCCCTCCGTTATTTTCCCGGATACTGAAACAAACTCCCTCATTAACACATAAAGATTATGTTTGAAAATCTTAGCGAAAGGCTCGAAAGAAGCTTCAAGCTCCTGAAGGGGCAAGGCAAGATTACTGAAATAAATGTTGCCGAAACACTCAAGGATGTACGCAGGGCGCTCCTTGACGCTGACGTAAACTATAAGGTCGCTAAAAACTTCACTGACACAGTGAAGGCTAAAGCACTCGGTCAGAATGTGCTGACAGCCGTCAAACCGAGCGAAATGATGGTCAAGATTGTCCATGACGAGCTCACCGCGTTGATGGGAGGTGAAACCGAGCAGATTAACCTTAGCGGTAACCCGACGGTTATCCTCATGTCGGGTCTGCAGGGCTCCGGTAAAACCACATTCTCGGGTAAACTTGCTAAAAAACTGAAAAGCGAGAAAGCAAAACGCCCGTTGCTCGTTGCTTGTGACGTATACCGTCCTGCCGCTATCGACCAGCTGAAAGTACTTGCCCAGCAGATTGACGTGCCGGTTTACACAGAAGAAGGGAACAAGAACCCCGTACAGATTGCCGAAAACGCTATCAAATTCGCTAAGTCAAACCATAATGACCTCGTTATCATAGACACCGCAGGACGTCTTGCTGTTGATGAGCAGATGATGGAAGAGATTGCCGCTATCAAGAAAGCGGTGAAACCTCAGGAAATCCTGTTCGTTGTAGATGCTATGACCGGTCAGGACGCGGTAAACACGGCAAAAGAGTTTAATGACCGTCTTGACTTTGACGGAGTGATTCTTACCAAGCTGGATGGTGACACCAGAGGTGGTGCCGCGCTATCAATACGCACTGTTGTCACAAAGCCTATCAAATTCGTCGGCACCGGTGAGAAGCTTGATGCGCTCGACCAGTTCCACCCTGCCCGTATGGCGGACCGAATCCTCGGCATGGGTGACATTGTCACTCTCGTTGAGAAAGCGCAGCAGGCTATTGACGAAAAAGAGGCTGCGGAACTCCAGAGGAAGATTGCCAAGAACCAGTTCAATTTCGATGACTTCCTAAACCAGATTCAGCAGATCAAAAAGATGGGCAATCTCAAGGATCTTGCTGCAATGATTCCTGGAGTAGGAAAGGCTATCAAGGACATTGATATTGACGACAACGCTTTCAAAGGCATAGAAGCTATCATACGCTCCATGACCAAAGCGGAGAGGGCTCGTCCTGAAATAATAAACACAAGCCGCCGCCAGAGAATTGCCAAAGGGTCTGGCACTACCATTCAGGAAGTGAACCGGCTTTTGAAGCAGTTTGAAGAAACAAGAAAAATGATGAAAGCCGCAACATCCATGAAAAATCCCATGAAGATGATGCGTGCTATGCGCAGAAGATAACCTTACCAAGCCACATCCCACATTAATTATATGATTATAGACGGAAAACAAGTCGCATCAGACATAAAGCGCGAGATTTCAGAAACAGTCACTGAAATGCTTGCGGCAGGAGCTAAACGCCCGCATCTTGCAGCAATACTCGTTGGTCACGACGGTGGAAGCGAAACCTATGTGGCACACAAAGTAAAAGCTTGCGAGGAATGTGGATTCAAGTCCACCCTTATCCGATTTGAAGACGATGTTACCGAAGAAAAACTTCTGGAAACAATCGATGAACTCAACAAGGACAACGATGTGGATGGATTCATTGTGCAGCTTCCTCTCCCGAAGCACATTTCTGAGCAGCGCGTCATTGAAGCGATTGACTACCGCAAGGATGTGGATGGGTTCCACCCGGTAAATGTTGGACGTATGTCCATCGGTCTCCCCTGCTTCGTAAGCGCAACACCCGCAGGCATCCTCATGCTGCTTGAACGCTACAATATCCCAACAAAAGGCGCGGAGTGCGTTGTGCTCGGTCGTAGCAACATAGTTGGCAAGCCGGTTGCGAACCTCATGATGCAGAAGCATATTCCCGGTGATGCAACAGTTACCGTTTGCCATAGTGCAACAAGAAACATAAAGGATATATGCCGCAATGCCGATATTATCATCGCGGCTCTCGGTTCCCCCGGATTCGTCACGGCAGACATAGTTAAAGACGGCGCGGTGATTATTGATGTTGGCACAACCAGAGTGCCAGATGCTACACGCAAAAGCGGTTTCCGACTCAGGGGAGATGTGGACTACGACAATGTGGCGCCAAAATGCTCATGGATCACACCGGTGCCGGGAGGAGTAGGACCGATGACTATCGTGTCGCTTATGAAAAATACCCTCCTCGCAGCACGTCACGAAATTTACCCCGCCTGATTTTTGCTGGATGGATAGCGGGGAACTGAAGATAGATGTTGAGGCGGTCATAAAAGACCGCCTGCCCCGTTACAGCAAATTCATTCCACGCCCGCTTGTCAGATGGCTTGAAAAAACAATCTGCCAGGAGCGGATGAACGATATGCTTAAGTATGCGGCAGGGAAAAGGGGTGCGGAATTTTGTGATGCCGTGCTGGAAAAACTCCGCATTAATTACACCGTGCATGGACAGGAGAACCTGCCTGAGGACAGGCGCGTGGCAATCGTGTGCAATCATCCACTCGGAGGACTGGACGGAATAGCCATGATACATTTCATCGCGTCTGTCTACGGAGAACCCATCCATTTTCCTGTAAATGACTTGCTCATGGCAGTCAAGCCGCTTGACGGCATCTTCCTGCCTGTCAACAAGCATGGCGCACAGTCCCGTTCGGCAGGAGTTGCTATTGACGAAGCGTTTCGTGGACCCGATCCGATTATAATTTTCCCCGCAGGGCTTGTATCACGCAAACTCAAAGAAGGCGTTGCCGACCTGAAATGGCATAAAATGTTTGTAAACAAATGCATTTCAAGCAAGCGCAACATAATTCCCGTGTATTTTAGCGGACACAACTCAAACTTTTTTTATAATTTTGCCAAAATGCGCGAGCGAGCGGGTATTAAATTCAACATTGAGATGGTCTATCTGCCCCGGGAAGTTTTCAGGTGCGAAGGAGCGTCATTCGACATTTTCATCGGGGAGCAGATTGATTACACCTCTCTCAAAGGTGGAACTGAGGCTACTGTACAGGCGCAGGATATTAGAAGCATTGTTTACAGTCTGCCTGAACGTTATGCCGCTGAACCTCGAACATAACATAGTATGGAAGAGAAAATAATTGACCCGGTTTCTACAGAGCTTATAATTGCCGAGCTTACGCCCGACAGGCTGCTGCGCGAAACAAACAAGGGTAACAACCTTATATATGTGGTGGATGCCCACACTGCTCCCAATACCATGAGGGAGATTGGACGGCTTAGGGAAATATCATTCCGGACAGCAGGGGGCGGCACCGGAAAAGGGTGTGACATTGATGAATACGACACCATGACCCCTCCCTGCCGACAGATTATTGTATGGGATCCCGATTCAAACCAGATTCTTGGAGGCTACCGCTACATTACCGGAGAAAACATTAGGAAAAAACCGGACGGCACACCCCGCATCGCTACTTCCCACATGTTTGAGTTCTCACAGGACTTCATTGACAATTACCTGCCATACACCATAGAACTCGGTCGCTCGTTTGTTAGACCCGAATACCAGTCCTCAAAAGCTGGGGCTAAAGCGATTTATGCCCTTGACAATCTTTGGGACGGGCTCGGAGCGCTTACAGTGGTGCATCCCGAAATCAAATACTTGTTCGGCAAAGTTACAATGTATCCCGGTTACTCACGCGAGTGCCGCGACATGATATTGTACTTCCTCAACCGCCATTTCCCAGATCCTGACGGATTGGTACGACCTATAACCCCGCTACCCACTGACATTGATGTGGAAGCTATGGAAAAGCTGTTTACCGGCACCACATTTGCAGAAGATTACAAAATCCTCAACAAGGCGATTAGAAACCATGGCGTGAACATCCCGCCGCTTGTAAATGCGTACATGAGCCTCAGCCCGACAATGAGAATGTTTGGCACAGCAATAAACGATGAGTTCGGTGATGTTGAGGAATCCGGCATTTTCTTTGCCATTGATGAGATTTTTGAAGAAAAAAAGCGCCGCCATATCGGCACATATCACCACGATTAAATTATTCCGATGACTGCACCGGGCACTTCACCATACCGCAGAGGGGCTGATGACGGATTCATATTCGGCATGGTACTGTGCACCATGTTTTTTGCCGGAGTATTCTCAACCGCCGTCCCCCTGCTTTCATTGGTGTGCATGCTACTATTCATCTCGGTGCCGTTTATCATTTACTATTTCCTGCGCAGGACATATATCGCAGACCTTTACACTACCCAGCTCTCCTCGCTGTGGATGCAAGGCATAATGACATTCTTGTGCGGATGCCTTATTGCAGGACTTGCCGCAACTGTGTACCTCAAGTGGATTAACCCGTCCTTTATTCCCGAGCGCATACAGGAAGCGATTGAATTTTACCGGGATTCTGACTGGAAATCCGGCAATGAGATGGCTCAGATGCTCCAGCAGATGGTAAATGCGCACATTGTGCCCACTCCGGTGCAAATAGTCATTGAAATGATATGGCTTGGAGTGTTCTCCGGCTCGCTGCTTTCATTGCTCATGGCTGTGCTTGCAAGGGCGCGTGGAGAAAAAAGAACAAAAAAATAAAAAAACAGACAAATGGATATCTCAGTTATTGTGCCGCTTTACAATGAAGCTGAATCATTGCCCGAACTTGAGCAGTGGATTGAGCGCGTCATGAAAGAGAATTCTTTTTCTTACGAAATACTGTTCATCAACGACGGCAGCACAGATGACTCTTGGAAAGTCATAAAGCAGCTTGCCGAAAAGAATCCCGCTGTCAAAGGAGTGTGCTTCCGCCGCAACTACGGCAAGTCGCCCGCACTGAATACAGGCTTTGAAAGGGCACAGGGAGATGTGGTAATTACAATGGACGCAGACCTCCAGGACAGCCCCGATGAAATACCGCAGCTCTACAAAATGATAAAGGAAGAGGGCTACGACCTTGTTAGCGGATGGAAGAAAAAACGCTATGACCCGCTCTCGAAAACCATACCAACCAAGCTTTTCAACGCCACGGCAAGGAAAGTGAGCGGAATACGCAACCTGCATGATTTCAACTGCGGACTTAAAGCTTACCGGAATAAAGTGGTTAAGCACATTGAGGTGTATGGCGACATGCACAGGTACATTCCTTTCCTCGCAAAAAATGCCGGATTCAACAAAATCGGCGAAAAGGTTGTGCAGCACCAGGCAAGAAAATACGGCAAGACAAAATTCGGGCTTGACCGATTTGTTAACGGCTACCTTGACCTTGCCACCCTCTGGTTCACAAACAAGTTCGGCATCAAACCGATGCACTTCTTCGGGCTGCTCGGAAGCCTGATGTTCATTCTCGGATTCATCGCCGTGGTGGTTGTCGGAGCCATGAAACTATACAATCTCCATGTAGGCAATCCCACTATTCTTGTCACCGACTCCCCGTACTTTTACCTCGCGCTTGTGATGATGATTCTCGGCACCCAGCTTTTCCTTGCCGGATTCCTCGGAGAACTCATTGTGCGCAACTCTCCCGGAAGAAATCATTACGAAATTGAAGAAGAAATTAGGATTTCATGAATAGTATTGACCTCTACCCTCAGTTTTACGACATAGTGGCATCGCGCTACTCCTGCCGGTCCTACACTCCCGCTCCCGTAAGCCGCGAAATGGTTCTCGCTGTGCTTGACACCGCACGCCTCGCTCCGTCAGCATGCAACAAGCAACCTTGGAAATTCCTCGTTGCCGACACTCAGGAACTGCGCGAAAAAGTCATTGCAACATACAACCGCGACTGGGTGCAGGATGTACAGACATTCATCATTGCCTGCGGCGACCATTCCGAAGCATGGCACAGGGCTGACGGCAAGGACCACACCGATGTGGATGTTGCTATCGCAGTTGAGCATATCTGCCTTGCTGCGGCATCACTCGGGCTCGGCACCTGCTGGATATGCAATTTTGACGCGCCCGCACTGTCAGCCGCACTCGAATTGCCGGAAGGCATCGAACCTATTGCAATTATCCCGCTTGGGTATCCCACTCCCGGTGTAAAAGCACCTGAAAAGAAAAGAAAGCCCATTGACGAAATCATAAAATGGGGAAAATTCTAAAACACATAGCAGCGATTGCATTGGTGGCTATTGCTTGGAGCTGCAACACAACAGGGTGCTTGCAAAACCAGAGCAGCGTGCCGCTTGCCGGATTTTACGACCGTGAAACCGATAAAATCATAGGCATTGACTCGCTAAGCGTTTACGGGATTGGAGCGCCCAACGACTCATCTTTGATTACCACAAAGGTAGCATCAAGGGTATATCTGCCGTTCCGCTCCGAGTCCTCCTCAACCTCATTCTGCTTCCGCTATCTGGCAAAGGCGCTTGACTATCCGCAACTCAACGACACTGTCACTTTCACCTACACCTCCGAGCCAAGATTTGTCAGCGAGGAGTGCGGAGCAATGTATTTCTACACAATTACCGGAGTGACCTGCACAACCCATCTCATCGAAAGCGTTGAAATCACCGATTCGCTAATCAATAATGTCGACACGGAAAAAATCAGGATTTACTTCCGTGTGGCAAAAGATGATGAGGAAGATTCCGGAGATAACCTGTGATTATTATGCGCCGCCATATATTATCAGCTATAATCGCCGCCGTCGCACTGCTTTGCGCTTTTGACTCAGCAGCGCAACGACGCATCAATCCCGTCACTCCGCCGCCCGCAACAACCGAAACAAAGAAAGAGGCTAAAAAGGAGGAGGTAGACAAAAGCCACCTTGCCGAAACCCGCGACAGCAAAGGCAATGTTGTGCTTGTGGACACTGTTACCGGAAGCGAATATATCGATTCCACCGGAATTATTCCACCGGTAGGAAATATTTACCCGCTCATGCATGCAGTGACAGTTGGAGTGGATGTGTGGGATCCGGTGATGAAACTGCTCGGCACTGAGTACGGAGGCATAAGTTTCTGGGGAGAACTCAGCCTGCACAACCGCTTCAAGCCTATATTTGAATTCGGAATGTCCGCTGCCGATATTAAGCCGGACGGCATGAACTACACTTTCAAAAGCCCGATGGCGCCGTTCTTCAAGCTCGGCATGAATTACAATATATTCTACAATTCAAATCCGGCATACCAGCTGCTGTTTGGAATCCGTTATGCATTCACGCCATACAAATGGAGCATCGAGAACGCACTGCCAAACGGAGAATATTGGCCTGCCGAGCCATTCTCGATACCGGACCAAAGCGCGACAACAGGATATCTGGAACTGGTCGCTTCCATCAAAGTGCAGATTTTCAAAAACATCTCCCTCGGCTGGCAAGTCAAATACCATTCAATACTCCACGAAAGCAAAAACCAGTACGGCAAACCGATGTATATTCCAGGATTCGGAAAGCGGGGCACGCCTATTGCCGGCGGTTTTTCGGTGATGTATACGTTGCCTTTGAACAAGAAAGCACTGCCAAAGGTTAATACTACTGAAGGGAATGCCACAAGCGGCACTCTCTCGGAGTAATATGAAGAAAATAGTTATTGTTGGCGCTTCCTCAGGACTTGGAGAGCGCATTGCCACCGATTTTGCCCGCGCCGGATGGAGAGTAGGGATTGCAGCGCGACGCGTTGACCGGCTTGAACAGATTAAAGAGCTTTATCCCTCAAACATTGCAGTTTCAGAACTTGATGTCACAGCCGAAGATGCGGTGAAGAAATTTTATGACCTCATCGAGCTGATTGACGGCATGGATATATTGCTTTATGCCGCCGGAACCGGATTTTATGACCCGGAGCTTGACGATGCGCGACTGAAAAACACTCTTGACACCAATGTTACAGGATTTGCGAGGATTATCGCAGCCGCATACAAATATTATAAGGCTACCGCAAACCGCACACCAGGTCAGATTGCTGCCATTACCTCTATCGCAGGCACTAAAGGCATCGGCGTTGCAGCTGCATACAGCGCATCGAAGAAATTCCAGCAGACATTCATTAACGCGCTTGAGCAACTTGCATACCAGCAACAGGTGAACGTTAAATTCACTGATATACGTCCCGGATTCATCCGCACTCCCCTGCTGGATGAAAAGAAAGACTATCCCATGATCATGAGCATTGACGAAGCAGCCCCGCTGATTGAAAAAGCTGTGCTTTACAAGAAAAGAGTTGCCGTTATCGACAGCAAATGGGCGATTGTCAACGGGCTTTGGAGGCTTGTCCCGCAATGCGTGTGGCGTCACATCTCCCTCAAATGGTAAGATAAAAAGAGACTACTTTTTCCTCTTTATATTAATTTTCCGTTCATCCGCCTTGAGTCGTCGTTCCACCTTTTTTATATCTTCTCCGGGTGGAAGCATTTCAGGACGAATTCCTCTGTCAAGCAACATATTTCTAACGGCACTATTATTATCTATATGTTCATGTTCAATTTTAACTTGTCCATATAGATTTTTTTGCTGAACATTAACCGAGGTCATTTCAGCAGCCAAATCTTTCGCCTTAATGGCTATGGTTGAAAGGAAATCAGCGAGTGGGCGTTTCTCCGGAGCACCCACTCTTCGTTTCATGTTGCTTGTATCAATTCCAAACAACGCTTTATCTCCTTTTGCACGGATAATACCGAATCCCTTGCTATCTACCCCTCTTTCATATATTATTCCAGATAAAGTATGCTCTGTTTCCGCAAGCTTAAAACGAGCATTCAACCGCTCATAATCAAGAATTCGCTGCTCCACAATTTCAGCACGGCGCGTTTGAACAGCAAAATAGTTTTGGGCAAATGCTATTTCCGATTTGCGTGGATCGCCATTTTGTGCTATAAGATAGCACGCATACCGAGTTAACATCACATCATCTATCTGACGTTGAGCATTTGAACCGAGTGTGACCATTTTGCTGACATCAGCAAAATGATCAGTTACTTTTTCTCCGGCATTTAAACATGATTCCTTTGCCTTATCTATTACAACAAGAAAGTTACGGTATTGAACATAGCCTAATGCCTTTGATAGTTCCCTCGCACTCCAACACTCTAAACCATCATAATCCAAAGCTATTGCTTCAAAACTATCAAACAGTTCCTGGATCTCTTTTGCTTTCATTGGATATAATATTGCTTGTGAGGCAAAAATACACATAATAATGAAACTTTTTATTTTTATTCCAGATAAAAAAGAGGCGATTCGGGGGAATCGCCTCTTGG
>DAAJ01000091.1:36586-47008 GCA_001701115.1 Bacteroidales bacterium GP2
CTGCCAGTGTCTATGTACTAATCTTAATTATCTATTTAGAGTGCTGACGGACCCTTGCCGGCAGTTGTAGACCAACCGGGGTTCTGGTAAACCACAGCTGCAACCACACCACCTTCTGCATCAAGTTCAGTAGCTGTTTTACGGAATGCATCCTGACCGATAGGAGAAAGGTACTGGGCACGCATCCATTTATAACCGTCATAGCAGTTGATGTTCTTTGAAATCTGGTAGGGGTGAACATACGGACCGCTGATTGCGGGATCACTCATATTGCCTGTGCCACCAGCAACGTCAACAATAACCTCAACTTCTTCTCCACTTGAGTTCTTGAGGTTCATCGGATTTACACCTGCGCTCTTGTCATATACAGTGCCCCAGAACTTCATGCCTTCAATCTGGAACGGAGTAGTTTCGAGCTGGTCAAGCGCGCACCAACGGCGGAGGTCATTCATGCGGTGACCCTCTGCCATGAGCTCATTGCGGCGTTCACGGCGCACATTGTAAACGAGCGCGCTAACGAGTGAACCATGAGAATAAGCGCCGAAGTCACCGAGGGCTTCCTTGCTCATGTTTGTAGCAGCAATTGTCTTGTTAAAATCAGGATCAACTTTAGCACGTTTGCGGAGTGCCTGCCAATATGTCTGTGCTGTTCCGTCAACAGAGTTTTTGAGTTCAACGCAAGCCTCCATGTAGTTGAGGAGAGCCTCAGTAGCGCGGAATACGATAGAACCCTGAACGTCATTGTCATGCTTGCCGGGGTTAGGAGTATAAATCATACCCTTCTTAATACCGTATCCTGTTACGCAACGCATTTCAGAAGATGAGTTCACAAGCCAACCCATTGCCCAGTTTTCTGTTGAGCCGTCAGCATTGTAAGCTGTCACGCAGTTGTCACCCTTGGTAAAGATCTGGATACGTGAGTCACGGTTCTGGAGGGTAGCTGTAACGCCATTGTTCTCCCATGCCTCATCATAGCCTGAGCCAGCCGCATAGATAGGCAGACCGTTCTGCATAAGGAAGCTGTTTACAAGACCGCGGGTCCAACCGGAGTTACCGCCGTTGCGCTGGAACTGCATATTGATCATGCTTGTGAGGTTCATGTCAGAGGTATTGACATAAGACTTATACATGAGCACCTCATCAAAACCTTCAAGGCTCTGCTCTGTGAACATGCCGTAGTAGGGATTGACACAAGTTGACGCATCGGAATATCCCTCAGCTGTTCCTGTGTTTGCAGCGAGGTTGTTGACAATCTTGTCACCTACAGCCTTTGCAGAAGACATTGCTTCGGTAAGGAAGTAGCTGATTTCATTGTCGATGTTGAAATCAGAGCCGAGGTCAGCTGCATTGCCTGGCCAGCCGGGACCGCCGGGTACGAGCGCAGTGCCTTTGTGGTACTTCAGCCATGTGCCTTCAAAGAGAGCCACGCGGCTGCGGAGAAGCTGCGCGCAAGATTTGTTGATGCGCTGCTTTCCTCCGGTTGCGCTTTCAGGAAGGAGGGCGATAGCCTTTTCGAGGTCGCTGAGGATGAAGCGAGCGACTTTATTACGAGGCTGGCGCACAGAAGCCTCCATAAGCACATCCTTTTCATCAGGAAGAGCTGTCTCCACAATGGGGAAGTCACCGTAAGTCTTGTACTGGAGCCAGTAAGCGTACGCACGGAGGAAATATCCTTCGCCGATGTACTGCTTAACCTCATTAGAGTTGCCGGAAATAATTCCTGCCTCATATTTTGGCAAAGCCTGGTCAAGGAAGTAGTTGCAGTTGCGGATAAGGGTGAAGCTCCAGCCTGAACCGGTGGGAGTCTGCCACAGACCGGGTGTCCACTGGCTTGAGGGGCTCATACCTACCATGTCATCGGTGTTATTGTCGATAATGAATGTGCCGAGCTGATAGGTGTACTGGTCATGCACCGGGAAAGTACCATACAGGTTGACGGTGTACGCTCCCAGCTGATCTGCGGTTGCGAAGAATTTTTCCGGAGTCAATGATGATTCCGGCTGCTCATTGAGGTAATCATGGCAAGAGGTGAGACCCGCCATAGATGCTCCGATAAGCAAAGCTGAAATATATTTTTTCATAATGATGGTCAGAATTTAGAATGTTACGTTAAGACCGAATGAAAGCACTCTCTGGAGAGGATATACCTTACCGTAGCCGTAAGCGCTGAAGTATGAGTCAACGAGTTCGGGGTCACCTGTTTTGGTAAAGTTGGTGATAGTAGCGAGGTTTTCACCAGAGAAGAACACACGGAGGTTTTCAATGTAAGCCTTGCGGGTGATATTCTGTGGGATAGTGTAACCTAAAGTAATGTTTTTGAGGCGGCAATATGCTGCATTCTGGATATAGCGGTCAGAACGCTGGAAGTTCTTGCCACCGCCCCAGTTAGGACGCGGATAGTATGAGTTCACGTTTGCTCCGAGCGGGTTTGTTGTGCCTTCGGGACGGAAGTAGTCGAGATGCTCCACAAGACCTGCTGCCTGCCACTGGTTGTTAGCGCAAGGTCCCTGGAACACAGCGCCGTCTGCCCAGAAGTCACGTTTGCCAACGCCCTGGAAGAACACGCGGAGGTCAAAGCCCTTCCACTGTGCATCGAGGTTTACACCGAAGCTGTAGCGGGGAGTATTGTTACCGATAATTACACGGTCACCGGGATTTTCTGCTGTATTCTTGCCGGTATTAACTACTCCGTCACCATCAAGGTCGGCATACATGACGTCACCTGCCGCCCATCTGCTGCCGAGTGCGCTCTGGTCATTGTTTTTGAGGTGTTCTGCCATCTCCTCATCGGTCTTGGCGATGCCGATAGCCTTGAAGCCCCAGATGCTTCCGAGTTTTGCACCCTTATAGTATGGACCATGCTGGGTTGTGCCGATGCCAAGAGATGCTGACGGGTTATTATCGTAGTCATCAATTGTGATCTGGTAGTCAGAGAGGTTCACGCTTACACCGTATGTGAAGTCCTGGATGCGGTCACGCCAGTTTACAGTTACTTCCCAACCTTTTGAGGTCATTGAGATGCTGTTGATGTTAGGCACGGTTGCACCAAGCACGTCGGGCAGGTCAGGACCGGGACCTACCATGTCCATAGTCTTGCGCTGGTAGTAGTCGAAGCTGCCGGTGAAGCGGTTGTTGAAGAGACCCCAGTCGAGACCGATGTCCCATGTCTGGTTTTTCTCCCATGTAAGTGTGCTTGCCACAAGTCCGGGCTGTGAAGCTACGGTAGGTCTCTTGCCGTTGATCAGCCAGCCGCCTGCATTTGCCGAGTAACCCATGTTTGAGTATGTGGGATACCAGCTGTTGGTGTTCTGGTTGCCGAGGCGACCCCATGAGCCACGGAGCTTAAGGGTGTTGAGAGTGCGACGAGCGCTTTCCATGAATGATTCCTGAGCGATATTCCAACCGAGTGAGAATGAGGGGCTGGTGCTCCAGCGGTGACCGCTGCGGAAACGTGAGGTACCGTCATAACGTACATTTGCTTCAACGAGGTAGCGACCGAGGTAATCGTAGTTGATACGACCGAACCAGCCGGCGGTGCTCCATGTAGCGGTGCTGCCGGAAACGGTAGCGGTGCCGTTTGTGGTATCAATCCAAGGAATTTCGTTGAGGATGTCAGTGCGCTGTGCGCTGAACTGCTTGCGGTTAAGCCATTCACTCTGGAAACCGCCCATCACCTTGAAGTTGTGGGCATCGTTGAGAGTGAATGAGTAGTCAGCGTAAATGTTGGGGTTGAAGTAGTTCTGCTTGTAGTTGTAGTCATACACAGATGTGCTGCTCGGCATAGCGGAAGCTTTGTTTGCGTATGGCTGGTCGTCGCAGTCGTATGAATAGGTCTGGAGGTAGTAGCGGTGGATGTTCTGTGTATATGTGCGGTAGTTGAACTCACCACGGATATTCAGACCCTTGAGAGGATTGACATTGAAAGAGAACTGCTGGTCAAACTGGTCGGTGTTCTTGATGAAACGTCCGCCTTCGGTAAGAGCCGGAATATAGGTTTCGCGAACATAGTGGCCGTTAGGATCCTTTACAGGAATCATGTTCCAGTAACGCATAACGTCATGGTAGAACTGGTTGGAACCGTTGTCACCGATAAGGGAGGGACCATTGTAGTCGTTTCTCCACCAGCGGGTGCTGTAGCCGAATGTCAGCCAATTGGTAATCTTGATGCTTGCGCGTCCATTGAGGTTGTAGCGGCGCAGGCGGTCGTCACCGTAACGGAGGATACCTTCCTGGTCAAGGAGAGTGCCTGAGAAATAATAGTTGACTTTTTCAGAACCACCGTTTACAGAGATATTATGCTCTTGAGAGAATGATGTTTTGCCGAAATGCTCCTGGAGGTAGTCGACGTTGGCGATAGGAATAATGTCAACATAGTCCCAAACCTCCCAATAGTTTGTGTTGGGATTGCGGAACATGCTGGGACCGGTCGGGTTGTCCAGGTAATTCTTGATCTGCTCTACCTTAGCATCGGGAAGCCACTGACCACCGCCATTGTTGATAGAACCTTCGTTCATCATGATAGCGTAGTTGTAGGAATCCATCTTTTTAGGCATGCGGGTAACATGGTTGAAGCGGAAAGAGTCGCTGTAGTTAACGGTAACTTTGCCCTCTTTGCCTTTCTTTGTGGTAACGAGGATAACACCACCAGCAGCACGGATACCGTAGATTGATGAAGCGGATGCGTCCTTAAGGATAGAGATGCTCTCTACATCCTGGGGAGCGACAGTTTCGAGCGCGCCTTCCATGCCGTCAATAAGGATAAGGGGTGTAACGCTTGAACCTGTGCCGATAGTACCTGTACCGCGGATGTTCATTGTGCGTGTGCCGTTGAGCTGACCGCCGAGGTTTGAAGAAAGGACGTTAAGACCGGGGACAAGACCCTGGAGAGCGTCGCTGACAGATGACACGGGACGGTTTGAAAGCTCCTTGGCGCTCACTGCCGAAACAGCACCGGTAAGGTTGACTTTCTTCTGTTGACCGAAGCCGACAACAACAACCTCGTCAAGGGTTTCGATGTCGTCCTCAAGAGTGATTGTGAGTGGAGTGCCTTCCCATTTAACGGTAGCGGGCTTGCATCCCACGAATGAGATACGGAGTGTGGCTCCGTTCTTCACGTTTGCGATGGAGAACTTGCCATCGACATTAGTTGAACCACCGAGGGTGGTACCAACAACCATAACGGAAGCTCCGGGCATCGGTTCTCCGTCCTGGTCAAGCACAACGCCCGTAGCCGGGCCATCAGGTGCCTGCGCTGCGGATGCAGTGAAACTCCATCCGGTAAGCACACATAGCGTGAGCAGCATCAAGGGCAGTGCCACAAGCTTTTTGCTCAGATTGCGTAGTTGGTGATACATGTTGATAATTAGTAAATTAAGGTTAGAAATAAACAATAAAATTGTTGATAACGATTAAGGGCGGAGACTCTTCTCCATACAAAATTTATGCAAATTTAATTTAAAGGTGTAAGATACCCCCCCCCATTAGTTAATCAGTGTTAAATATGTTTTTAAACATAAAAAAAGAGGCGGTTCGGGGGAACCACCTCTTGATTTCATTGACAGCCGTTTCACAACGCCTGCCAGTGTCTATGTACTAATCTTAATTTATACTAATTAGTTCCGATTGCTATTAATTACCTATTTTAAAGCGTTATATGCCAATCGGGCTTATGATTCAAATCAGTTGATTAGAGCTCAGAGCAGGGCTGGAGAGCTGTTGTGGGCCAACCCGGGTTCTGGTAAACAACTGAGTTAGCTTTGTCACCATCAGGTGAAGAGTTCACGAACACAAGGCATCCGATCGGTGAGAGGTACTGGGCGCGTGACCATGTGATACCATCCCAAACATAGTTGTTGTTTTTGGTTACACGGTTAATAACAATCCAGTCGCCTAAGCTCTGATCTGACATGTTGCCGTTGTTTTCGCTGACTGTACCATAAATGGGTACAAGATTGCCGTCATCATCAAGACCCTTGAGGCAAAGTTTGCTGTTGGGGTCTGTGTAAACAGTGTTCCAGTACTTCATGCCGTAAATATTTACGGGGTTTGAAATAAGCTGGTCCATAGCAGCCCAACGACGGAGGTCGCTGTAACGGAAACCTTCTGCAATGAGCTCGTTGCGGCGCTCACGGCGGATATTGTAAAGGGTAGTGTTGATTAACTGACCGCGAGAGTATGCGCCCCAGTCATTTTCACCTTCCTTAGACATTACAGTAGCAGAGATGGTCTTATTGTAGTCAGCGTCAACTTTAGCACGGTTGCGGATAGCACGCCAGTAAGAATCAGCGGTCTGGTCAACGCTTCCATTCTTCTCGTATGAAGCCTCCATATAGTTGAGGAGAGCCTCAACAGCGCGGAAAGTGATAGAACCGGTGGTAGCGCGGAGGTTACCCTCAGCCATATTGTAGTCAAATGAGCATCCTTTCTTATTTGCATAGCCGGTGATAGGATTCTGGGTAGCGCCTTCGGTGAGGAGCATGCTCATATTATACCTTGAAACCACCTGCCCGTTCTGATAGCTCATGATACATGTATCGCCACGTACAAAGAGCTGTGCGCGTGAGTCACGGTCCTTGAGGGTAGCAGTAACGCCCTTGTTTTCCCAGTCTTCATCAAAGCCTGAACCTGCTGCATAGATGGGAAGACCATTCTGCATCACGAAGCTGCGGATCATGCCACGGGTGAAACCGAGACCGCCTCCGTGAGTCATGTAGGGGTGCTGCATCTGGGTAGTAACGGAAGGAGAGGTTGTCTGATATGCACGATACATAAGAACCTCGCTATAGCCGTCAAGGTCGGTGTCACCGAACATGCAGTAGTAAGGGTTGAGCTGAGCGAGGGTGGGGCTGTAAGGAACCTCAGCACCGGTGTTCTGAACAAGGTTGCCTACGAATTTATCTCCTACAACTTTAGCAGAAGCCATTGCCTCTGTAAGGAAGTAGCTGATTTCGCTGTCGATGTCAAATCCGGAGATGTCAGCAGAGTTGCCTGGCCAGCCGGGACCGCCGGGAACAAGAGCAGTGCCCTTGTGGTATTTCAACCATGTGCCTTCAAAGAGAGCCACGCGGCTACGGAACAAGAGCGCAATATTGCGGTTGAGACCCTGCTTGCCTTTGCTTGATGCCTCAGGAAGATATTTGATTGCTTCATCAAGGTCAGCGAGGATGTGGCGAGCCACTTTATAGCGGGGCTGACGGGGAGAATTGAGAAGAAGCTCCTCCTTATCGTCGGGAAGCACATCGTCAATGATGGGATAGTCACCTACAGCGCTAAGGCTTGAGAAGTACTGGTAAGCGCGGAAGAAGTATGCCTCACCGATTGACTGGTTTACAAGAGCAGATGCTGAAAGTGTACCATTCTCCAGTTTCGGCATGACCTGCGCGAAGAAGAAGTTCAGACCACGGATAGTGCCGAAGTTCCAGTTTGACTCGTCGTTGCTGGTGAGCCACTGGCCTTTTGCATAACGTGAGGGGATGGTACGTTCAACCTGGTTGTCAGTACCGTTGTCATTGGCAAAAGTACCCTCTCCGTAAGCGTTGCTTGAATGCGAGGGCAACAATCCATAGTAGTTCACTACATAAGCTGACAGGTTTTCTCCATTAGTGAAGAAAGTCTCAGCAACGAGGTCAGCTTCCGGCTCCCTGTTGAGGAAGTCCTCGCAAGAGGATAAGCCTACTATCAAAGTAGAGCCGATGAACAAAGATGCTATATATTTATTCATGATTTGACTAAATGATAAATTAGAAGGTTATGTTAACACCGCATGAGAATACACGTGACAGAGGATAGATCTTACCGAAGCCTGCTCCATACTCGTTGTATGCCTCGATAAGCTCAGGATCACCCATCTTGGTGAAGTTGGTGATGTTGAAGAGGTTTTCACCTGAGAAGTACACGCGGAAACGCTCAACATAGAACTTGCGGGTAACGCTCTGAGGAATAGTGTAACCAACTGTGAGGTTCTTGAGGCGGCAATATGCTGCATTCTGGAGGTAACGGTCGTTGCTATAGGTATTGTTAGGTCCTTGTCCGTAGATAACGCGGGGATAATATGCGTTTACGTTTGGTCCGAGCGGGTCAGTAGTATCTTCGGGACGGAAGTAGTCGAGGTGCGGCTCAAATACCATAGCCTGCCAGAGACCTACGCGTGATGCGCCGAAGAACATAGCGTTGCCGCTGCCTGCAAAGTAATCGCGCTTGCCGATACCCTGGAAGAAGATCTTGATGTCAAAGCCTTTCCACTGCGCGTCGAGGTTAAGACCGAAGCTATAGCGGGGAGTTGTGTTACCGATAACTACATAGTCACCAGAGTTTTCTGCGGTAAATGTGCTAATAGCTTCTGCATTAGGATTATTCTTGAAGTTGGGGTCATATCCGGCATCACCGGGTTTGTAAATCTTGCCGTTAAGCTTGTATACGCCCTCAACACCCTGAGAAATAACACCGTCACCGTCAATATCCTTAAACATCATGTCACCAGCCTGCCAGCCGTTACCGAGGATGTACTGCGGGTTATTATATGTAGGATCTTTGCCATAAACTTTCTTGTAAGCTTCCCTCATCTGATCCAAATGCTGCTGCATTTCTGCATCATTCTTGGCGAGACCTTCTGTCCTGAAGCCCCAGATTTCACCGAGCTTTTTGCCGGGCCAGTATGACTGGCTGAGGCTCTTGGTATCATTGGGATATTCATCGATGGTTGTGGTGTGGTCATAGAGGTTTGCTGTGATGCCATAGCTGAATTCACCGATACGGTCACGCCAGCTGATTGTGAGCTCCCAACCTTTAGAGGTCATTGAGAGGTTGTTTACTTTAGGCACTGATGCGCCAAGCACGCCGGGGAGAGCTGCGCCGGGACCAACCATGTCCATAGTCTTACGGTTGTAGTAGTCAACAGTACCTGTGAAGCGGTTGTTGAACAAGCCCCAGTCAAGACCTATATCCCATGTGCGGTTCTTTTCCCATGTGAGTGATGTAGAGATAAGACCGGGCATTGTAGCAACAGTGGGTTTCTTGCCATCAACGAGCCAGCCTGAAGAGTTTGTTGCATAACCCATGTTAGCATAAGTGGGATACCAGCTGTTTGTGTTCTGGTTGCCGAGCTTACCCCAAGAGTAACGAACCTTCAAGGTGTTGAGCCATGTGCGGGAACTTTCCATGAATGCTTCACGAGCCACATTCCAACCGAGTGAGAATGAGGGGCTCCATGCCCAGCGCTTGCCTTCGCGGAAACGTGATGAACCGTCGTAACGGATATTGCCTTCAACGAGGTATTTGCCATCGTAGTCATAGTTGATACGACCGAACCAGCCTGCGGTTGTCCATGTTGCAGCATAACCGCCAACATTCTGGTTTTCACCTGAAGTGGTATCAAGGAAAGGAAGACCGCCGATAATACCGGTATTCTGAGCGTCAAAGTCCTCATAGTGGTACCATTCGCTCTGGAAACCTGCCATTACCTTGAAGTTGTTCTTCTCGTTTACAGTAATTGAATAGTCACCATAGATATTGGGATTGAAATAGTTGCCCTTCTGGCTGTAGTTGTACACACGGGTACCTGTGGGTGAACCTGCTGCCCAGTCATTGGGGTTATTGTCAATCCAGTTGCCCTGAGGACCATAGTAACCGGTCTGGAGGTAGTAACGCTTGTTGTGGTTAGACCAGTTGCGGTAGTTGAATTCACCTACAACATTCAAACCTTTGACAGGGTTGAGACGGAAGCTGAACTGCTGGTCTGTCTGGTCCTTGTAAGTAGTATAACGACCGCCATTTTCAAATGCGTCGATATAAGAGAAAAGGGTCGGGTTGCCATTGGGGTCGTTTACCGGGATGATAGGCCAGTAACGCATAACGTTCTGCCATGTAGAAGCGGTAAGTGCTGAGGGAGCGTCATATGCCTGGCGGGTCCAACGGTTGCTGTAGCCGAATGTCAACCAATTTGTGAGGTGAACATTGAGTTTAGCGTTTACAGTGTAACGCTGGCTGTTATCATTGCCATGCACGAGGATACCTTCACGGGAAAGGATGTTGCCAGAGAAGTAGAAATCGTACTTGTCAGTACCACCGGTGATACTGAGGTTGTGTTCCTGAGAGAAAGGAGTCTTGCCGAAGTGCTCGTCAATCCAGTCAGTGTTACCGACGCTGGTTTTGTCACCGAAGTTCCAGAAAGACCAGTCGGTACCGGAATCATTGGTCATGAGCTGAGGAATTGAGGGGTCATTTACAGCAGCCTTCATCTGGTCAATCTTGTACTGGGGAATGATTTCACCGCCACCGGAGTTGATAGAAGCCTGGTTGAACACATTTGCCCAAACCCAAGAGGGAGCCATTTTAGGAATACCTATCATTCTGCTCCAACGGAAAGAGTCGCTGTAGTTAACGGTAACTTTGCCAGCTTTACCTTTCTTGGTGGTAACGAGGATA
>DAAJ01000041.1 GCA_001701115.1 Bacteroidales bacterium GP2
ATTTTTTTCTTTCCAAGCATAGCCATGTATTTAGCCTGCATAAGCTCACGCTTCGCTGCGGTGAGGGCATTGTGGGCGGTGAGCAGTTCAACGGGATTTACCAGACCAAGCTCGAACCTTTCATTTACAAGGTCATTGCTGAGGGTTGCGGCTTCTACCTGTTTCTCACCGGCTATATATCGCGCTTGCGCCGAACGCACATCAGTGTAGAGCGACTCTATGTCCCTGCCGATAGTGGTTTCACGCGCTTCCCTTGTCAGGTCGGCATCCAAAGCTGAAACTTTTGCAAGCGCAACCGCAGTCTTTGTCTTTTTCTGGTCAAAGATAGGCACGCTGACTGTCAGACCGATATTTTCATTGACCCCTCTTTTAAGTTGGGTGCCAAAGGCTTCTCCTGGCGCATAATAAGTAGTGCCTATTCCTGCGGACAGGCTGATTTGAGGAAGACCGGATGATTTCGCTACCCTTTCCTGAAGCTTTGCCGCCTCTGCCTGCAAGGTCGCTGACTTCAACTGATTGTCAGCAAGAAGCGCCATACAGTAGCTCTCGTCAATGGGTGCGAGCTGCGCAAGCACCTCCTCGCGGGTCCAGTCCACCTGAAGCGGCTGCACATCGCTATCAATTCCCAGTTCAAGCAATCGCTTTAGCTCAGTGCATTGCGAAGCATAATTTCCTTCGGCGTTTACGGTTGAATAATTGTCCTGCTCAGCCTGCGCCGCAATCTGCGCATAATCAACTTTTGACATCCTGCCGGATTCCATAAGCTGCTTTGCGCGTTTTTCCTGCGCGGCGCTCAATGCAGCAGCCTCACGGGAAATCTCGATAGCTTCACGGGAATAAAGGAGATTTACATACACTTGCAGGATGCTCTGCTCCAACTCGGTCTGCATCCCCTCGGCTGTTGCCTCGGATGCCTTTACCTGGACTTCACGCTGCTTTATGGTTGCAGTGCGCTCGCCGCCGTTCCAAACAGTCCATCCGGCATTCAGACCGTAGTTGCTGCCGTAGGAATTTTTATCTCTCCCTTCAGCCCAGGGAGTGTTTGTGTAACCATGCGTAGTGGAGAATGACAGCGAGGGTTGCCACTGTGCCTGCGCCGCTTCAAGATTAAGCCGGCTGCTTTCGGCACTAAGCCTCGCCTGCTGCAGGGAGATATTCTTTTGCCGCGCATATTCAACGCATTGCGAATAGCTCCATGTCTGCTGTGCCGCCAAAAACGCCGGCACAAAGAGAAGTGCTGTTGCTATACCTGTTATTTTCATAAATCATGTGTTATTTTACCGCAAAGTTAGATAGATTAGGCGGTTACAAACAAACGAAATAGAAATGAGTGGTATTTTTGCCGACAAAGCGGAATTTGTGGGAAAAACCGTTAACAGAGCAAAATTTTTAACAAGAAAAATTTAATCCCCTGCCTCCCAGTTACTCAAACGTATAGGTTATCAAGCCGGTCTGCTCTGCGGGTGCATCCTCATCTACAGAAAACTTCGACTGGAGCGCTGCTTTTATGCAACTTTCACGCGCAGCCTGCATGGACGCTACCGGTCCGCTGCCGTTGTAATACTCCGCTGACACAACCTGCCCTTTGCGGTTGACACGCACGCTTATCTTGATAGAACCGATAGCCTGCGCTTTCGGATTAGACCATGATGCAAGAGTGCGTCCTTTAAGGTTTGTTCCCGGCTGACCGGACAATGCACCGGTTGCCGCGTTGCCGTTTGGCGAGCCACTCTTTCCCTGGGATGCCGTCGAGCCATTTGACGCACCGCCGAAGTTAACACGCTTGCTTATCTTTTCAGCAGCCTCTTTCTGCTTTTTCTCTTTTTCCAATTGTGCCAGTTCCTCCTTTGTAGGACCTGTTTTCTCAGGCTTAGGCTGCTCCTTGACCTTTACGGGGGACTCCACCTTGCTGCTTATGACGGGAGCCGGCTCGGGCGCGGGAGTTCCGGCATCAACCATATCCTCGGCAGGGGTAGCCGGCTCTGACTGTGATTCTGGAGCGGGCTCGCTTTCATCCATGTCCGGCTGGGGAATATCGCCGAATTGCACATATTCACCTTCGAAAAGGAGCTCGGAGGTGTCCTCGGGAGGCCACACGCGAGGCTTGTCGCCAGTATAGCGCAAGTAAAGGAATAAGAGCAACAGAATAACGGCGACCGTAACAACCGCCGTAACAACCGCTGAAATTATTTTTGCCTTACGCCCGTAATCCATAGTTTATTATTTCACTGCACCGGTTTAGCAGATGAAGGAGCCGGTTTGGTGGCAAGCACCATTTTGAGACCATTCCTTGCTCCCATGTCAAGCACCTCCACAAGGCGTTTGTACTTCACATCCTCATCAGCGTAAACCGCAATCACATCCTGCGGATTCTGCTGCTGGATGAGCTGAAGGAATCCGAGCAATTGGTTCTCGTCAGCCATCGGCTGCGGCTCACTTTCATCAAATGACGCATAAATCACCGACTCCTTATCTATATATAGCCTTGTCTTGGGCTTAAGCGCAGTCTGCTCCGAACTCTGGGGCAAATTGATTTCAAGCGCAGTAGGGAATACGAAAGTGGATGTGACCATGAAAAAAATAAGCAGCAGGAATATGACATCGGTCATGGATGCCATTGAGAAGAGGGAGGTCATGTCATATTGACGTTTCAGTGCCATAGCTCTGCCGTTAGTTTATTTTGCAGGTTCGTTAAGGAGGTCCATGAATTCCATTGTCTTGCCTTCAAGGTTGTTCATAACGCCGTTGATGCGTGCCACATGGTAATTGTAAGCAAACAGCGCGAGGATACCTACCATAAGACCGGCAACTGTGGTGACAAGCGCCTCATAAATGCCTCCGGCAAGCACATCGATGTTTGCGCTCGAACCCGCGCTGGCAAGGTTATAGAATGCCTGCACCATGCCTATGACTGTGCCGAGGAAGCCAATCATCGGAGCGCCTGCAGCAGTGGTTGCAAGCCAAGGCAAACCTTTGCCAAGGTTGGCAACCTCGATATTGCCGGTGTTTTCAATCGCAACAAGCACATCGTTCATAGGACGACCGATACGGCTTATGCCTTTGGCTATCAAGCGTGAATAAGGGGTATCCGTCTGGCGGCACAGGTTCTGCGCGCTCTCTATCTCCCCTTCGTGGATATAATCCTTTATCCTTTGCATGAACGATGTGTCCTCCTTAGCCGCACGGCGGATAACGATAGCCCTCTCCACAAACACATAAATAGCCACAATGGCAAGAATGGCAAGAGGAATCATGACCCAGCCGCCCTCAAGGCAAAGCTC
Organism: Bacteroidales bacterium GP2; assembly: GCA_001701115.1. Taxonomy (GTDB): domain Bacteria; phylum Bacteroidota; class Bacteroidia; order Bacteroidales; family Muribaculaceae; genus Paramuribaculum. Next base: position 3,282 of record DAAJ01000041.1, read on the forward strand.
CCACACTGAAAGGTCTTTGACAGGAGGGGTTTCCACAACTGTTTCAGCCAACTGGAGTTCTTCCCCTATCGCCGAAGTAACGGCATCAAAAGTATCGGCAACAGCCACTGCTGAATCGGGCATTGCAGATGTCACCTGAGCGAAAATTGCAGCTAACGCAGACATTTTTATTTCTTTTTAATTGTAATCAATAAGTTAGTGAGGCTCTTCACCTGGTTCACGATTTTTTAAGGCAATCCTTGTAGGCTTTGACCGTGTTCTCGATTCCAAGATACAAAGCATCGGATATGAGCGCGTGACCGATAGACACCTCGTCAAGGTATGGCACCTTTTCATGGAAATACTTCAGGTTTTCAAGGCTGAGGTCATGCCCTGCATTGACACCGAGACCGCATTTATGTGCCGCGATGCTCGCTTCAACAAAAGGAGCGACAGCCGCTTCGGGCGACTTGGGGTAATTGTCCGCATACGGCTTTGTGAAGAGTTCCACGCGGTCAGCCCCGGTTTTAGCCGCCAGCTTGATATTGTCGATGTCCGTACCGACAAAAACCGATGTGCGTATGCCGGCATCCCTGAGCTTCTCAACTATCTCTGTCAAAAATTCCATATTCGGGGCAACATCCCATCCTGCATTGGATGTGATTGAATCAGGCGCGTCAGGCACCAGAGTCACCTGCTCCGGCTTCACCCGCAGCACCAGTTCCATAAACTCCTTTGACGGGTAACCCTCGATGTTGAACTCGGTCCTGACAAGGGGACGGAGGTCAAACACATCCTTGCGGCGGATATGCCGCTCATCGGGACGGGGATGAACAGTTATGCCGTTTGCCCCGAACCTTTCACAGTCTATAGCAAACTTGCACACATCCGGTGTATTCTCTCCGCGTGCATTGCGCAGAGTGGCAACCTTATTGATATTTACGCTTAATTGTGTCATTTCTCAGATACTCCAAAACCACTTTATTGCCGGGTGTGTTATTAAATTAAGGAAATGTGATTTTTTTTCCTTACTTTTGCACCCTCTAAAGCGAGTACAAAAATAGTCAGAAATAATCACATTTTAAAAATTTGACTTCAAAAGATAATATTTCAATGCGGAAAACACCGAAATTCAACCATTTGGAAGTTGACACCATGCATCATCCGTCCAGGCTCTTCCCACAGTGCGAGGAGTGTGGCGAGTTGAGCGTGCGTTGTTTCCGCAGCGATTTCTCCGCTTCCCGCATCGCCAACGCAGTGGAGGATGTCAATGCCCACCTTCTCAACCTCAATGTCACCTCCGAGGTGACTGAACTCGGGGAAATAATCGTTGACCTGAGGGTGAGCCACCGCAATGTGTCGTCAGTGGCACGTTCACTGGAGCGGTACGGCTATGAAGTGGAGCGCATCGGAATTTCCGACTCCGGCAGCGAGTCGCAGGACGAGGTTACGGCAAACAGAATCGCCGAACTGATTGCACATCTCAATGTTTAGCTTCCTACGGCATGAAAGAGATTATTGTTTTCGGAAACAGCTACCAGGGAGCACATGCGGAGCAGCTGCATGATTTTTTCACTGAATTGCTGCACCGTGATGACATTCGCCTGTCTTTTGACCGCAGCTACCGTGATTATCTTGCCGCAATTATTCCCGGGGTGCTTGGCAATGTGCCTGTTATTGACGGTTTTGACTTTTATGCTGACCTTGCACTGAGCATCGGCGGAGACGGCACTTTCCTGCATACGGCAAACCGCATAGGCGACAAGCAGATTCCCATCATGGGGCTTAATTCCGGTCATCTCGGCTACCTTTCAGCGGCACCTATCGGAGATTTCCACAGTGCGGTGAGGGATATTGCCGAGAGCAACTATGTTGTTGAACCAAGGACAATGCTCAGCGCCAGCTGCAAGACCAGCCGCCTGCAGCAGCGCCCTTTTGCCTTGAATGAGGCTGCGATATTACGACAGGATACCGGTTCGATGATTTCTGTTGACACATTTGTCGACGGCTTCCAGCTTGCCACATATATGGGGGACGGTCTCATTATATCCACCCCTACCGGAAGCACCGCCTACAACCTCTCTGTTGGAGGACCCATTATAGCCCCCAGCGCGTCAAACTGGGTAATCACACCTGTGGCGCCACACTCCCTCAATATGCGCCCCCTGGTGCTAAGCGATGATGCGGTGATCGAGCTTGTGCCCCGCTCACGCTCCAACACATTCACACTTAGCCTTGACGGCAATGCACGTTCACTGCCGGTAGGCTCAAGGCTGCACCTTAGCAAGGCTCCTTTTGTCACCAATGTCGTGCGGCTTCACAACCACACGTTTGCCGACACCCTGCGCAGCAAGCTCTTATGGGGAGTCAACTCGCAATGACAACTTCCACATATATTATAGAGCATCCCGCGCTCGGGCAGGTAATTGTGCGCCTTAACCCGCAAGCTACCAGAATCAGCGGAAGGTGGAAGCAGGGCAAAGTGCAGCTGACTGCACCGGCACGTGCCGCCAAATACCGCATATCCCAAGCACTGGACTTACTTGCGCAACGGCTCTTGGAACGGAAACCGCAGTTCGGTTACCGGGAAAACCAAAGCATCATCTGCCCCGGCATCACGTTCACCATTGTGCGCCAGAACTTTCGCCCCGACATGATTATTGCAACGCGGCAACTTCCGGAAACAAAAATACAGGTCGGCACGAATATCGACATGGACTCAGAGACCGCAATAGCGTCTATAAGCAAAGCGCTTTGCAGCATTGCAAACCATTATGCACCGGGGCTATTGCTACCACGCGCCAAAGAGATAGCGGAGAGCATCGGGATTGCACCAGAGAAGTGGCGGATTGGCAGAGGGTTGCGCACCCTCGGCACCTGCAGCAGCGGCAAGACTATCACACTCAGCAGCGCGCTTGTATTTCTGCCACAGGAATTGAGGGACTACATTGTATGCCATGAACTTGCCCATCTCACTGAAATGAACCATTCGGCAACCTTTCATGCCTTGTGCAACCGCTATTGTGGCGGAAAAGAAGCCGAACTCCGCGCCCGTCTCAAAACATTCCCATTCCCTGTCCTCCGCTGACCCATATACGGCACGCGGCACCCGCAGCTGTGTATCTCCCCTTATACTTGTATCAATATGACGCACCGGGGAGCGCGTCCCGATATGGAGGAGGCAAAGCGCGGGACTCCTGCCTCCGTATATCTCCTTTGTGTTTGCGTGAATATGACGCGCCGGAGAGCGCGTCCCGATAGTAGCCTCGTGGTTAAGCGATAGCGCAACCCGAGGT
>DAAJ01000075.1 GCA_001701115.1 Bacteroidales bacterium GP2
ACTATGGTTTAGCGGACAGTAATAATTAACAATATGGGGCATGAAATCAGGAATCCGCTTGAAACTATTGTAGAATACTCCAGGCTTGTTGCAGACTGCGCCGACCCGGACAAGCGTGAGTACATCAAGCGATTTGCTGATATTATAACGATTAATACCGACCTGCTCCTTATGCTGGTCAATGATGTGCTTGACTTGCCCTCGCTCGAAAGCGCAAAGTTCAGCGTACACATAATGAAGTCTTCAGTGCAAAAGATTTGCAATGTGGCAATTGACAACGTAAGGCGCCATATAAAGCCTGGCATCAATCTGGTATTTGTTAACGCGGGACAACCGGATACCATCATAGTGACTGATCCATACCGGGTGGAGCAAGTGCTACTTAACTTATTGATGAATGCAGGGAAGTTTACGGAGGAAGGGACCATCACATTGGAGTACACCATCTCTTCCATGCATGATAAGATGACGTTTACTGTTACTGACACTGGCATAGGCATTCCTCAAGGCAAGGAAGATGTTATTTTTTCCCGCTTCTGGCAGCTTGACTCCGCTACTCCGGGCACAGGTCTCGGGCTATATATCAGCCGTCTGCTTGCAAATATGCTTGGTGGAACTCTGGTGCTTGATAACGATTACAGGACAGGTGCAAAATTTATTTTTACAATTCCAATTTCATGATTCTGAGATTAATACATAAATTTAAGAATTTCATTAGACCTCTGCTTGTCATTGCGGTGATGTCGGTTTGCGCCCATGCCGGCGCGCAGACTGCTTACTCGGTGGACAGCCTTAATATAGAACTGGCAAAGGCTACAACACCTGCTGACAGTGTCATTATCCTACATAATCTCTACGATTGCTTATACTTCAATGACCGCAAGCCTGTGCTATACCAAATATATGAAACGGCTGAACGCGCAAAAGACTACAGCTCTATGCTCGAAACCCTGTTTGTGCTCACCGCTTTATACCAGTATGAGCCGGAACTGGAAGAGGAGCTCATTGAAATGGTAAAACGGGTACCGGAGAGTGAAATCCAAAGGACACATCTCCTGTATATCAAGCTGCGTTATCAGGCAACCAACTTTAACAGGATGTCAGAAGAGGACCGCCAGCAAAAACTTCACCAGGCTCTAAAAGACTATCGGGAGCATAACAGGCTTGACAAGTACGACCGTATCGCATGTCTGTTTCTTATCTGTACTAACCTCCGCAATACCACAGATATGGAGCTGCTGATGTCATATCTCCAGCAACTTCATGATATGGTGGAAGAGTTTCCTCATGAGGAGTTGCCTGTAAGGACACTGTTTTATACTCTTGCAATCAATACATATATTGACAACGGTTTATATGACAAGGCATTGGCTGCGAATAAGCGCATGCTTGAACTTGTAGGGCAGTTTGATAAGCTTCATGAATCCCAGGGGCGCATTTTCCGTAATTATGATGGCTCGCTATATCAGTGCTATCACACCATGCTTGTTTGCGCTCAAGAACTGACAGATGAGGAAATTGACATGTACTATGACCGTATCCGTCACATTGTCGAAACAAATCCCCGGATTTATGGAGACAAGGCGATGCAACACAGGACACGCATTTATTATCTTATGGCGAAGAAGAGATATGCGGAGGCACTACCTATGTTAAAAGCCCAGCTTAGAGGGGGGAATACTCAGACGCAATATTACCAGTTTGCGCTTTTGCTCGTTAAAGCGGCACGCGAGACAGGAGATAAAGATGCCCTCCTATACGGCTCTAAAATAATCAATTCAATATACAGGGACAGGCTGATGGCGAAGTCGGATGTTAGCCTCAGTGAACTCCAGACAATCTATGATGTTGAAAACTTGAAAGACAAGAACCATGACTTGACTTTTGAAAACCAGCAGATGGAAATCACGCGCCGGCGTCAGGGGATTATTGCTGTTGCCGTTGCCGGACTAATCCTGCTTTCCATTCTTATATGGTTGATTAGTCTTTATGTACACTCCCGCAGGCTCGCCCAACGGCTTTCGGCGTCAAACAAAAAACTTGTTGATGAGCGCAACACACTTAAGGATATATATGCCACACTCGTTGACTTGCGTGACAAGGCACAAGTAGCGGATCGCGTCAAGAGTGATTTTGTGGAGAATATGAGCGGTGAAATCAGGGTGCCCCTTGGTGCAATTGTAGAATATTCCCGCCTTATTTCAGACTATGCTGAAGGTGACGACAGGTCATATATCCGTGAATATGCAGAGACGATGAGTGTCAATACTGACCTTCTTATACGTCTGGTCAACGATATCCTTGACCTTCCTCAGATTGAAAGCGGAGAACTTAGCATCCATCGTTCCCCCTCTTCAGTAAAAGGCATCTGTAATTTCGTACTGGAAATTGTAAAGAAGCACGTTGCTCCGGGAGTAGAATTAGTGTTCTCTAACGCCGCAAAGCCGGATACGACAATCATCACTGACTCTCAGCGTGTTGAGCAAGTCCTTATACAGATTTTGAGCAATGCGGCAAAGTTTACTGAATCCGGTACTATTACTTTGGGCTACGAAATCAACCAGGAGCGCGAAATGATTACATTTGATATCACGGACACTGGTATCGGGGTGCCCCGCGGCATGGAAGAAAAAATCTTTGACCGCTTTGTCAAGTCCGCCCCCAATACCCAAGGCAACGGTCTCGGTCTATATATAGGGCGTTTGCTGGCAAATATGCTTGGAGGAACCCTTTCACTTGACAGCAGCTATCGTGCCGGAGCCAGATTTGTCTTCACCATCCCAATCAG
>DAAJ01000016.1 GCA_001701115.1 Bacteroidales bacterium GP2
ATACGCGCTATGGCGCAGGACATCGTAAATGAATGGCATGCGCAGGGACGCACCCCGGAGAATGACGGCATCTTTATGCCGCGCCTACGCCAGGAAATAAAGGAGCGTTGCAACCGCATCAGGGAGCAGCTCGCGCAGATGCCGCCCAAGCACGACATAGCCGAGGCAGAGTGGCGTGACCTCCTCGCACGCACAGCGTAAGGCAATCCGATTAAACCATTATTAACATTGTCATTAAGGTGAAAGTGGTTAAATTTGCAGACAAATAAATACTAAACACTTTCTTACCTTAAAATCGACAACATGACCTCAGTAGTTGACCGCTTTTTGCAATATGTCAAGTTTGACACACAGAGTGACGAACTGACCCAGATGACACCCTCCACACCGGGACAGATGATTTTTGCCCAGCACCTTGAAAAAGAACTTGAAGAACTGGGACTCACTGAAATCTCACTTGATGAAAACGGCTACCTGATGGCATCGCTCCCCGCATCGCCCGGAGCGGAAAATGTGCCGGTTATCGGATTCATCGCTCATCTTGACACATCTCCTGACGCATCCGGCAGACATGTTAATCCAAGGATTGTAAAGGCTTATGACGGTAAGGACATTCCGCTCAATTCAGAAAAAGGCATTATCCTGCGTCCCGAAGAATTTCCGGAACTGCTTGACTATACCGGTCAGGATTTGATTGTTACAGATGGCAACACCCTGCTCGGGGCTGATGACAAGGCTGGTATCGCGGAAATCATCACAGCTATAGACTACCTTAAGAAGCATCCCGAAATCAAACATGGCAAAATCAGGATTGCCTTTAACCCGGACGAGGAAATTGGCATGGGAGCGCATAAATTTGACGTTGACCGCTTCGGTGCGAAATGGGCGTATACCATGGACGGCGGAGCTGTGGGAGAACTCGAATATGAAAACTTCAATGCGGCAGTTGCCAAAGTCACTTTCCACGGCAGGAACGTGCACCCCGGCTCTGCTAAGCACAAGATGATAAACTCTATCCGCATAGCAAACCAGTTTGCTATCATGCTTCCCCGTTGGGAAACTCCGGAGCACACTGAAGGCTACGAAGGATTTTACCACCTCACCTCTATTGAAGGCACTGTTGAAAAGACAGTCCTCACCTATATTATCCGTGACCACGACCGTGATCGTTTCGAGCGCAGGAAAAAAGAGCTTGAGCACCTTACCCGCAAAATCAACCATGAATTTCCGGGAGTCGCAGAACTGGAGATAAAGGACCAGTATTACAACATGCGCGAAAAAATTGACCCCGTGATGCATATTGTTGAAATTGTGGAGGAAGCTATGCGCCGTGCAGGAGTAACACCGGTTGTTGTACCTATCAGAGGCGGCACAGACGGAGCACAGTTATCGTTCAAAGGACTCCCCTGCCCGAACATATTCGCCGGAGGATTAAATTTCCACGGACGCTATGAATTTGTGCCCATCCCATCTATGGAAAAAGCCACCGCAACCATTGTGGAAATTGCACGCCTGGTGGCAGAAGAAAATAAGTGAATCCAGCAGAAAAGCCTACATTGATTGTGATTACCGGACCAACTGGCTCCGGTAAATCACAACTTGCTGTTGACCTTGCACTTAGGCTTGGATGCGAAATAATCTCTGCGGACTCGCGCCAGATTTACCGTGATATTCCTATTGGCACAGCTGCACCTACCGAAAGGCAGATGCAGCTTGTTCCACATCATTTTGTAGGAATACTCGGGCTTGAGGAGCACTACAGCGCGGCAAAATTCGAGTCTGATGTGCTGGCTATTCTGCCGCAACTTTGGAGCAAATCCCCTTATGCGATACTTTGCGGAGGCTCCATGATGTATATCGACGCTGTTACAAAAGGCATTGATGACCTGCCTGATATCTCTCCGGAAATCAGGAAAAAGGCTATGGACATCTATACAGAGGGGGGGATTGAAAGTGCCCGTAAGGTTCTGCTGCAGCTTGACCCGGATTACTATGGCATTGTTGACCTCAACAACCACAAGCGCATTGTCCATGCCATTGAAATAACAATGCAGGCAGGGGTGCCATATTCTACCCTCCGCACTGGTGCTGTAAGGCAAAGGAATTTCAATATCATAAAGTTCGCAATTGATTATCCCAGGGAGCAACTGTTTGAAAGAATAAACTCTCGGGTAGATGAAATGATTGCAAACGGATTTGAAAAAGAGGCTTCTGGAGTTTTCCCTTTCAGGCATCTTAACTCATTGAATACCGTAGGATTCAAAGAACTCTTTGCTGTAACGGAGGGGCGCATGGATAGGGACACGGCAATTGCACGCATTGCAAAAAACACCCGCGTGTATGCAAAAAAACAACTCACATGGATGAAAAAAGATCCGGATATCCATTACATTGACCCGGACAAAGCGCTATCACAAATTATTGAAACACTTAACAATGACTGCTAATACAATTCCTATCAGCCAAGCTGCAGAGCGCACACCTTGGATTGACCTCCTTAGGGTAATCGCTTGTGCGCTTGTTGTTCTTGCCCATTGCTGCGACAGCTTTGTCGGGGCATTCGATACTGACAGAACCGCATTCATCACAGGTGCCGCTGTCGGCAGCATGACACGACCGAGCGTTCCCCTTTTTGTGCTTATGACAGCTGTGCTGCTTCTGCCGCTCAGACCCGAAACAACTCTTAGGGGCTTCTACCGCAAGCGCATAGGGCGAATACTTCCACCACTGGTTTTCTGGAGCATCGCACTCCCGGTACTGTTCTTTGTTTATTACCGCTATATTAATCCGGCAACACTCAATCCAACCATTGAAGTGCCGTCATATACTGCGGGAAACCTCCTCCAGAAAATATGGCTGATGGTGTTCAATTTCAATTTTGACACTGTCCCGCTATGGTATCTTTATATGTTGGTCGGATTATACCTTATCATTCCCATTATAAACTCTTGGCTTGTAACTGCGTCCCGCAAGGATATTCGTACCGTCCTGTATATATGGGGATTCACACTTTTTATCCCTTATCTCAAGCTCCTTGCGCCACATGTCGGCTATGAGGGCAATTTCGGGAGCATGGAGATTCTTGGCGCCTGCGATTGGAACCAGTATGGCACATTCTACTACCTTACAGGTTTCATCGGCTACATGATACTCGCCTACTATCTGCGCACATGGCAGCTCGAATGGAGCATGAAGAAAACCCTTGCTGTTTGCGTGCCTATGTTCGCGGCTGGTTACGCGATAACTTTTTTAGGGTTCGTAAAGATACAGGATTTCTTCCCCGGTGATTACTCGTACCTCGAAGTGATCTGGTATTTTACCGGAATCAATGTATTTATGATGACATTCCCGGTGCTGGTGCTGTGCAGCCGAATAAAGATGCGCCATAGACCGTGGCTTGCCAAACTCGCCGCGCTGACTTTCGGCATATACTTGTGCCACTTTATTTTCATCTACTCCTCATTCGACCTATACAATGAGCTTGCCATTCATCCTGTATTCAAAATACTTGCTATGTTCGCAACCAGCTTCACCGCTGCCGCTGCGCTCACATGGATTCTTTCGCTAAACAAGATAACTAAACGATTTATTGCCTGATATGAAAAAATTTATTCTTCCTGCCCTTATTCTTTGCTCAGGGTTAATTGCAGCCGCAGACAGCGGCATAATCCCGAAACCCAAAAGCATGGTTGCATCAAAAGGGTCGCTTACAATCAAACCCGGCGCACCTCTTGCCGTAAGATCTGACAAAGCCAACGCCGCAAATCTTACAGGATATGCCGCTGACTGGCTGACATTAAAACCCACATCCGGCAAAGCGACAGGAGGCGTATCCCTTCAGATAGTTGAGGAACTGCCGCAAATATCATCTCCGGAGGGATATGTGCTAACCGTAACACCGGACAGCGCCACCATAAAAGCCACAGACCCGCAGGGGCTTTTTTACGGGCTTGTGACACTCTCCGAACTCGCACCGGACGGCAAGGATATTCCTGCTATGACCATTACCGATGAGCCTCGATTCAAATATCGTGGAATGATGCTTGACATTTCGAGGAATTTCCGTGACAAGGACTTCATCAAAAAGCAGATTGACGCTATGGCACGCCTCAAACTTAATAACCTGCACCTGCATCTGACCGATGCTGCAGGATGGAGGCTTGAAATAAAACGTTACCCGCAGCTCACCGATTATGCCGCATGGCGCAAAGGAGAAACTTGGAAAGACTGGAATGCAGGAGGCAACCAATACTGCCACGCTGCTGATTCTGCCGCGCAAGGTGGTTTCCTCACACAGGAAGATGCAAGGGAAATTGTGGAATACGCGGCAAGCAAATACATAAATGTAATCCCTGAAATTGAAATGCCGTCCCACTCTGAGGAGGTTACAGCTACTTTTCCCGAACTCTCCTGCACCCACAACCCGAAAGGGCAGCCTGACTTCTGTGTGGGAAATGAAAAAACATTCGAGTTCTTGCAAAATGTCCTCGATGAAGTCATTGAGATTTTCCCAAGCAAGATTATCCATATCGGCGGTGATGAAGCAAGCAAACAGGCATGGAAAGATTGCGAGCTGTGCAAAAAAAGGATGGAAGAAAACTCGCTACAAAATGTTGACGAGCTACAAAGCTACCTCATAGAGCGTATCGAGAAATACCTCAACTCAAAAGGCAGGGACCTTCTCGGCTGGGATGAAATCATGGAGGGAGGATTGGCGCCGAATGCCGCTGTCATGTCATGGAGAGGAATCGAAGGAGGACTCAAGGCTGCGCAATCAGGGCATCGTGCAATCATGTCCCCCGGAGGATACTGCTACCTTGACAGTTACCAGGACGCGCCACAATCGCAGCCGGAAGCTATCGGTGGATACCTTCCTCTCCAAAGGGTGTATTCCTATAACCCGATTCCGGACTCTATCAATCAGGACATCGCCGAGCACTTGATTGGCATCCAGGGAAACCTTTGGTGCGAATATATACCCACAGCTGAGCAGGCTGAGTATATGCTATACCCGAGAATGTTTGCAATAGCTGAGGTGGGCTGGACTCCGGATAACCTCAAGAACTACGATGATTTTCTGCCAAGAGTGAAGAATCTTTCCACCGACTTCAAAAACAAAGGTTACAATATCTTCGATATCAACACTGAAATCGGCAACAAGCCAGAGGCACAGCGCCCGGAAAAACACCTTGCCCTCGGCAAGACTGTTACCTATAATATTCCCTGGTGGGGAAATTATCCGGCATCAGGCACAGGAACGCTCACAGACGGAGTGCGCGGCGGATGGAATTACAGTGACAAACTGTGGCAGGGATTCCTTTACCGTGGTGGCAACAGGGTGGATGTGACTATTGACATGGAAAAAGTTACTCCGATAACATATATCGGCGCGGAATTCATGCAGCTTATTGGTCCAGGTGTATGGTTCCCATCATTTGTTGAAATCCAGGTATCCGATAACGGCACTGACTTCACAACGCTTGCAACTATCGAGCATGAGCAAAAGCCAACCGATGGGGTTTCATTTAAGGAATATAGCTGGAGCGGCAAAGCATCGGCACGCTATATCCGCTATATCGCAAAGGCAAAAGAAGGTTGCCAGTTCACTGATGAAATTATCGTAAGATAA
>DAAJ01000049.1 GCA_001701115.1 Bacteroidales bacterium GP2
CCTGCCGCAACCATTGTGGCAGCTGCAATAGGGCTTTACTCCTGTTCGCTCGTCAACGATGACCTCGACCCCTGCCCCCAGGGTGTCATCCTCCGCTTCGTTTACGACTACAACATGGAGTATGCAAACGCATTCCCCCCGCAGGTCGACTGCCTAACCCTCCTTGTCTATGACCAGGCGGGAAACTACGTCAGGACCATCACCGAAACATCATCCGTTCTCGCTGACGAAAACTGGCGCATGACAATCGACCTCCCCGCAGGGCAGAAATACCACTTCGTTGCCTACGGAGGTCTCGAATGCAGCAAATCATCATTCCACTTCGTCAACACCCCCGCCGAAGGTTCTAAACTATCTGCGCTCCAGGTTGCTATGGACGCAAACTGCATCGGTGCTGATCCCGGAATCGACCTCCATCCGCTATTCTTCGGAGACCTTGACCTCGCTATACCCGCAAATTCGCTCGACTATGTTGAAGCCACTGTCTATATGCTCAGGGACACCAACTCTATCCGCATACTCCTCCAGAATGTGGACGGAACCCCTGTTAACCCCGACGACTTCAACTTCGCGATTACTGCGGACAATACCCTCATGGCGTATAACAACGATGTAGTCCCCACACCCCAGGGCATAACATACTCCCCTTGGGCAAAAGGTCAGAACACCGTCGGCTCAATGGACAATGGCGACCTTGCCTCACTCGCATACGCGGAATTCTCTGTGGCGCGCCTTATTGATGGAGCAGCCGTGCGCCTCAACATCACCAACACCAAAACGCATGAGGACGTTCTCAGCATTCCGCTCATCAAATATCTCCTTCTCTTGAAGAGCGAGAGGTATAAAAGCATGGATAACCAGGAATACCTTGACCGTGAGAACCGTTGGGACATTATCCTTTTCCTCAGAGGCGACAGGTGGTATGATGCATATATCAAGGTTAACGACTGGACTGTAAGAATAAACGACGCTGAATTATGATACAAATTCGCAGATTCACCCTTATACCCTTTATTGCTCTTCTGGTAGCGTCCCTCATGGGATGCTCCCAGCAGGAAGAGGATGTGCCGCAACCGCAGGAAAAAGAAGACGGTGTGACTCTGCGCCTTGTCATTGACACCGGCGCGGAATCATCCCGTGCTGTCGCTCCGGACTACTTTGAGAAGCCGGACGGTGAATTTGAAAACATCTATACCCTTAGGGTTATTATTGTCAAAGTTACAGGCTCTGAGAGTGTTCCAGATAAAATTGAAGCTAACCGACTTGTGCATACAACCTCCACAGGAGAGCCCATTGATGATCACCTTCAATTTAAGGTGTCTACCGGTAGCAAGAAGATTTATCTTATTGCAAACGAGGCATCGCTTTCTCTGCCAAGAGCTGTTGGCAATAGCTATGTCAGTGTCACCGATTTCCTTGACAATGCTTACAAAATTAACTCCGAATTCTCATCAACTGTTTTTGACGGCTGGATGGTGAATCTCCCCGGCAATCAGGCTGAGGTCACTCAAAGCCTGTATTCAGATAATTCCAACGCAAAAGGGCTTCCGCTCACCGAATTCTTTGACTTCAATGTTGGTGCTACACCTGAAACCCAACAGTATGACGATATTGAGTATGTAAAGCTCTTCCTCACAAGGGCGGCTGCAAAAGTCACCTATAGCGTAGAGGTCGATCCTGAATACAAGGGTAGTGGAGTCAATGTCACCGGCATCAGGCTCAACGGGCTAAATATGCAGCAGTACGTTTTTCCTCGTAATGCGGAATATAGTATAAAGAATGAGGACGGCTCTGTGACACCTATAGCTAAGGATGCAGTCATTACCCCAACGCGTCCTTCAGTTATTACTCCGCTCGATAGGTTTATTACATCATTTGATACCCCCGCCCGCCTGTATCCGGAACGCGGTGGTGCAAGTATCGTTATGAATCTTGCTGAGGAAGATTACATAGCAATTAAGGCTGGTAATGAAAAAACTGTTGGTCCCGCTTACTTCCCTGAATCAAAAATACCTAATACAACTGAAAAATTCTCGGTTCAGGTAGAGCTTGACGGAGACGGCAACTGGCTCGAGGCGAAGCCGCTCGGAGTAGGGGAGTATAACGGTGTAGCAAACAATATCCTCCAGATTAACGGTGCTCAGGCTATCGCGCGAAACACCCACCTCAAAATCACCATCCGTTTCAGTGATAATGATATCACCGCAACAGTCCAGTTGGTGCCCTACATTGGTGTGGTTCTAAATCCCACTTTCGGGTTCGATGAAGTTGATCCCAAAAATCCTAATCAGAATAATTAAAAACTAATCAGTTACAAAAAAACGATGAAGTTTTATAAGCATATTCTTCTCCTTCCGGCGCTCATTCTGTCGGTGCTCCTCACATCCTGCGAGGACAAATTCGACTATAGCTCCCAGATTATTGGCGAAGGCGAGGGGCTTGTCACCGCAACGCTCGAATTCAAGCCCTCCGTCACCAACCTTGGAGGCTCCCGTACTGTCGGCAATGCTATAAGCGAGATCAAAACCCTTGCTGTCGTGATTTACACAGCTGAGGGTGAGTTTGTTGACCTTATTCCGAATGTAAAGACTACAGACTACAAATATCAAGATCTGACCTCTACCGAAAAACCTTATGATTACCCCACCGGTCCAGATGGTGAGGATATTTCTTCCGACAATGCTACTGCAAAAGTCCAGTTTGAAATGAAGCTCCCTTATGGCAAATATTATATGTATGCTGTCGCAAACCTCGGAAGGGAACTTAAGGAAGAGGAAGTGCAGACCATAGAAGCCCTGAAAGCAATTAGGTGTACTTGGAATGCAAACAACATCTCCGCAAACGCGCAGATGTTTGGTTACTTCACCAATGACGTAACTAATGGCAACACCGCTTTCACTGAAACAGACCCGACTGTCACAGTGAACCAGAAAAATGTTGCGCTCCACAGCTGGATCAAACGTCTTGCCTCCAAAGTCACCATAGCATTTAACGGCGAAGGACTTCATCAGGGTATTGTGGTGTACATCCACAACGTATCTATCCGTCAGATTCCTAAAACCTGTACCCTCGGCGAAGGCAATAAACCCACCGCTGAAGATCAGGTTACCCCTGCGCTTTTTAATGAGTCTGTGCCGGATACCGCTCAGGTTCTGTATTATGACAATGAAGGGTTTACAAATGCTAAAAGCAACTATGACTATGCAGGTGAAAAATATCTGAGATGGCTTCAGGTTGCTAATGGTGCTGGTCCCAATAACGATGGGCATCTTTGCTATAATAACCATGGTGTAAACTCTCCGGCTCTCTTCTTCTATGAAAATATGCAGGGCGTGGATCCCGATAAACCTAAGGACCAGCAGCGGGACAAGGTTGGAGATAATGTTGTTCCTCCAGGTACTGAATTAAAGCCGGGTTATACATATGAAGACTACAAAGATGATGTTGAATATGGCACCTTCATCGAGGTAGAGGCATATTATCAGTGTAATATTGCTCCATCATCAAGTGGTCCTATCCGTTACCGCTTTATGCTCGGGCAGAATGAAACTGA
The DNA here is from genome assembly GCA_001701115.1 of Bacteroidales bacterium GP2. Lineage (GTDB taxonomy): Bacteria > Bacteroidota > Bacteroidia > Bacteroidales > Muribaculaceae > Paramuribaculum. The sequence goes on from DAAJ01000049.1 coordinate 3,554, forward strand.
CAACTATAACGCTATCCGAAACCACCACTACAAGCTGACTCTCGGTTTCCAAGGCTACGCAAACCAGCCCGACTGGCACATTGAATATGTTAAGAAGTCACCGGAAATAGATGCCCCGGAAATATATATCCCCTATACTTACAATACCTCTGTTTCGTGTCCTATCACTTTCTATGGTGATCTTACTGCGCTTGAAGCAGAGATTATTGAAAACAACTGGGCGCCCTATGATTCTACCACGACAGATGGAGTAGCACCGGCAACAGTTGGTACTACTAACTTTAATTTGCGTACCCTGCAGTTTAACTGGTTTAGAGATGTTTATATGAATGGAAATGCATATACTGTTGATGTACGAAACACTTTGTTGAATTTTACCCGCAATTTGACACAGAGTGATAATTCTGAGCTAAGTTCTGGATATTTATATGGAAGGCATTATACTGGTTTCTGTCATCTTGATGACAATGGAGATGAGATTACATCGCAACGTTATTATGTGACCCCTATCTGGGCTGGATTCCTTCGCCTTCAGGTGCCTGAGGTTTATGAGAGTGAGACCTCTGTTCCTATTCTTCCTGCAATCATTGTTTATAATAGACCTGATGTTGGAAAAGGAGAACATTACAGGAGGCAAGCGGCATTGACTGACTTTAGGAACTATTATTATGGTAGGTCTGTTACTGATGCTGATGAAAATGCAACTTATGGCGCAAATAATGGACAAGGAAACGGTTATAAACCTGGAACGGATCTCCATGCTCGAGTCTTTAATATTGCAAATCCGACTTCTGACAATACAAATAGAGGCAGGAATGCTTATACTGTGGAGAAAGGTAAAGATGCTAAAGGCAAGGAATACACTGTTGTAACTATGAATCTATGGACGCAGCCTAAGTCTATGTGTGGCAACTCCGGATTCTCTGGCAATAATCCTTACGAAGACTATAACCGTAAAGCTGTTATTCGCTTTACCGCTACATTTGACGATGATGGAGTTACAAAGGTTGTTAAGAAAGACGTTACTGTTTATCAGTCCAAACGTCTTGTTAATCCGAAAGCTGTGTGGCGTAGCCATGACAAGCCAAATCCATTTAATGTCACTGTCTATGAACGAGATGTAAATGGTGCTCAAAATGCATTCCAGCCTTTGGTATCCCGTGGAGAATGGCGCGCGAGGATCAAGCAGGTCTCAGAGGGTGCTAATGGTTTTATTACCCTTGCGAAGGGTGCTGTAACCGGTGCTAATGAAATAGTAGGTAAGACATTGTCTGAGGTAGCGTTTACTATAAACTTTGCAGGACCAATAGGTTTTAATGAGAGTAAATGTGCTATTATCGAGGTTACATACCATGGTAATACTTGCGTTCACAATATCTTTGTTCGTCAAGGATACCAT
>DAAJ01000056.1:0-362 GCA_001701115.1 Bacteroidales bacterium GP2
CGTTCAAGCGGGATCAAAGGCTTATTACGCGACTCTACTCCATTCTTCCCTTCGAGCCTGAGTGGTTCGGCAAAAGAGGCGTTGAAACTTCCTATGTGGGTAATCCGTCGGTTGAGGAGGTCGACGCACGACTGGCCGCGTCGCCGTCGCATGAGGATTTCTGCCGCACTCACTCGCTCGACCCCGAGGCGAAGCTGCTTGCCCTTGTGCCCGGATCAAGGGTAGGGGAGATAAGATGTAATCTCCCGATCATGGCCGAGGTGGCGCGCAGGATGAAACCTGACATGACCCCGGTGATAGCTGTTGCTCCATCGCTCTCCCGCTCGCTCTATCTTCGCTACGGTGGCGAGGGGATAGCAATG
>DAAJ01000056.1:474-1951 GCA_001701115.1 Bacteroidales bacterium GP2
TTATCGTGCCAACGGCTCCGCTCTCAGCTATAAGATAATGAGGCGGCTGATAAAGGTTGACTATGTGAGTCTGCCCAATCTCATCACCGGCCGAAATATCATACCCGAAATGCTGCTTCACAACTGCACTCCCGACCTTGTGGAGCATGAACTGCGCCTTATAGCCGGTGACACTCCCCAACGCCGGGCTCAGCTCGACGACTACCGTGAAATGCGCCGTCNNNGCTTCATGCCGCCCAAACCGCAGCCGCCGACATGGTGGCGAGGATTAAGGCTCTTAAAGCGACAGCTGTTAAATAAAAAATGATTAATTTTGCAGCGACGACAATTTTGTCGCAAATGCCAATCATGTCATCTTATGCAACGAAAGTTTGACTACCTCATAATCGGCGCCGGTATCGCCGGAATGAGCTTCGCTCTCAAAGTCGCAAAGACCGGAAGGGTGGCTCTGATCTGTAAAACAACTCTCGAAGAAGCTAACACCGCTCTCGCCCAGGGAGGCGTGGCGTCGGTGACTAACCTCGAGGTCGACGATTTCTCAAAACATATCAACGACACCATGATAGCGGGCGATCAGCTCTCCGACCGCGCGGCTGTGGAGATGGTGGTGACCGGTGCGCCCGGTCAGATAAGGCAGTTGATTGACTGGGGTGTGAATTTCGATAAGAAAGAGGATGGCTCGTTTGACCTTCACCGCGAGGGTGGCCACAGTGAGTTCCGCATACTTCACCATGCCGACAACACCGGCTATGAGATTCAGCAGAGTCTCATCAAGGCGGTGAGGGAATGTGAGGATATAGAGGTGTTTGAAAATCATTTCGCAATCGAGATAATCACCCAGCACCATCTGGGTAAGGTTGTTACACGCCGCACTCCCGATATAACATGTTATGGCGCCTATGTATTGAACTGCGAAACCGGCGAGGTAGACACCTTTCAGGCCCGCGTAACCGTCATGGCCACGGGTGGAACGGGAGCCGTTTATTCAACCACCACCAATCCGCTTGTTGCTACCGGCGACGGCATAGCTATGGTCTATCGCGCCAAAGGCACCGTTAAGGATATGGAATTCATACAATTCCACCCAACGGCTTTATATCATCCCGGCGACCGGCCCTCGTTTCTCATCACCGAGGCCATGAGAGGCTACGGCGCCGTGTTGCGCAACATCAAGGGTGAGGAGTTCATGCACAAATATGACCCCCGCNNCCCCGCCTGTCGCTGGCTCCGCGCGACATAGTGGCCCGCGCCATCGACAGCGAGATGAAACAAAGCGGCTCCGACCATGTTTATCTCGATGTGACCCACAAGGATCCCGAGATGACCAAGGCCCATTTCCCCAACATATATGCCAAATGTCTTAGCCTCGGTATAGATATTACCCGTGATTATATTCCCGTTGCTCCGGCGGCTCACTATCTCTGTGGCGGTATTGCTGTCGATACCAATGCCGAGAGCTCGATTCAGAGGCTTTATG
>DAAJ01000056.1:1994-17818 GCA_001701115.1 Bacteroidales bacterium GP2
CAAACTCACTTATCGAGGCGGTGGTTTATGCCGAGGCCGCCGCACGCCATGCTTCGGCGCGACTGAAGGATATTGAGTTCCGCGCCGACTTGCCCGACTGGAACGATGAGGGTACACGTCATCCCGAAGAAATGGTGCTGATAACCCAGAGCATACGCGAAGTCAATCAGATTATGGCCACCTATGTTGGTATCGTGCGCTCAAACCTGCGTCTTGACAGAGCGTGGAACCGCCTCGACATTCTCTATCATGAAACCGAGAGCCTCTTTAAATATTCAAAGGCTTCGCGCGAAATCTGTGAGTTGAGAAATATTATAAATGTTGGCTATCTCATTATGCGCCAGGCTAAAGAGCGTAAAGAATCAAGAGGGCTGCACTACACAATTGACTATCCTCCTGTGCCATCACGCAATCAAAACGGCAAGTGATACGTTATATAGGTATGAAACAACTCCTCAAATACCTATTTCTACTTGCCGCACTGACTGTTTTTCCGACAGCCGCAACCGCTGATGACGTAAAGCCGCAGCTGCCGGACGGAGTCAATGAGCTCCCCGATGCGCGCCTCAAGGGCATACGCGGCTACTACTATACTGTTATTGACGGCGACACTGTCAAAATGAATGTGCTCAATACAGTAACCATCTTCCCTCCTATGAAATACAAGAACAAAAAGGAGGAAGAATTTTATTGGAGAACGGTACGCGACGTTAAAAAAACGCTTCCCTATGCTAAGCTGATATGCGCAACCCTCATTGAAACATACGAGTATATCGAAACCTTCCCCACGCAGAAAGAGCGTGAAGAATACCTCAAGAAAATGGAAGGGGAGATATTCAAGCAGTACAAGCCCGTGCTGAAAAAATTCAGCAAATCACAAGCCCAGCTTCTAATCAAGCTGATTAAGCGCGAAACCGACCAGAGCAGTTACAATATTATAAAAGCATTCCTCGGCTCGTTCCGCGCCGGATTCTGGCAAACATTCGGGCGATTCTTCGGAGTAAACCTCAAAGGCGACTATAAGCCGGACAAGGACCGCAAAGACGCAATAATTGAGCGTGTTGCTGTCGGTGTTGAGCTCGGCATGCTCTGAATCCACCCACCGTTATGCCGTTTTTATTGCATAATGGATATTAATGGTTATTTTTGCACTATGGTTATAAAGAGCAAAGATAAAGTGCATGATATTAAGGCGGAACTTCTTGATTCGCTAAAAAAGGAACATGCATTCTGGTCCTATGCTCCCGAATCAGTTTCTATTGAGAACATTAGCGATGATGAGCTTATCGCCCAAACTATGAGGCATCTGGATATTCCAGAAATCGCCCAACTATTTTCTATCTATTCCAAAAAAAAGATAAAATCTGCATGGCAACGCCTACTGGTTCCAGAAGGCGACTACCTCTATACCCTGAACCGGTTTTTCGCATGGTACTATTTCGACGCAAAAAATCCCGATGCATATCTGAAATCACTGCAAACACGGCATCTCAATAAATTAATTGGATGAAGGGGCTTGCCAAACATACAGCAGCAATTATTCCAGTCATATCAAAGCTGGAGTGCATAAAGCCTTATGTACTTGTCGGTGGAACTGCACTATCACTGCAATTAGGTACACGGTTAAGCGAGGATTTGGATTTTATGTCCTGGCGAAGCACAAAAAATGAAAGCAGAGAAGTAGACATCTCAGCTATCCGAAAGGAACTTGAGGCAACAGGCTTGCTGGAATCATTTGATATCCTGGACATAAACCATATAGAAGCCATCGTTGGAAGTGTAAAAGTTTCTTTTTATGCAAGTCCAAACCGTTCACCTGTAAAAAAGATCATTCCACTCACGGGTAATCTTAGAATGGCTGATAAAACATCCATAGGTGCAATGAAAATGGAAGTATTGCTAAGGCGCAGCAAATTCCGGGATTATTATGACATTTATTCGCTTCTGGAAGCAGGAGAGGATCTGTTTGAGATGATGGATATAGCACTTAAATATTCGGGACATCGCCTTAAATCCAAAAACCTCCAGTCGCTTCTCACTAATTCTAAGAGATTTATCATAGAGGATAAATTTAAGGAACTTGAACCGGTATATGACATTTCCCCCACCGATATAGAAAATAAATTACGAGATGTGATTCTTGCCGGACGGGCTAATCAGCAATAAAAGTATCAGCTTATTATAAATTGGAGCTGAGAATTGCGGCTAATGCGCCGATTTTTGCTACTTTTGCGTGTATTACCAGCGACATGAGATTTTTTCATCACATAATCATTCTTTTAGCAGGAGTGCTTGCAGCGGGATGCAGCAAAAGCGACTCATTTAAGGTTAGCGGCACAATCGAAGGTGCCGGAGGCTCTATGGTGGAACTGCTGTACTTCAACAACGGCGCATACGAGCGTCTGAGTGCGCCAGCTAAAGAGGGCAAATTCGCGTTTCAAGGCTCGGTATCATCCCCGGCAGTCGCTTTTCTGAGCGTCAGCGGTGGAGCTCCTCTTGTGGAACTCGTGATAAGAAACGGTGCTGACATCCGGTGTGAAATTGACCCGGCAAATCGATTCGCTCTGAAAATCAAAGGGGATAAGGCAAATGAATTATACGGCAAATTCCTGAATGACAATGCCGAAGTTTTTGAATCACGCAGCATTTCACGCATAAACGATGCTGTGAAAAAATTCGTGGAGAAAAATCCTGGCTCAATCGCTTCGACAGTTGCCGTCATTACCCAGTTCAGGAGTGCCGACAATGAGATTATGGCAGATTCGCTTTTAGGAATAATAGATGCGGAAGCACGCCCAAATAGCCTTCTCGCCAATTATAATGCGGTACTTTCAAGCCAGTTGTCGGCAGAATCCCGTGAGTCGGTAGGCTCAATGACCCTTATAGGAAGGAATGATTCCATAGTGCGTTACAATCCGTTCCGGCATAAATTGTCAGTGCTTGCATTTGCGGGTGGCGACAAGACCGGGCGCGATTCCATCTTGAATGCGTTGCGTGCACTTAGGAAAGATTACGATACTAAACGCCTTGGCATGGTAGAGGTTCTCACTGTGCCAGACAGCGCGACATGGATTCATGTGACAGAACAGGATAGCGCGACATGGTACCAGGTATGGACTCCAGGCACTTTTTCAGCGCCATCGTTCCGCCGCATGGCTATAGCCCGAGTACCTTACTTCGTTGTTGTCGATTCAACCGGGCACCAGGTTCACCGTGGGTCATCCGCGGTCGCCGCTGAAAGCTTCGTGCGTTCACATCTTAAACAATGAAGCTATGTTGGTAAAAACTTACGGAGCTGCAGTACAAGGCATAGACGCTATTGTAGTAACTATTGAAACGGTTGTTGACCGCGGTTTTAGTTTCACTATGGTGGGGCTACCAGACGCGGCTGTCAAGGAGAGCTACCAGAGGGTTGTAAGTGCTATCAACCAAAGCGGTGCAGAATTTCCACGACATCGTGTAGTCATTAACCTCAGCCCTGCCGATGTAAAGAAGGAGGGCGCGGCATACGACCTCCCCATAGCGGTAGGCATTCTGGCAGCTGCTGAGAAAATACCCTCGGAAAAACTCGGAGGGATGATGATTATGGGTGAACTGTCGCTTGACGGTTCAGTATTGCCTATCCGCGGCGTGCTCCCTATGGCTATAAAGGCGCGGTCACTCGGCTATAAGGGAATGATTGTGCCGAAAGCTAATGCCACCGAAGCAGCCGTGGTAAATAACCTTGAGGTGTACGGAGTTGACAACCTGCGGGAAGTGCTCGACTTCCTTTCCGGCAAAGGCGAGATAGAACCTACAATTGTTAACACCCGCGCTGAATTTGCTGCCGATGCCGGAAACTTCGATTTCGACTTTTCAGAGGTGAAAGGACAGGAGAGTGTAAAGCGTGCCTTTGAAGTTGCATGCGCCGGTGGACACAACATATTGCTTGTAGGACCTCCGGGGTCCGGCAAAAGCATGATGGCAAAGCGTTTACCCAGCATTTTGCCTCCACTCTCCCTTGCAGAGGCACTGGAAACAACTAAAATCCATTCAGTTGCCGGAAAATTGAAAGGGGGCTCAAGGCTGCTGACCCGACGTCCTTTCCGCTCCCCTCATCACACCATTTCTCCTGTTGCTCTTGTTGGAGGCGGCAGCAATCCGATTCCGGGGGAAATTTCATTAGCGCACAATGGAATTTTGTTTCTCGATGAATTTCCGGAATTTTCGAGGGGCGTCCTTGAAGTCATGCGCCAGCCGCTGGAAGACAGACATATAAACATAGCTCGGGCAAAATACTCAATAGACTATCCTGCCGGATTTATGCTTGTGGCAAGCATGAACCCCTGTCCTTGCGGTTACTATAACCACCCCACAAAGGAGTGCACTTGTCCGGGTGGTGCAGTACAGAAATACCTGAACCGTATTTCCGGTCCACTACTTGACCGCATTGACCTGCAGGTGGAAATTCTGCCTGTGCCATTTGAGGAAATATCCTCCGGAGCACCGGGCGAAAGCAGTGCAGCAATTCGTGAGAGGGTGGTGAAAGCAAGGAAGATACAGGAAGAACGCTTTAAGGACGAAAAGAATGTGCACTGCAACGCGCAGATGAACACCCGGCTGCTCAACCGCCATGTGGTTCTCGGCACTGAGGCAAAAGAACAGTTGCGCGAAGCAATGGCGCGACTCGACATGAGTGCCCGTGCTTATGACCGCATCCTAAAAGTCGCAAGGACAATCGCCGACCTTGACAGCAGCGAAGAGGTCACCGCTGCACACATGCGCGAAGCGGTATCATACCGCAACCTCGACCGCGGCAACTGGGGAAGCAGCATCTGACAAGTGAAAATTATTCTTCCATGCTAAAAATTAATTTTTTAGCATGGAAGAATAGTATTTTTATTTGCATATATACAAAATACATCTTACCTTTGCGCCAACATACAAATATAAACACACCACACTTATGAAAAATTTCACATTTAGCCTCAAATGGCACACCATCCTTAAAAATTACCCGGTAGAAATTCGTCGCGAGGTTTTCGACGCTGTGATAACCTATGCTGCAACAGGAAAAGTTATTGAAATGCAACCGCTTGCACTGATGGCATTTGATTTTATCCGTTATGAAATTGATGAGCGGACAAAAGCCCGTGAGCGCCGCGCCGCAAAGAAGGCATCAGGCAAAGGTTCAATATCATCTGTGCCAGTTCAAGATCCAAATCCCACTGCCAACATTGAAACGACCGAAATTCCCATAGATATTGCGCCAACAACTGCTCCCAAAGCTCCAGAGCCTAATAAAAAGCCCGAGCCAAAGATACCGGATTACCTGGCGGCACGTGCTGAAAAACAGAAGCCACTCTCAAAAACTGTAGCGCTTAAAGGGGTTAAAATCAAACTTGTAAAGCCAGCATCCAATCAACGCTTCCGCCGCAAAATCTGTGCATGAACCGGAATATCCCAAAATATTCTTAACTTAGCAGAAAAATAACGGATATGGAAGAGAAAAAACTTTTTCTGCTCGATGCCTACGCGCTTATATACCGCGCTTACTATGCCATGATTCGCTCCCCGAGGATTACTACCAAGGGATTCAACACCTCTGCGATTTTCGGATTCTGCAATACCCTTGATGAAGTATTGCGCAAGGAAAATCCTACCCACATAGCGGTTTGCTTTGACCCGACAGGCAAGACATTCCGCCATGAGGCATACGAGGAGTACAAGGCGCAGCGCGACAAGCAGCCGGAGGACATAACTGTTTCCGTGCCATATATCAAGCGTATCCTTGCCGCGTATAATATCCCTGCAATCGAAGTTCCGGGATATGAGGCGGACGATGTAATCGGAACCCTCTCCAGGATAGCGGAGAGAGAGGGATTCATAACTTACATGATGACACCGGACAAGGATTACGGGCAATTGGTCACCGACAAGGTATTCATGTACCGACCCTCACTACGCGGAGAAGGCTTTGAAATTCGCGGTCCTAAAGAAATATGTGAGAAATTCCTCATCGACCGTCCTGAACAGGTAATTGACATGTTGGCGCTTGAGGGCGACACCAGCGACAACATACCCGGTTGCCCCGGCGTGGGAGAAAAAACAGCCGCAAAGCTAATAAGCATATGGGGAAGTGTGGAAAACCTTTTAAAACACACCCAGGATCTCAAAGGCGTACTCCAGAAAAAAATCGAGGCGAATGCAGATAATATCCTTTTCTCAAAATTCCTCGCGACAATAAAAACAGATGTGCCGCTGGGCGACATTGATCCGGAATCTTTCAGGCGCAAAGATATTAATGTTGACGAACTGGCGGAAATTTACCGTGAACTGGAGTTCCGCTCATTCCTGAACAGGCTCGGCATGCCTGCTACTGCAAGTGCTCCAGCTCCGGCACCAGCGCCTGTCGAGGGGGAAATGGGCAGTCTTTTTGACTTTCAGGAGGAAAACCAAGCAGTGGAATCTATCAACTCACAAGGTCATAACTACAAACTCATCACCACAGCGGCAGAAGCGGCTGAGATGGTCGAGCGCATGAATGGCTCGGAGCGGATTTCAATAGCCGTAAACGCTTCCGGCGAATTTGCCATGACTGCAAAGCTTGAAGGAATAGCATTTTCAAATGCAAAAGGATTCGCCACATACATTGCTTTCCCGGCGGCAAAGGTCCAGAGGGAAGAAATAGCAGTGGTATTGCAGCCGCTATTTGACAAAGCGCCCCTGATTGTCAGCCACAATATAAAGCGCGACCTGATTGTGCTCCGCAGGGAAAAGATGATTCTCGGCAAACACTACTATGACACCTCCGTGGCGCATTACCTCATCGACCCCGAAATGAAGCACGAACTGGCGTATGTGTCAAGAAAATACTTGAACTACTCCATCATTGAGCCGGAACCGGCACCTCCGGGCAGACCACCGAAGAATCAGCCCGGAATGTCACGTGAGGAAGCGGCAACGAAATTCGGGGAGCAGGCGGACATAACCCTGCGCCTATATGACGAACTCACCCATATTATAAAGGAGCAAGATTTGGAACCATTGCTCACCTCCATTGAAATGCCGCTCGTGAGGGTACTCGCCGAAATGGAATGGAATGGAGTGAGGATCGATGTCATGGAACTGTCCCGCCTTGACAAGCAGTTCACCGAAAGGCTTAGGGACATGGAGCAAAAAATATTCCAGCTTGCCGGAGGACCGTTCAACATCAGCTCCCCCATGCAGGTTGGAGAGGTTCTCTTCGACAGGCTGAAAATTGACACCAACGCCAAGCGCACGAAAAAAGGCGGCTACTCCACCACTGAGGAAATACTTGAGAAACTGCGTGCGGCAAACCCCATTGTAGACCTTATCCTGCAATACAGGGCACTCAAAAAACTCCTCACCACTTATGTCAAGGCATTACCGGCAATGGTAAATCCGGTCACCGGCAAGATACACACTTCATTCAACCAGACCGTTACCGCTACCGGGCGAATATCATCCACCAATCCAAACCTGCAGAACATCCCAATCCGCTCCGATGACGGCAGGGAGATTCGCCGTGCATTCATCCCTGAGCCGGGAGACCTGTTGCTGAGTGCCGACTACTCTCAGATCGAACTGCGCCTCATGGCTGTGCTGAGCCACGACAAGGACATGATTGATGCATTCCTGTCCGGAGAAGACATCCACCGTGCCACAGCTGCAAAAGTTTACCACGAAGCGATTGAAGATGTCACTGACACGCAGCGCAGGAATGCCAAGACTGCAAACTTCGGCATTATATATGGCATATCCGCTTTCGGGCTTTCGGAACGGCTCGGCATACCTCGTGCCGAAGCAAAGATGCTTATAGACGGCTACTTCCGCACATATCCGGGGGTAAAGGAGTATATGAACAGCAGCATAGAGTATGCCCGTGAGCATGGATTTGTTGCCACCCTCAAGGGACGCAAGCGCTTTTTGCCAGACATCAACAGCCGCAGCGCAGTTGTCAGAGGCTACGCCGAGCGAAATGCGATAAATGCGCCGCTGCAAGGATCAGCGGCTGACATAATCAAACTTGCCATGGTGGAAATCGACCGCCATATGACTGAAGCAGGGCTACAGTCAAAGATGATTCTGCAAGTGCATGACGAACTTGTGTTTAATGTTAAACCGGAAGAACTGCCGAAACTGCAGGAAATTGTCGTGCGGGACATGGAGGGAGCGTTTTCCGCAGTAGTACCCCTGACGGTGTCAAGCGGCACCGGCATGAACTGGCTTGAAGCGCATTGATGGCACAGGTGGTTGACATAGCTGTAATAGGTGCGGGAAACCGTGGCTGCAAGTATCTTTCACTGCTGGCGCAAATGCCAGGCAGAGTGAGGATTGCCGCTATTGTTGAGCCCAATCCGCGCCGTGCCGCGAAAGCATCTGCAATTCTTGCGGAAGCTGGGGTACCGGATGCGCCGGTATTCTCATCCTGCGCCGAAATGCTGCACGCCATTGTGCCGCAGGGTGCAGTCATCGCCACTCCTGAGCAGTTGCACTACCGGCAAGCCATGGAGCTGCTTGACAAAGGGGTGAATATTCTCCTTGAAAAACCTGTTGCAGTCACCGAAGAGCAATGCCGCGAAATTGCGGATAAGGCGGCAAGCAAAAATCTTGTTGCCGGAGTGTGCCATGTCCTCCGCTATCATCCCTATTTTGCAAAACTATGTTCAATTGCCACCGACGGCATCCTCGGCGAAGTGGTGAGCGTTAGCCACAGGCTTAGCGTAGGCATTGACCGCGCCTGCCACACCTTTGTCAGGGGTCCGTGGGGAAAACCGGCACTCACCTCCCCCATGTTGCTTTCCAAATGCTGCCACGACATGGACATCATCACCGCCATCGTCCGCAGCCGCGCGGCTGTAGTCCGGAGTGTGGGCGGAAGATGTTTTTTCAGGGCGGATAACCGTCCTGAAGATGCAGCAGATAGATGTGTTTCGTGCCCTATTGAGCGTGAGTGCTGCTTCTCGGCAGTTGACCTGTACCGCAGGAGAAGAGAGTGGACAGCCGGGTTTGACCCTGCACCGGGCAAAACCATTGAGTCCGAGGTGGAGAGGCAGCTTGCCAAAGGAGAATACGGAAGATGCGTTTTTGCGTGCGACAATGAGGCGGTGGACCGTCAGGTCGTTATAGCCGGATTTGAAAACGGAGCTGTTGCGTCCCTCACAATGAACCTATTCACCGCCGAAGATAGCCGCGACACACATGTCTGCCTGACCGGAGGTGAGATACACGGCAATGGGGAAATTATTGAAGTGGTGCCGCTGAGAGGAGAAAGAAAAATTTATGATTACTCCGGAATAGCTTCAATGCCGTACCATGCGGGAGCCGACAATGCTGTCCTGGAAGATTTCATCGAGGCGGTGCGCAACCCGGAGCACACGATGCTCGCCAACATAGCGGAGTCACTTGAGAGCCATCGCATCTGTATACTCGCCGACCGCAATCTGGACAAAGTTTAAAGCCTGTTGACAATAAACCGTTGCTCCGCGGCGTTGTAGGCAACACTCTTGCGGTCAAAGTAGCGGTTCAGTCGCGCCTGAGGCACCGAGTTCCGCCGGGCTTCCTATAGTCAGCCCTTTGCCACGGTCAAGAAGCCACACTTTGTCCGCTATCTGTAGGGAAATGTCAAGATCGTGGGTTGACTGGAACACCACCTTATCCTTCTTTCGGGCAAGTTCCAGCAGCAATTGCATCATATCGACCTTGCTCGGGTAATCAAGGAATGCCGATGGTTCGTCAAGGATTATTACAGGAGTCGCCTGGGCAAGGACCTTTGCTATCATGGTTTTCTGCCGCTCACCGTCGCTAAGCGTGTGCATCATCCGGTTCTGCATTGCGGCAATACCCACAAGTTCAAGCGCTTCATCTACAATCTCACAATCCTCCCGGCTAAGCCGTCCCCAGAATCCGGTATAAGGGCTCCGACCCATCTCTACCACCTGGCGCACAGTCACGTTGTTCAGCAACAGCCTGTCGGTCAGCACCACGCCTATTATCTTGGCAAGCTCTATTTCCGAATAATCGCCGATAGCCTTTCCCTCAACTATCACCTCGCCCGCAAGCGGAGGTATGAAACCGGCAAGCGTCCGGAGCAATGTGGACTTTCCCGCTCCGTTTGAACCGATTAGGCAGGTGAGTTCACCTCGCCGCAACGATGCGTCTATACCGCTTGCAATAACCGTTTCTCCGCCTCGGTTCTTGTACCCGGTGCTCAAATTCCTCAGTTCTATGGCACGACTCCTATCCATAAGATTTGCTCTTGGTTTTCACTTGTGGCAAAAATAGATATTTCCCCTATATATCCCACATTTTTTTTGTACTTTTGCGCTTTCATAACGAAATAATATCACACAGCATTGGAACCTAAGTATATATTCGTTACCGGCGGAGTGGTGTCATCACTCGGAAAGGGAATTATTTCCGCATCGCTTGCCTGCCTCCTCAAAGCGCGCGGCTATCGCGTCACTATCCAGAAATTTGACCCATATATCAATATAGATCCCGGAACACTGAACCCTTACGAGCATGGAGAATGCTATGTGACTGTTGACGGTCATGAGGCTGACCTTGACCTCGGGCACTATGAGCGCTTCACAAACGTCAATACCACAAGGGCTAACAATGTCACCACCGGAAGAATCTACCAAAGCGTCATTGACAAGGAGCGCCGGGGAGATTACCTGGGCAAGACCGTCCAGATTATCCCCCACATCACCGATGAGATCAAGCGCAATGTGAAATTGCTTGGCAATACCGGCAATTTTGATTTCATCATCACGGAAATCGGCGGCACGATCGGCGACATCGAATCGCTCCCCTTCATTGAAAGCGTGCGACAGCTCCGTTGGGAACTCGGCGAAAACAGCCTATGCATCCACCTCACATACGTGCCTTACCTTCATGCCGCAAAAGAGCTTAAGACAAAGCCGACGCAGCATTCGGTAAAGCTCCTCCAGGAAGCAGGAATCCAGCCGGACATCCTCGTGCTCCGCACAGAGCAGGATATCCCTGCGGCAATGAGAAGGAAAATAGCCCAGTTCTGCAATGTGTCGCCGGAAGCGGTGGTGCAGTCAATCGACTGCTCATCCATCTACGAAGTGCCGGTAATGATGCACGCACAGCATCTTGATGAAATAGTGCTCCGCAAAACCGGAGTTACACCCACTCAGGAACCGCACATGGCTCCCTGGATGCACTTCCTTGAAAAAATGCATGCGGCAACTGAGGAAATCAACATCGCCCTTGTGGGTAAATACGTTGAGCTTCAGGACGCCTACAAGTCTATCAACGAGGCTCTTTTTCATGCGGCTACATACAGCGACCGCAAGCTGAACCTCACCAGCATACATAGCGAGAAAATCACAAAGGAAAATGTTGCCGACCTGCTGAAGGATATGGACGGCGTGATTGTTGCCCCCGGATTCGGGCAGCGCGGAGTCGAAGGAAAGCTCACCGCCCTTGAATGGTGCCGCACTAACGATATTCCCACTTTCGGAATATGCCTCGGCATGCAGTGCATGGTAATTGAATTCGCAAGGAACGTGCTCGGGCTAAAGGAAGCGAACAGCACTGAAGTCAATCCCACCACAAAGGACAATGTCATTGACCTGATGGAGGAGCAGAAGAGCCTCAGCAACCTCGGAGGCACGATGAGGCTCGGGTCATACGATTGCCGCCTTGCCGACGGGTCACGTGCCGCGGCTGCTTATGGAAAGACTGATATAAAAGAGCGCCACCGCCACCGCTTCGAGTTCAATAACGATTATCGCAAGCGTTATGAGGCAGCCGGCATGAAGTGCGTTGGAGAAAACCCCTCTACCCACCTTGTGGAAGTTGTGGAGATTCCGGGAAAACGCTGGTGGATAGGCACACAGTATCATCCTGAATATTCGAGCACTGTGCTCAACCCTCATCCCCTGTTTACCGACTTCATCAAAGCCGCCATCAAATACCGTGGGGAGAGGTTAATGGAAGAATTTGCTGAAACAAAGAATTAAATTACGATATGGATAAGAATACACTCACCGGGGTGCTCCTGATGGGAGCCGTGATACTCGGATTCATGTGGCTGAACCAGCCGTCAAAAGAGGAAATCGAGCGTCAGCGCGAACAGGCGGAAGCCCAGGCGCGGGAAGCGCAGAAAGCCGCTGAAAACCAGCCGGTGCTCACTGTGGACAGCGTCAGCGACCTTGAAAAGGCACAGATTGCGGCAACCGTGCAGCAGCTTGGCACACTCGACACTGTAACCGGAACCCGCACTCTTTCAATGCCCGATGCCGTGCTGACTCTCAGCAAGGACGGAGTGGCTGGAGGACACGTCACCACACCTGCGGCACAGGTGCCTGTGGCTGACATCCTTTCCGCGGACTACGGCAACCTGAGTCCCGAAACAGCGGCAAAAGCGGTAAGCACCCTTCGCCAGGCGCTTGCATCAGCTGCGAGGTACAAAGGTTTTGCCCGCTATCTCACCGGCGAAGACAAAACTATCTCGCTGCAGAATGATGTGCTTGCCCTTAAGGTGTCAACCCACGGGGGCGTCATTTCATCAGCAGTGCTCAAAGATTACAACCGCTACGACTCCACAGCCGTAAACCTCATGAACAAGGAAGTGGATTCCTACAGCTTCACATTGCAGACCGCAACCCAGCGTTTCTCCACCTCTGAATTCTACTTCACACCGGTTGCCGTAAGCGACTCATCAGTAACAATGCAGCTTAACCTCGGCGACGGCGCTACATGGGCGCTCCGCTACACTCTCCCCGAAAAGGGCTACACGGTGAGGATGGAGATACTCCAGAGCGGCATGAACGCAGTTATTCCGCAGAGCGTCGCAGAAATGGACTTCGCATGGCACCAGAAAATGGCACGCAACGAAGCTGGAAAGATGTTTGAGGAGCGTAACTCCGCATTATACTATATGTTTGTCAACGGTGACGTTGAAAACCTCAAGGAGGGAAGCTCCGAGATGAAAGAGGTAAAGGAGAGGGTTAAATGGATCGGCTACAAGAACCAGTTCTTCACCGCGCTCCTTGTTTGCGACCAGAATTTCACTTCCGCGAAATTCGACTCCGAAGTCCTCGAAGGAAATCCCACATACCTTAAAGAGATGGACACCGAGGCAACACTCGAATATTCTTCAGCCAACCCGATGCCCGCCTCATTCACCTTCTTCTTCGGTCCCAACTCCTACCCGCTGCTCAGCGACCTCCAGGATGAACTCGCTCCCGGGCAGAACCTCCACCTCACAAACCTCATCCCCCTCGGATGGGCGCTCTTCCGCTGGATTAACACCCTTATCGTCATTCCGGTATTTGACTTCCTCGGCAAGTTCATCACCAACTATGGCATAATTATCCTGCTGCTCACTATCTTCATCAAAATCATCCTCTTCCCCTTCACATACAAGAGCTACATGAGCCAGGCGAAAATGAGGGTGCTTGCTCCGGAAATCAAGGAAATCAACGACAAATATCCCGGCAACGAGAACGCGATGAAACGCCAGCAGGAAACAATGGCGCTTTACAGCCGCGCCGGCGCCAGCCCGTTCTCTGGATGCCTGCCGATGCTCCTCCAGCTCCCGATCCTGATTGCGATGTTCAACTTCTTCCCATCAGCAATCGAGCTGCGCGGCGAGCCTTTCCTCTGGGCGAAGGACCTATCCGCTCCGGACGCTATCATCAGCTGGAAAACAAACATACCGCTCATTTCATCCACTTTCGGTAACCATATCAGCCTGTTCTGCCTCCTCATGACTGTTGTGAACATCATCTATACCAAAATCAACATGCAGAGCCAGCCCGGCGGCAACTCAATGCCCGGAATGAAATGGATGATGTACCTGATGCCTGTGATGTTCCTCGTGTTCTTCAACAACTATGCTTCCGGTTTGAGCTACTACTACTTCCTTTCGCTCCTCATCACCATCGCGCAGACATTTGTGTTCCGCAAAGTTGTTGACGAAGAGAAAGTGCGTGCCGCAATGAAAGAGAATGCCCGCAAGCCCAAAAAGAAGAGCGGCTTCATGGCTCGCCTCGAAGAAGCGCAGCGCAAGCAGCAGGCATTGCTGCGCGAGCAGGAAAAGCAGCGTGCTAAAAAGCGCAGATAACCGTACAGACTAAATAACATAACACAATGCTTAGCAACAAGATTCAAGATGCGCTCAACGCGCAGATCAACGCCGAATTCTGGTCGGCATACCTCTACCTCTCAATGGCGCTCCACTTCAAGGCTGAAGGCAGGAGCGGAGTTGCAAACTGGTTTGAAATCCAGTTCAAGGAGGAGCAGGCTCATGCCCAGATTTTCATGAACTACGTCAACCAGCGCGGCGGCAGGGTTGTGCTTGCCCCGATTGAAGCCGTCCCCACTACATGGAACAGCATCCTGGACGCATTCAAGGCAACCCTTGAGCATGAACGCAAAGTTACCGCACTCATCAACAACCTCTTCGCTCTTGCAGAGGAGGAGAAAGACTACGCTACACGCGACCGCCTTCTGTGGTTTGTGAGCGAACAGGTTGAAGAGGAGGACAACTGCCGCACACTCATTGACAAATTCACCCTCGTAGGCGACAACGGCATGGGAATCTATATGCTCGACAACGAACTTGCCACCCGCACCTACACCGAACCCGCTCCCCTCACCACCGCATAATTTCAGCAAAAAACAAACCACGAAAAAGGGAGGCGCATTGGAGCGCCTCCCTTTTTTACGCTGTGGTGTAAGGGAGCGATCCATTGCACACAAGCACGCAGATTCTGTACCTGCCGCCACGCAGCCTCCAAGTTAAAAATGTGGGGGATAAATGGTTGGTTCCATTTTTTTTGCTACTTTTGCCGTCGCAGACCGCTCGGAAGCCCCGATCCGGGGATTGAGGGCGGGAAGTAGACATACTTGAAAGCGTTTATCCGCGCTGATTCTTGGCACTCTGAAATGTCTCGCAAACTTTCGTTTTCCTGTCAAGGATTGAGCAACGATAGATGCCCGTGGATATGTAATTATCTTGCAGCCGGCACGATATTTCGGGAGAAATATAGCCGGACGCACTGATTGCATATACAGGCGTGGGCTTCTATGCGTTGCCGTCCAACAGGAAAAGGCAATGCGAGAAGCCTCAGAGTGCAGGACGGCAACCGATACAGATTCCCGCGCTTTTTTTATTAAACCGCCAACGAGGGGAAGACCGCGGCACCAAAACAAAATATGTCAGTACAAGGCATCTCTTTTTATGACTTTCTCGGGAAGTTCATTCCAGGAGCATTATTACTTCTGCTTTTTTCTTCTTCCCTTCCACCGGTTAAACTTGATTCTCTTGAAATACTGTTGTGGATCGCGGCAGCCTATCTTTTGGGAATCTTATGGGATAAAATCATACGGTTTTTTTCTCGGTGTCTTACACGTAATGATTGGATGCTTGCACGCGCACACGATAAGCATAAAAAATTTATGGAGAAGATAGGCGGCACTTATCATCCCCAAGACCGACATTCAATCCAGTTTGCGTATGATGAGGCATACTCCTTGCTAATGCTTCAAAATATGCTTGGTACTGTGCCAAAGCAGGAGGGGCATGAAAACTTTCTAAGAAATATATATCTAATTATTGTATTTTTCCTTATAAAAACAATTATAGGAAATGGTCAATGTTGTTGTGGCAATATATGTAATACTATTCTCATGCTCTTCCTAATAGCATTAATTATCATTGTGCCTGGTTTATGGTATAGCGTTCAAATGTCAATCTACTTTACAGTATGGGATAATGCATACTGGGCAAAATACCATATTACAAAAAAAGACACTAGTGTCCACTAAAAATTTTAGAG
>DAAJ01000003.1 GCA_001701115.1 Bacteroidales bacterium GP2
ATAACCACATTTTTATGATCCGCTTTCAGCGTAATACATCTGGTTGAACGCTCCGGATCCTTATGCAGAATGAATTTATTGGCTTTTGCCATTGCCTTTTCAAACCGGGGATAGAAAATAGGCTTATGAAGAAAATCTACAGCATCGACATTGAATCCGTCAAGAGCATAGTTGGAGTATGCGGTAGTAAAAATCAGGCATGTACCTTCCGGTAGATCCTTTGCCAATGCCACTCCATTGTGGGAATTCATTTCAATATCAAGAAAAACTATATCCGGCTTGGTCGTGCGGATATATTCCATGCCGGCTATGGGAGAGGTAAAACTTTTGAGTTCAACCCCTCCATATCTATTGCAATATTCCTGAATGATGCTCAGAGCAATCGGCTCGTCATCTACTGCGACACACTTAATCATATTGACAAATCCATAGAGAGTTTTATACGATAGAATTTCCCATCGCTGTTGTTATCCATAACATGCTTTCCGGGATAGAGAAGTTCAAGACGCTTGCGACAGTTTTCAATACCCATGTGTTCTCCTATCCGCTTCACTGGGAATATCTTGTTTTCAGTGGAAAATATCAACTTCCCATTTTTTTCTGTTATCAATATGGAAATTTGACTTTCTTCAACCGGAGAAACTCCATGCTTAAAACAGTTTTCAACAAAAGTCACCAACAGCATAGGGGGTATATGCAGACTTTCATTCTCAATGTCTATATCCATCTTGACAGAAGTCATCTCATTGAGGCGCAAAGACTGCAACGCCACATACTGCCTTATGTAATCAACTTCATCTGATATAGCGACAAAATCTCGCATGGATGTTGTATGGATATACCGGAGCATAGAAATATATTTTTCCAATGACTCCAAAGCCTTTTCATCGTGTGTCAGAAACAGACCATATAGGGAGTTCAAAGTATTAAACATGAAGTGAGGCTTGATTTGTGCTTTATATAACTCAATCTCCGCTTTATCACGCTCAGCTTCTACTGCCCTGCGACGCGATTTCTGCAAATTAGCCTGAGTGAGCAATCCTATCGCAAAGCTGAATGCTTCGACAATCATAAAAAGAGACCAAACAGCCTGTCGGTATTGCAGAACTGAAGGGAAAATTCTAACAATACCAATGTCATGTATATTAGGCTCAGGGTTGTATAAGGTAATCCTCGATAGGCAATATGTAACGCAAAACGATAGTACTATTAAAATTAGCCCTCCCCATCGCTTTTTTACTCTATCAAATAATGACGGAACAGTAAAGCATCTGTTTACTACATATAGAATATATAGCCACACTACAACAGTAATAACATACCATTGAAAAGAATAAAACCATCGCTCCATCGGAAAAATCATTACCATTATCGGTAATATGATCAGACAGAACACGAGGTCAATGTATATGGACACATTCTTCATGTTACAAGTGCGTTAGAATTACAAATGCAAAGTTAATGCTTTTATATCTAATGGAGTAGATGGTGAACATTCGTTCGCCACCATATAGGCGCAGTTAGTCCTTTTTAGTAAGACTGCAATTCACGGCTAAAGTTTAATGGCTTAAATTTGCATCAAAATCCATATTAAATTCATACGAAACATGACAGTAAAGACATTTATAGACCGCCCGATTCTTGCAGGTGTAATTTCCGTGTTGATAGTGATTCTCGGAGTGCTCGGACTTGTGCAGCTCCCCATTGAGCAATTCCCTGACATTGCACCTCCAACAGTCAGAGTTCAGGCATCATATACCGGAGCTAATGCTGAGACAGTGATGAAAAGTGTGGTTGTCCCGCTGGAAGAATCGCTGAATGGAGTGGAGGATATGATGTATATGACATCTACTGCTACGAATACCGGAACGGCCTCAATCTCAATTTATTTTAAGCAGGGTACGGATGCAGATATGGCAGTCGTTAACGTGCAGAATAGGGTTGCCTCTGCTCAAGGGCTTCTCCCTGCGGAAGTCACAAAAAGCGGTGTTACCGTGAGAAAGCGTCAGAACAGCACTTTGAAGTCGATAACATTGTATAGTCCAAACGACACATACGATTCCAAATTCCTGACTAACTATATGAAAATCAATATTGAGCCTCAATTGTCACGAATTGCTGGTGTAGGAGAAGTTAATATATTCAGTGCCGAGTACGCAATGAGAATATGGCTCAATCCTGCTAAGATGTCACAATACGGACTGGTTCCGGCTGACATTGACAAAGTGCTTGCCGAGCAAAATATAGAATCTCCTACCGGCACACTTGGAGCGGAGTCAATGAATACGTTTCAATATGTCTTAAAGTACCGAGGAAGATACGAGGATATTTCCGAATACGAGAATCTGGTAATACGAGCACTCCCCGATGGCAGTGTGCTTCGTCTGAAGGATATAGCGACAGTTGAACTTGGAGCTGTCAATTATGCAATGATCAGTGAGACCAGCGGTCATCCCGGCGCCAATGCTATGATAGCTCAGACCGCAGGTTCGAATGCCAATGAGGTAATTGTTGAGATTGACAAGACCCTTGATGAACTCAGGGACAAGCTACCTGACGGAATGATCCTGACCGATATTTCAAGTACAAAAGACTTTTTGGATGCGTCTATCGGCAAAGTTATTGAGACATTGATTATAGCCCTGATATTGGTTGTGCTGGTGGTATATCTGTTCCTTCACGATTTCAGAGCCACTTTGATACCGGCTGTATCCATTATCGTATCCCTTATCGGAACTTTTGCATTTATCTATGCAGTAGGATTTACATTGAACATGCTTACCTTGTTTGCAATTGTGCTTGTAATCGGCACCGTGGTTGATGACTCCGTGGTGGTAGTCGAAGCGGTTCAGGCCAAGTTTGACGAAGGGGAGGATGACGCTTATCAGGCGACAGTTTCCGCAATGGGTGGACTTTCGGCGGCATTGATTACCACAACAGTTGTTTTTATGGCGGTGTTCATTCCTGTGTGTTTTATGGGAGGAACATCGGGCACATTCTATAAGCAATTCGGATTAACGATGGCAGTAGCCGTTGGCATTTCCCTTATAAATGCAATGACACTATGTCCGGCATTGAGCGCCTTGCTGATGCGTCCACAAAAAGGATCATCTGTAAAATCATCTTTTGCGAGTCGTTTTAACTATGCTTTTGACAAATCATTCACAACCGTGACAGCCCAATATAAAAGTGGCATTATGTTTCTGTTCAAAAACCGCTGGATTGTAACCGCATTGTTCGCCATTTCTGTAATCGGTCTGGTATGGTTGATGTCAACCACAAAGACCGGACTTGTTCCACAAGAGGATATGGGTACACTAAGTCTGAACATTCAGGTTGCCCCCGGTAGCAACCTCGCGGAGACTGAACGTATTATGGACGAAGTAGAGGAAGCAATTAAAGATATTCCTGAAATTTATATCTATTCACGAGTGACTGGAAAGAATGCCCGCCATGATCAATCCGCATCAGCAGGTTCTTTCAGTGTCAGACTACGCGATTGGAGTGAACGCAAAGGGGACGGACAAGATATTAACTCTGTAATCCGTGAAATATACAGGCGCACTGCCTCCATATCATCGGCTCAAATTAGAGTATCTCAATCGCCTATGATTTCAGGATATGGAACTGGTAGCGGTTTTGAACTTTATGTGCAGGATCGCTCAGGAACCACGACTGACGAATTACTCCAGGTTACACGTACATTTATCGACTCATTAAACGCACGTCCTGAAATTTCGCGAGCATATACTACATTTGATACGAAGTATCCTCAGTATATGGTCGAGGTGGATGCTGTGAAGTGTCTTCAGATGAATGTATCCCCGGCAGATGTGCTATCTACTTTATCCGGATATGTGGGAGGCAGCTATTCATCTAATCTTAATAGATTTACCAAATTGTACCGAGTAATGGTGCAAGCAGATCCGAATAGCCGTCTTAACACGGAATCACTAAAAAGTATGTTTGTAAGAACATCGTCCGGACAAATGGCACCACTTGATAATTTTGTGACATTGACAAGGGTTTATGGTTCTGAAAGTCTTTCCCGCTTCAATCTTTTCCCATCAATATCTGTGTTTGGAGAGCAGGGAGAAGGTTACAGCTCCGGTGAAGCGATCAATGCCATCAGGGATGTTGCCGGAAAATACCTGCCTTCGGGATTTGGATACGAATTTGGAGGAATGTCAAGAGAGGAATCATCCACGGGTAATACGACCGTCATTGTGTTCAGTATCTGTCTGGCTTTTATATATCTTATATTATGCGCCTTATATGAAAGTCTGACAGTGCCTTTTGCAGTATTAGCTGCTGTACCAATGGGCTTGGCAGGTAGTTTCCTTTTTGCCCGTTGGTGGGGACTTGAAAACAATATCTACATGCAGATCGGACTAATCATGTTGATAGGATTGCTTGCAAAAACAGCAATCTTATTGACGGAATATGCCACGGCACGAAGAAAGGAAGGTATGGGACTTGTTGCTTCCGCAATCTCTGCCGCAAAAGCACGTTTCAGACCAATCATCATGACCTCTGCAACAATGGTGTTTGGTATGTTGCCGCTTATGTTTGCATCAGGAGTCGGAGCCAATGGCAATATTTCAGTTGGAGTTGGGACAGTTGGCGGTTTGCTGTTCGGTACACTCGCTTTGCTTTTTATGGTTCCTATTTTCTTCGTTATATTCCAATACATTCATGAACGCATCACTCCCAAAAGGAAGGTAAAAGACATAACAAAATAATATTTTGAGATCATGACATAAGTTACGTTTTCTAAAGAGTAAAAAAGACGACAGGACTACCACAGCCGGTGAATAGTCCTGTCGTTCCTATATGTAAGAATCTATGTTCTATTTGCTCTGTTTGAAAAGCCAACCTCTGACAGCACTGACTTTATATGCATAATCAAACGAATACATGTGTTCGCTGCCCTTTCCGTCCTCCGGTAGCACAGATCCGGTCTCAAACTCGATAATGTTGATTGGGGCACCTTTGTCGAGCATCGTGGCCGCAAGTTCACTTTGTCGAGCCTCAGGGAGTTTTGCACTCCATTCCGCAAAAGTGTATTGAACATCTTCCTTGCGGGCGGCCTCTTCAAGTGGCTCAAGACATCTGAAGGCACCACCCTTATTTCC
>DAAJ01000054.1:0-50564 GCA_001701115.1 Bacteroidales bacterium GP2
GTACTCTAAAAACTTCAATATATGGCAATGACTATTAACTCATCCCCTGTACTTGTTGGGGAATCGGCTCGCGCTTTCGTTGAAGAGGCTGAGCGCAACGGCAAGTTGCCCACGCCTCGCTTGTCGGCAGAACGTGAAGCCCAGATTGCGGAGTTCCTCCGCAAGTCGCGTGACTTTATATTCCCTCCCAAAGACAAAAAATAATGGCTTTGGAATCATCGTTTATACTTGAACGTGATGCAATAATGCGACCTTACACCAAGGAGGTCGCATCTTATTGTGAGCCTTTCCATTGTGATGATATTGACCTTGATGAGTTTTTTGCTTCCGACGCATTTTATTATGACGAAGAATTACTCGGCAGAACTTATGCGTGGATTAACTTAAAAAATCCGACTCAAATAATAGGGTTGGTGACTCTTGCTAACGATAGTATCAAAGCAAAGAACATTATCCCTTCGGCTCGTAATCGTGTGCAACGAGGGATAACCAACGCAAAACGCGGTATGAATTTTCCGGCTGTTTTAATTGGACGATTGGGAGTTTCCTCTGACTTCCGTGTCAAAGGATTTAATGTCGGCAGTCAGATCCTAAGCTTTATCAAAGATTGGTTTCGTGCTGATAACAAAACTGGGTGTCGTTTTATCGTTGTAGATGCTTATAACAACGACCGCACTCTCCATTTTTATGAAAGAAATGGATTCAAAACATTATATAAAACAGAACAAGAGGAACGAGATTTCCTTAACCAAAAGCCCGAAGAATCATTAGACACACGATTTATGTTCTTTGACTTAAAGAAATAACTCGAGTAGAAAACGACACTATTTCGTTTTCAAAATGTCGATGCCAATGAATGAGGCACCGACATTTTTATTTATCAGTGAAATTTTTATTTATTCCTGTTATGTTTGGCTTCAATCGTTGTATTAGTAGTATATGAGACCCGAAAACTTCATAGGTAGCCAGCTCTTGGAGAAACTGCATCGTGTTGCATCCCATTTCCTTAAAGACGAGATGGAAGCTGATGATGCCGTGCAGGATGCTGTTTGCAACCTATGGAGCAATAGGATTCCTGCAAGTTCAGAGGAAGCTCGTTGCAGGCTGTTCGCTATTCTTAGAAATGTTTGCCTCAATAAACTTAAGCAAAAACGGTATTTTGTACCTATTTCTGAATGTGAAAAGGAAGGAGACAATATTGTTCTTGATGAAACTAAAAGAATCAGGTCTTTATTATTGGCTTCATTGACACCTTTGCAAATAAAGATATTTCAGATGGTAACTGATGACGATCTCGAATACGAGGTTATAGCAGAACGGTTGAACATGAGTATAGACGCTGTAAGGATGAATATGAGCAGAGCGAGAAAAAAGATGCGTGAACTTTATGATAAGATGTAATATGGAAACAAAAGAAATACTTACCATTCAAGAAATTGAGCAGTTATGTCAGGCATATTTAGACTGTAGCCTTTCCCGACAACAGGAAAAGGAGTTGGAACTTGTGCTCTTGTGTACTGACTATACAACACCAATTATTTCTGAGACTCGGTCTTTAATGGGACTTAGCGCACTTATGACTCATCCTAAAACCAATGCCATAATAAAGACAAAATGGCGTTTATTCAAATATGCCGGAATTGCCGCGTGCGTTACGACAATGGCAATTAGTGCCGTGTATTGTTTTATGATTCCTCAGACCGAAGTTCAGGATCATTATGTTTATGCCTACGTTGACGGTAAAGAGCTAACAGGCGATGTCGCTCAATCCGTAATTAATGATACCGAAGAAGAAACTATGAATATGTATCGGTCTATTATTAAGGATATGGAGGATGAACAACGACTAAGCGAGCAATATATGAACGACATACTAGAATGATAGCTATGAAAAGATTTATATTGAGTTTATTTCTCATAAGTTTTATATCAATATGTTATGCCACCCCACCGCGTCTGGCATGCGAAACGATATTCTCACGAAATGACATTCGCACTGAGGGTCATAAGGTTGTAAGCAATAAAAGCGATGATAATTACTTTAGAAGCGTAACTGCATCCAGCGATCCTCGTTTGCTTTCTGAAATAAGGCGACTCGTTGAGCAAGATAAGGCGCGAGCCACTACTGTTGTGGAAGGCTATAAAAATGGTAAGGAGTATATTATTTTGAATATTCCTAATAATGGCTGCATCATAAATGTCGGGGTTTGGTGGACAACCTCGGGATATGTTCATCTCTTTGTACAATCAGAGTTAAAAGCCTTCAAATAAATACTTAACCATATGAAACTATTTTTTATTTGTGCCATCTTCGTATGGATTGGCACCGGGGCTTTACACGCCCAAAGTAACGACAGCATTGCACCACGACAGCTTGATGAAGTTGTCGTTAAGGCTAATCTGAACCGAACTGATGCCGGAGGTGTTTACTTCATTCCTTCGAGTAAGCAAAAGAACACTGCTCAAAATGGTATTGACTTGTTACGGCGTATGGCTATACCACAAATCAAAGTTGGTCTCGCTGACGATAAGGTCACCACTCATACAGGGGAGACTGTGGCAATCTACATCAACTATACTAAGGCTTCGGCAGAAGAACTGGAAGGTCTAAGGACATCAGATGTTCGCAAGGTAGAGTATTACTACTCGCCTTCGGACCAACGCTTCATGGGTGAGAGAAACGTTGTCAATATCATAGTTCAGCCGTACGTTTACGGGGGCTATACAAAGTTGTCGCTTGGCGAAAAATTCTTCATCGGATTATCAAGTACGGCTTCGATTTACTCAAAATTTACATACAAGAAACTGACTTACGACATTTTCGTAGGTAGCCGCAATTTCTATAATCAACATATCTCGAATGAAATTGAAAACCATTATCTGCTGACTAATAATGATGCATTATGGATTAATAGATTACAGATACCAGAGCATTCACGCTACGCACAAAACATTCTGCCTATGTCTTTCCGAGCTTCCTATTCAAAAAGAGGCTTTCAGATGAAGAATACTGTGGCGTTTACATTTCAAGAGACTCCGCATAACATGGCAGAAGGTTCCCTTACATTCTCTCCGTCAATCTTTCCTAAAAAAGAATATACCTCTGAAAACAGTTCTCGTGTGCGGACTTTGTCATACAATGGCAATTTCAACTTCAATCTTCCCAATCAATATTATCTCACAATTACACCTAAAGCAAGCTATAGTCATAACAATCAAAATTACTGTTACACATCTGATGAGAGCATTATCAGTAACATTGCTAAGGAAGATAGTTATGTAGCCTCAGTCATGGCTATGGGACGCAAGATATTTGCTGATGTACATTACTTGTTCATAAGAGGTTTTGGCGGGTATTCTAACTATAAGGTAGATTATTCCGGCACGACCGTTTCTTCCGATAGGATAAAAGAAGCATACGGTGGAGCATCCGTACAATATGGATATTATACGGATAGAATAACAGCCGATTTACTTTTGGGCGTCCGAGGTGATTGTAATACTACTAACACCGAGTCCGAAACGGAAGTATATCCGTTTGCAAACGCTAATTTCGGATGGTCTCCAAATCAAAAGCACTCCCTTAATATATCATTGTCCTATTCCAAGGAGCCAATGAACGCCAATCTTAAAAGTCCCAATATCTTGCGTGAGAATGAGCTTATGTATTATTGTGGAAATCCAAATCTAAAATATTCTCCCAATTTTATGGCTAACATTGGCTATAATTGGATACCGAACAGTTGGCTTCAAATCTCACCTTTCACTCAGCTCTATGGAATATTTGACCGATATGTGCCTATTTACAACCCATATATGGATGGTAGAGCCATTCTGCGCCAATACGCAAATGATGGCAACCACTACAGGACTCAGATAGGTGTCGCTGTTACTGCAAATTTCTTGAATGGCAATTTGCAACTACAACTAATGCCGTCGCAATTCCTATACAAAAGCACAGGATATTACGATATGAATTATAACCCATTTGCTCTATCTTGCTCAGCAATTTACTATTTAGGGGATTTCTATTTTTCAGGATTTTATGAAATGAGAAACCGAACCTTGTGGACAAATTCTGGCACAATTTACAAAGACCGTAGCCAGTTGCAATTCAGCGCAGGATGGAGTAAATCAGATTTGAATGTCAGAATAGGAATATCAAATCCATTCAGAACTTCATGGGTATCGGCAACCAAGGAATTTGCAACTCCAATATATAAGGAATATGCGACATCATACGGAACAACCGCTCACTTCAACCTAAATATTTCTATCACATACACCTTTGGATATGGCAAGAAAGTAAGCCGCAACAACGAAGTTAGCGAACAATCGGGCATAGGCTCCGCGATATTGAAATAAACAGATATCATCAACATAGAATTATCCTCGGCAGCGAATGCCGGGGATTTTCTTGTTTATGGCGTTGCGGCACCGCCACCAGGCTAATGCGGTTGCACCATTGAGGGCTTATGTCATTGCTCGGTATGAGTAGGGTGGACGACATCAGTGCTTGAAGTCGTTTCCGGCTTGACCGCAAACTGAGGTTGTTGGGATTGCTCCTGCTTTATCTACGTGCCGTCCTTCTCATCCTGCATTGGAGCAAGTTCAGATTTGAGCTGTTTCAACTCGTCCTCCTTGCCCCACGTCTTTGATATTATTACTTCAAGTTGCGGAACATCAGCTTTAAGTTTGGCTGTCCGTTCCTCGTACTGGGCGATGATACCCGGTAACTTCTCCAAGGCGTTGACAAAGTTCATACAGGCGGCATGGGTGTATCTCATGGCTATGAAGCCGTTGTTGTACTTGTATTTGTATTCGCATCCGACAACAAAGCGGTTCTGAACACTCTCCCTGCTGTCAATCACACTAAGGCATAAAAAAGTTTTCTATCAATCTCACATTGTCAATTTGTGTGACATGGCACATGATATGATAATACGCGGTAAATATCCTGTAGGTAAAATATTGGGGATAATATTTGAAAATCAGAGTGTTATTGACGATGTTTTATTAATTTTGTACTCTAAACGTAATAAACGTATGACGAAGAAAGAATTGCTTAATAAGCTCAATGATATAGAATGGGACGATTTCGAGGTCAAAGATGCTTCGGGTGGTATCCCAAAATCAATGTGGGAGACGGTCAGTGCCTTTTCCAACACCGCAGGCGGATGGATAATGCCGATTCTTGCTACTGCACGAAAGTTTGATTTTGACGGCAGGTCTTGAAGTTGAATTTGAGAGCGATATAACATATTCAACCGTTACTTACCCGTTGCCATTACAAAAAAGGTGGTCAGAACGAGGTGGTCAGAATCAGGGAGAGGAGACGAGAGCCAAGATTGTCGAAGCCATGCGAAATAAACCTGAAATCTCGCGTAGGGAACTTGCCGAGATAGTGGGTATTTCTCAGTCTGCTATCCAAAAGCATATAGAACACCTCAAAGATGCCGAAATCATTATCCGTCTGGGCAGTGATCGTAAAGGTTTATGGAAAGTACTGAAATTATATTACCTCAGGCAAAAATGATGACAAACATAGTGCCTCGCTAAAAAGCCTCCTACCTGTATGCACTTGGAGCCAAGCTAAACGGCATTGCAGGACGCATACTCAACGACCTTGACTGTCTGGAGAAAGGGAAAAAATATTAATTTTGCTACTGGCATAAAAATTTCATGCACAGATGAAGCACGATAAAATTGAAATACGTGGAGCAAGAGTGCACAACCTCAAAAATATCGATGTCGATATTCCGCTTGGTGAGATTGTCGGCATTGCAGGAGTATCCGGTTCCGGCAAGTCCTCCCTTGCATTAGGGGTGCTGTATGCGGAAGGTTCAAGGCGCTACCTTGAGGCATTGTCCACTTACACACGCCGCCGTATATCGCAAGCTACAAGGGCGGATGTCGAGGATATTCGCTATGTTCCAGCAGCAGTGGCGCTGCATCAGCGTCCTGGGGTACCCGGAGTGAGGAGCACTTTCGGCACAGGCACTGAACTACTTAACAGCCTGCGCCTCATGTTTTCGCGTCTTGCAAGCCACCGATGCCCTAACTGCGGGCACTACCATAAGCCTTCGCTTGATGTTGCTGCGGAGAAAGAGTTGGTATGCGATAACTGCGGAACACATTTCTATGGACCGGGAGCGGAAGAGCTTGCTTTTAACAGCACAGGCGCTTGTGAAAAGTGTGGAGGCACGGGTGTTGTCATGACTGTTGACCGCTCAACTCTTGTGCCTGATGATACGCTGACAATTGATGAAGGCGCGGTTGCACCGTGGAACAGCCTCATGTGGTCGCTCATGACTGATGTGTGCCGCGCTATGGGTGTGCGCACAGATATCCCTTTCAATCAATTGACGGAAAAGGAGCGCGACATTGTTTTCAATGGTCCCGCAATAAAAAAGACCATCCTGTACAAGGCAAAAAAGAGTGAAACCGCAGGCGAACTTGACTTTACATACTACAATGCCGTATATACTGTTGAAAACGCACTGGCGAAAGTTACGGACGAGAAAGGCATGAAGAGGGTTGAGAAATTCCTCAAAAGCGATGTATGCCCTTGCTGCCACGGCACACGCCTTTCAGAAGCGGCAAGAGCTCCACGTATTGACGGGATAGGTTTGGATGCAGCAACATCTAAAACACTGTCTGACGCAATCGAATGGGTAAAAAATGTGCCCGGGACACTACCGAAGGAAATGCGTCAGATGGCGGTGAATATCGGCGAAGCTTTCCTGCTGACTGCAAGGAGGCTGGTTGACCTCGGGTTGGGCTATCTGAGCCTTGACAGGGCTTCATCCACACTCTCAACCGGTGAACGCCAGCGCATGCAGTTGGCACGTGTTGTGAGAAACCGGACCACAGGCATATTATATGTGCTTGATGAACCTTCAATCGGGTTGCATCCTGCAAACATCGGTGGACTGAAAGGCGTGATGCATGATTTGATTGACGACGGCAACTCTATTGTCCTTGTTGACCATGACACCCAGATTCTCAGGGATGCCGGCTGGCTCATTGAGCTTGGACCGGGAGCAGGGGCAAACGGCGGAAAAATTATTGCGGAAGGCACCATAAGCGAAATTGAAAAAAATCATGAGTCAAAAATAGGTCCATTCCTTTCCGGCGAAGGAGAGCAACGGCTCAGACCTGCAATACCTGAGGAAAAAATATTTGAAAACGGCAGCATTGAAATTGCAACTGATGCCATTCATACCGTAAAACCCCTTGAAATAAATGTTCCGAAAGGGCGCCTTACAGTTGTTACCGGAGTATCCGGCTCAGGAAAGACCACAATGGTGCTGGAAAGCATCGTGCCAGGGCTCCAGGCACAATTGGATGATAAACAACTCCCCGACCATGTGAATTCCATAAACGCTCCCGGCATAAGGAGAGTCAAGTTAATTGACTCGACACCTATAGGTGCCAATGTGCGGTCAACAGTAGCCACATATGCGAATATACACGATGAACTCCGCAAGATATTCAGCCGTTCAAAGGACGCTAAAGAACACGGATATAAAGCCGGGGATTTTTCATATAACACCGGTAACCTCCGTTGTCCGGTTTGTGACGGCACCGGCACTGTGAGTCTTGACGTGCAGTTTCTGCCGGATGTAGATATTCCTTGCCCGGAATGCAAAGGGTCGCGGTACAGCAAAACGGCATGGACAGTCCGCATTCCGAGTTCCGGAGGTTATCCCGTTTCGTTGCCGCAACTGATGGATGACGATGTGGAGCATGCCATCGAGGAGTGCGCGGCGCATAAAACGGTTGCTTCGCGGCTTGCCACGCTCAACAACCTCGGTCTCGGCTACCTTACACTCGGAGAAGCGACACCAAGCCTATCCGGCGGAGAGGCGCAGCGGCTCAAACTCGCTACTGAAATGGGACACGAGCAGAGCGACACTCTGTTTGTGTTTGACGAGCCTACAATCGGGCTTCATCCTCTTGATGTGAGGAAACTGATTGAAGTATTTGAGCACCTTGTTGAACTTGGCGCAACGATTATAGTTATAGAGCATGACCTGGATGTTATCCGCAACGCAGACTATATTATAGACATGGGCCCTGGAGGCGGAGCGGCAGGCGGACAGATTGTGGCAAACGGCACTCCGGAGCAAATTGCTGCAAATCCAGCAAGCATTACCGGAAAATTCATAAGACGGGATGGAAATGATTAGTTTGACCCAAACAGAAGATTTAGCAGAGTTGATGCAGTGGCGCGAGGAAGTGATCATAAATGTGTTTGGAGTGGCTCCGGACACTACACTGCTTGATGCTAACAAATCGTACTATTCGCACCATATTGCAGATAGGTCACACATTGCCTTTGTTGCGGAATGTGATGGAGAAAAATGCGGTTGCGGCGGAATTTGTTTCACTGACGAGCTCCCTTCGCCCGACAATCCAACCGGACGCTGCGCATACCTTATGAATATTTATGTCCGCGAACCCTTCAGGCACAAAGGAATCGCCCACAATATAGTGCGCCACCTTCTTTCAGAAGCGAAGAACCGCGGTTGCGGCAAAATATACCTTGAAACAACCGCTGACGGCAAGCCGGTGTATAGTTCACTCGGTTTCATGGATATGCCCGATATGATGAAATATTATGACAACGACAATTGAAACAGGAAACCTGAAATGCCTCTGCGGCGCATCCACCCGCAAAGACAGAATAACGTATATCCTTTACCCTATGGATATTTTAGGAGAATGGATTGAAAACGCAGTGAAAAAATACAACACGACGATAGTTGCTGTTACCGGCATGGATTGGGAGGCAGTTTTCAGCCCGTGGGCGGCAAAAGGTGTGCCAAAAGGAAGTCCTGACTTTAAGGGAGATTCACCGGAATTTCTTGACCTATTGCGGAATAAAATAATTCCGTCGGTAGAAACTTCACTCGGCATCGATAAAGATGCAGAGCGAAGCCTAGTGGGTGTGTCAATGTCCGGACTATTCGCGCTATGGCAATGGATGCTCTGCGACACATTCCAAAACATTGCTTCATTATCCGGCTCTTTCTGGTATGAAGGCTTTCTAAACTGGATGAAAAGCCTGTCCATACCACACAAAAGCGGAAAAGGATTTTTCCTTCTCGGCAATCAAGAGGCAAAGTCTAAAGTCAAAGCATTTGAATCAGTAGCAGTAAACACACAGGAGATACTTGATTTGCTAAGAAGCGCAGGAATCAATATTGAGTTCCAGAGCGTTCCCGGAAACCACTACTCAGACCCAATTCCTCGCCTTGACAAAGCATTCACCGCCTTATTTCTTGAAAGTGGACCACAGATAAGACAATTATCGTAACTCCATAACACTTACAGTCTTATGTAAATATTATATCCTAGAAAAATACTAATTTAGCCATTTTGAGACAAATGATTGTTAGCGTTCATCTATTTTGGAATTAAAAAGTGACGGAAAATTTTGGAGATTTAGAAAAAGTGCGTACCTTTGCAGTGTCGATTAAGAGAATCGACTAAATAAATGGTGATTTAGTGTAGTGGCCTAGCACGCCACCCTCTCACGGTGGAGACCCGGGTTCGATTCCCGGATTCACTACGCAACCATTCCGGAGCCGGTTTTCATTGAAAGTCGGCTCTTTTTTTATACTTTATTTGCCACACATATATGGTTTCTATTCAGAATCTTAGCGTTGAATTCAGCGCCAAAACCCTATTTGACAACATCAACTATGTCATAAACCGACGTGACAAGATTGCTCTTGTTGGCAAAAACGGCGCCGGGAAGTCCACTATGCTGAAAATCATTGCGGGACTGCAGAAACCAACTGGCGGACAAGTTGCTGCTCCTCAGGATATCACAATAGGATACCTTCCGCAGCAGATGGAAATAAACGACTCTCTCACTGTGCTGCAAGAGGTCCGCAAGGCATTTGCACATATTGATGAAATGCACCGCAGCCTTGACAAAATGAATGAGGAACTTGCGGAACGCACTGATTATGAATCGCAGGAGTACCAGGATTTGATTGACCGCATGACAAACCTGACAGAAAGGATTGCCATGGAGGAGAGCGAAAACCGGGAAGCGGAAATGGAACGGACTTTGATAGGGCTTGGCTTCAGGCGTGAGGATTTTGACCGTCCGACAGCTGAATTCAGCGGCGGATGGAGAATGAGAATCGAGCTCGCAAAACTGCTTCTCACCCACCCTGATGTGCTGCTGCTTGACGAGCCGACAAACCACCTTGACATCGAGTCAATCCAGTGGCTGGAACAATTCCTTATAACTAAAGCGAATGCAGTAGTGCTTGTGAGCCACGACCGTGCTTTCATAGACAATGTAACCAACCGCACCATCGAAATATCTTTAGGGAAGATATACGATTATTCAGTGAATTACAGCAAGTTTGTTGAGTTGCGCAAAGAACGCATCGAACAGCAGATGCGTGCCTACCAGAACCAACAGAAGCAGATTGCCGACACTGAAGAATTCATTGAGCGCTTCAGGTACAAAGCCACAAAGAGCGTGCAGGTACAGAGCCGCATAAAACAGCTTGCAAAAATTGACCGCATCGAAGTAGACGAGGTTGACACGTCGCACCTTAACCTGAAATTTCCTCCCGCTCCACGTTCCGGAGACTACCCAGTGATAGCCGAAGGTGTCGGAAAGACCTATGGAGAGCACAATGTGTTTTCCAATGCCACATTCACCATAAAACGAGGTGAAAAGGTGGCTTTTGTGGGCAAAAACGGCGAGGGCAAATCTACCCTTGTGAAATGCATAATGGGTGAAATTCCTTTTGACGGCACATTAAAAATCGGGCATAATGTAAAAATAGGGTATTTCGCGCAAAACCAGGCGCAATTGCTTGACGGTGAAATATCTGTTTTTGATACAATAGACCGTGTTGCAGTTGGCGACATCCGCACTAAGATAAGGGATATACTGGGCGCATTCATGTTTGGCGGAGAGGATAGCGACAAGAAAGTGAAGGTGCTTAGCGGCGGCGAAAAAACACGCCTTGCAATGATCAGGCTGCTGCTTGAACCGGTGAACCTGCTCATACTTGACGAGCCGACAAACCACCTTGACATGAAAACAAAGGATATTCTCAAGCAAGCAATCAAGGATTTCAATGGCACTGTGATTGTCGTGAGCCACGACCGTGAATTCCTTGACGGGCTGGTTGAGAAAGTATATGAGTTTGGCGGCGGAAAGGTCAAGGAATGCCTGGGAGGCATCTATGAGTTCCTCGAAAAGAAAAAACTTGCTTCGCTTGCCGAACTGGAACGGGACAAGAAGCCCGAATCCCAACCCAAACGCGATAATCCAGCGAAAAATGACGCACCGGCAAAGGAAAACATAACTGAAAATCCTCGCAAACTGAGCTACGCTGACCAAAAAGAGCGCGAAAAGATTGTTAAACGCGCACGCAAAAAAGTAAGTGATGCCGAAAATTCCATTACCGACCTTGAACAACAGATAGCAGAGCTTGAAGCAAAGTTTGCCCAGGGAGCCGCCGGAGATGAATTATACGCGCAGCATGCTGACCTCAATAAAAAACTGGAGAATGCCATGAGTATGTGGGAACTCGCTTCAATGGAACTAAGCGAATTGACCGGAGAATAATTCTCCGGTTTTATTTTTCCCACATTCGCTCAAAATTCAATATCCGTAATAATTATCGGAATCAATTTCAAAAATTAAATTCTGAGAGACCCTATTCCACCGGTTCTCCTCTTTGCAAATGGGCATTATCATGCTCCACATACCATTTTATCATAGAATAAAGCATTGACTGAAAGGGGGTAAGCATATAAGTTGGATCATCTCCAAGTATGTATTCCATTGTTATTGCCGAGGAAATTGGACCTCTATCTGCTACCGGAAGAGATTTTATCGACTTAATGACACGACTGCTAATAATCAATGAATTTTCCATATTCGCTTAATTTAGATGTATAGCGCAAAGATAAGAGGGAGGATGTGCATTATTCCTGCACATGAATTTTAAATAAACATTACCACCATCTTTTAGGCTATTTTCCATATACACAAATAAAGTTATTAACATTTTGTCCTGAAATTGTTGATAATATTACTTTACGGAAGTAAATATGCACACTTTCAGAGGAATAAGGGTGCGATACGTTAAATTTAGTGAAGTAAAAAATCAAATACTATGTTACAATTGTTTTACAAATAGATAAAGCCACTAATTAATAGCGGATTACAGCAGAGGCTGGACGATTAATAATCGAAATTACATTTGCATCAGTAATTACTTAGCTTGATTACAAATATAAATCGCAAACAATTATGCAACAGTAAATAGCTGTTTAGTTTTGCGAATTTACTAAATTCTCCGCCTCAGATTTACAAAACGAGACATCAAGTTTCAGATAAAGAAATGCAAATCCGCGATTGCAAATCGGTTTTCAAAAGCAAAAGAAAGGCATTAATAACTATTAACATACACTCCCAAAGGAGTAAAAACCAATTACTTATAGCCATTTATTAAAGTTAAACTTCAATACCATAAGGCTAATACCTCAAAACCTGGAGCTAATCACGCAATTTTAAGCCATATTTATGCTAATTATCAGTTATTTAACTATAGTTATTTAAAGCAACGCTTTATATGATAATATCTCCTCCCCCTACTACATGTGCATAACGGAACCATCTGATTCAAAATGTAAACTGCAAAAATAAATTCACAATTTGCATATTTAAAATTTAATGATTACATTTGCAATGTCATTGAATTTTTCAATAATTTACAAAATGGATACCGTTTCCCGTTTGAAAACATTCATCACTCACCTGAATATTCCGGTGACACAGTTCGCGGACACCTGTAAAATTCCGCGTCCCACCCTATCGCAACTTTTAAACGGACGCAATAAAAAAGTGAGCGATGAGCTGATCCGTAAACTCCATAACGAATATCCGGCTCTAAACATCACCTGGTTGCTTTTTGGCGAGGGGGATATGCTGACGAATCAAAATATTAAATTCTCAGCGCCTCAAAACACCCCTCAAATCACCTTTTCAGAGTCACAAGTATCTGATAATAAGATTAGTGACGGTACTTTAGACTTTGGCGAAGAATTTCAGGAAAATCCCTCAGAAAATTTCACGGAGGAAATACATGAGGTTGAAGTGCCATTAAAACCTGCATCCATCGCTTTTGACACCGACAAAACAAAAAAAATAGTCAATATAATCGTTTACTACAACGACAACAGTTTTGAGTCTTTCATCCCCGGCACTCCAAAGAAATAAATCCGATACCACACCAACGATAAAACACTGCCGCCCGCGCAATGATAAAACCAATGCACGGGCGGCGATTCTATATTTACAAGATATATTGCTTAAATCAGCCCTCTAAGCTCAGAAATCGAGCTGAAACCATGTCGGGTGCAATAATCCTCAAGGTAAGTGACAATCTTGTCACATACAGCCGGATCAACAAAGTTGGCAGTGCCGACCTGCACAGCGGTTGCTCCAGCAAGAATAAATTCCATGGCATCCCTGCCATTCATAATGCCTCCAAGCCCTATCACAGGTATTTTAACGGCTTTGACGGTCTGCCATACCATCCTTACAGCAACAGGACGCACAGCGGGTCCAGAGAGCCCTCCTGTAATGGTAGAGAGGCAAGGCTTGCGCTTCTCTACATCAATAGCCATGCCAAGGAGAGTATTAATGAGCGAAACAGCATCTGCGCCTTCAGCTTCCACAGCGCGTGCAATTTCAGTAATATCCGTGACATTAGGCGACAGCTTAACTATGAGGGTGCGGTTCCAAGCCTCCCTGACCGCCTTTGTCACCTGCGCGGCTCCGGCACACGTTGTACCGAAAGCCATTCCACCCTGCTTGACATTTGGACATGAGATATTGACCTCAATAGCCTCAATTCTGTCAAGCGGCGTAAGCCTGCGGCACACTTCCACATAGTCTTCTATTTTCGCTCCGCTTACATTCACAATCATCTGTGAGTCAATATCACGGATGCGCGGATAAATCTTTTTTACAAAATAGTCAACTCCTTTATTCTGAAGCCCGACCGCATTAAGCATACCGGATGGTGTTTCCGCCATCCTTGGATATGGATTACCCTCACGCGGCTCAAGGGTCGTGCCCTTGACAATATATCCGCCCAGACGTGACAAATCAAAGAAATCGGCAAATTCTTCGCCGTAACCGAATGTCCCGGATGCTGTGAGCACCGGATTTTTCAGATGAAGAGAACCTATATTTACGCTTAAGTCTACCATGTGAGCTGATTTATATTGAATACGGGACCTTCGGTGCAAACGCACACATTGCCTTTCACTGTTTTCTCAACGCAGCATAAGCACGCGCCAATGCCGCACGCCATCATGTTTTCCAATGACACCTCGCACTGCGCCCCAATTTTCCTTGCTTCCGCCGCAACTGCCTTCATCATCGGCGCAGGACCGCAACAGAAAATACAGTCAATGCCCGGAGCGAGCGCAGAATGCTTTGTAACGAGCCCCTGCTCGCCATGCGAACCATCCTCGGTAGAGGTGTTCACTTTGCCTACAGCTTCAAACAAATCAAGCTGGAGCAGGTCATTTTTAGACCGTGCGCCAAGCAAAAATTCCGGTGTGTAGCCATTCTCCTTAAGGATTTTGCCGAAATAAAGGAGCGGCGCAACTCCAACTCCTCCGCCCACAAGCATAATCTTAGCCGCTTTATTTTCCGGCATAGAGAAACTGTTGCCAAGCGGCAGAACTATATTCACTATCTCGCCGGCTTTAAGAGAAGCAAGCACTTCCGTGCCTTTGCCTGCGCGCCTCACAAGGAGCCATATAGTGTTTTTTTCAGGCTCAACATTATTAATCGATATGGGGCGACGCAGCATCACCTCCGCGCAATGCGGCACCTTCACCTGCACAAACTGCCCGGGGAGGATTTCAGGCAGCTTAGAGCCGTCAGCGGGTGCGAGTTTCAGCAATGAGTAGAGTGCTGAAAGCTCCTGGCATTCCGTCACCACAAAATCTGTAGCTTCTTTTTTCTGCATAATGATTAATTTTTTGCAAATATACCTCTTTTTAAGGTCTTGGGGAGAAAAACAGGTAAAAAATCAGGCGACACCATGAAATGGAGCCGCCTGACTATAGATTGCTATATCATTATCAAATCCAACGCACGTATGCGAAGTCCTGACGATGAGGCAGGTTGGGATTTGAGGGATAAAGACGGAACGCATAGCGGTAAACGCCTGCTTCACGGAGCTTTTCAGACAGCGCGTATGTGAGCACGTTGCCTTCCTCCTTAACCACCTTGAACTGCTTGGTTTCAAAGAGGTGTTCAACACCGTCTTCAACCTGGTATGAAACATATTCGAGGGCGAGATCCTTGCCGAGACCGTTTGTGTCGACAACTGCTGTCACCTCATACTTCTGACCGGTTGCATTGAGAGTGGGCTGAGAGATTTCGAGGCTTTCAACCTTGATGCCGTCCCATGCTTCAACAACTTTGTTCTTCCATGCAACGATTTCTTTTGCAAGAGCGAAGTTATCTTTGCAGAGAGCAAGGAAGCGCTTGTCTTCGGGGAGATAGAAGCGTGAGATATAGTCATCAATCATACGCTTCATGGTGAAGTGAGGAGCGATGTGACCGATAGAACCCTTGATGTATTCAATCCACTTGGGTGAGTAGCCCTTTGAGTTCTTTTCAAAGTAGAGGGGCACGATTTCATTCTCAAGCATAGAGTAGATTGTAGCTGCATCGAGCTTGTCCTGATGTGACTGGTCAGTGAATGTACGCTTTTCTGTGAGCGCCCATCCAGCTTTTTCATCAAACTTGTAGCCTTCGTACCACCATCCGTCAAGCACTGAGAAGTTGAGCACGCCGTTCATCTCAGCCTTTTCGCCGGATGTGCCGGAAGCCTCGAGGGGACGTGTGGGTGTGTTCAACCAGATGTCGACACCGGTAACAAGACGTTTTGCAACAATCATGTTGTAGTCCTCAAGGAAGATAATCTTGCCGAGGAACTGGGGCATCCTGGAGATTTCCATGATGCGCTTGATGAGTCCCTGACCAGCGCCGTCAGCGGGGTGAGCTTTACCGGAGAATACGAACTGAACAGGGAACTGCTCGTTGTTCACAATCTTAGCAAGACGGTCAAGGTCGGTGAAGAGAAGGTGTGCACGCTTGTAGGTAGCGAAGCGGCGGGCGAAACCGATGATAAGAGCGTTGGGGTTGATTTTCTCAAGGATGCTCATAACAGCGGAGGGATCACCCTGGTTTGCAAGCCATTTTTCTTTGAAATCGCGGCGCACGAAGTTGATGAACTTGTTCTTCATCTGCATGCGGAGATTCCAGATGTCTTCATCAGGCACATTGAAGATAGGTTCCCATGCTTTGGGGTTGCTCTGGTCCTCAAACACCTTTTCGCCAAGGCGCTCTGCGTAGAATGCTTTCCATTCAGAAGCTGCCCATGTAGGCATGTGCACACCGTTGGTAACATATCCAACGTGGCTTTCTTCCCATGTATAGCCTTTCCAGATTCCGGCAAACATTTTCTTTGAAACCTCGCCATGGAGCCAGCTCACACCATTAGCCTCCTGGCAGGTGTTAAGGGCAAACACGCTCATTGAGAAGCGCTCGTTTGAGCCGGGATTTTCACGACCCATGTTCATGAGGTCTTCCCAGGAAATGCCGAGTTTAGCAGGATATTCACCCATGTATTTGCCGAAGAGACCTTCGTCAAAGTAGTCATGTCCTGCGGGCACGGGAGTGTGGACGGTATATAGTGAAGATGAACGCACAACTTCAAGGGCGGTAGCGAAATCAAGACCTTTTTCCTGAACGTAATCAACAAGGCGCTGGAGGTTGAGGAGCGCTGCATGACCTTCGTTGCAGTGGTAGAGGTCGGAATTAACACCGAGTTTCTTGAGCATGAGCACGCCGCCGATACCGAGGAGGTACTCCTGCTTGATACGGTTCTCCCAATCGCCGCCATAAAGCTGGTGGGTGATTGAGCGGTCGTATTCGCTGTTCATGTCAAAGTCTGTATCGAGAAGATAGAGCTTCATGCGACCAACGTTAACACGCCAGATGTGTGAGTAAACAATGCGACCGGGATAGGGAACTTCAAGGATAACAGGATTGCCCTCCTCGTCAGTAACAAGGTCAATAGGGAGCTGGTTGAAGTTCTGAGGCTCGTAGTTGGCAATCTGCTGACCATCAACAGAGAGTGTCTGTGTGAAGTATCCGTAACGATAAAGGAAACCAACAGCGGTCATGTCAACGCAGCTGTCAGAAGCCTCTTTGATATAGTCACCGGCAAGAACACCGAGACCACCTGAATATATTTTAAGGCAATTGCATAGACCATACTCCATGGAGAAGTATGATACGGAAGGAACGTCCTTGCGCATGGGCTTGGACATATAGTCCTGGAAGTGCTTGTAAACCTTTTCAATGCGCTTCATCATTTCGGCATCCTTTGAAATCTCTTCAAGGCGCTCGGTTGAGAGGCGCTGGAGGAGCATCACAGGATTTTCTCCGGTCTTGCGCCAGAGGTCAGGGTTCAAATCACGAAAAAGTGTCTTTGCATCGCTGTTCCATACCCACCAGAGGTTTTTGGCGAGGACCTCGAGGGGCTTAAGTTGAGAGGGGAGTTCAGCCTTAACTGTTGAGTCACGCCAGACGGGTGCGTTTGCGTTGCTAACTTGGATTTTCATAAATCTTTATTGTTTTAGGAAAAATTGTTTACAATCTGTTGTTTCTTGAAGCGAGTGCAACCTCAAATGCTTCGATGTAATATGTTATAAAGTAGCTCCATGCGGCTTTTGCGGCAGTCTTGGCAGCAGCATCTGCAATGTGTGCTGTTTCTTCTTCATCAGCATCATTGAGGGTTTCAAGCGCACGGGCAATATTCTCAACCACCTGACCGTAGTTGTCGTCTCCCCTGCCAATTACGTTTACTCCGCAGGATGAGAAATGGTTATCTGTAGTAGAAAGAATCCACTGACCGAATCCGCTGAGCGAAGTGGTGATTGTAGGCACTCCGAAAGCAACGCTTTCAAGAGGAGTGTAACCCCACGGCTCGTAATAAGACGGGAACACCGTTGCATCCATGCCGATAAGCAGGTCATAGTACACAGAGTCAAATATTCCGTCAGTACCGTTCAGGTAGCAGGGCACGTATATAATAGATGTACGTGAGAATTTGTCGTTTGTGAATCCGATTCCGTGGATGCGGTTGATAATCGGGTCTTCACCGGGATTGTTAAGCTCGTGGGTGATAACCGGATCCTGAAGCCCTTCGGCAGAACCGCTTTCAAGGGCATCCGCCAGGTCGGGACGAGCCTCTTTCATCCATGCGGGCACCATGACAAAAGCTATTACAGGGCGCTTTATGTCATAGAAGCCAAGCGATGCGATAGAATCGAGGAACACATCAATGCCTTTGTTGCGGAACTCGCATCTGCCGGAAGTGGCAACAAGCATTGCGTGCTCGGGGAACTTGCGACCGGTCAGCGCAGTGGCAACGTCAAATAGACGCTTGCGTGCAGCCGCACGTGCAGCCGCGAATTTTGTGCGCGGAGGCACAAAGTTTTTCTCAAATCCATTCGGGGTGACTACCTGGGGGCGGAGGTCGAGAAGTTGCTCACATTCCTGGGCTGTGACTTCGCTTACTGTAGTGAAGCAGTCGGCAGCATGCGCAGCAGCTTTTTCAAGGGAATGCTTAGCCTCCATGTTCAACTCACGAGCCATAACATCGCCATTGTAAGCGTTAAGGTAGCCATATAGAGGCTTGCCGTTTCCGCAAATGCTTCGCCCGATGCTTGTTGCATGGGTTGTGAAAATAGTAGCAACCTGCGGGAGTTTCCATTTTACATAAAGGAGTCCCATGCCGGTCTGCCATTCATCAAAGTGGGCGATGATATTTTTCTTGCTCTTGGGGGTAGCCTTGTGGAAAGCGCATATGCTTTCAATGACAACGCCTGCAGCGAGTGAGAAAGCGCAACTCTCGTCATAGTCGCCATAAGCGTGGAGCGAATCAACTCCAAAGCGGTTCCACATTTCTGAATAATACTGGTTTTTAACGGCATACATTCCGTCAAATTTCACCAGCACAACGATAGGTTTGCCGGGAACATCCCAGCGTCCGGTTCTGACACTCACGCCTGCGGGAAACTTAGCTTTTGCTTTCCATGCCGCAAGGATTGAAGGTGTCTCAATAAAATAAGGACTCGGATTCTCTTCTGTCCATACATCCGGACCAATGAAAATTACCTTATCCTTGTATAGTTTCTGCAGCGTTTTCGCCTTGGTGGATAGCACTGTGTAGATGCCTCCGATTTTGTTGCAAACCTCCCAGCTTGTTTCAAAAAGCAGGTCGAGCGCTACGGTTGAACTGTCCATAGATATTTAAATTCAATTAAATCAGCCGCAAAGGTACGAATTTTATAAAAAAAATCCAAAGATGATGGACAATTAGGGCATGCCGACTATTTCCCTCGGCATCCACACCACAAATAGCACGCTTATTATCAGAGGATTACCAAAACCCACAAAAAGACGTTAATATCTCAAGAAAATAGCTGAATCTGTAACAGAATTGAGAAATCCAGCGTTCAGCCCCGCCAACCGGCATTTCACAGCCAAGGCATTTCCATGCAATCTTCCGCATTGTGCTCCTATTCAATGACGATTCCTCATGTCATTCAGCGGCAAAAGCACAATTGAGGCGAGGAAGCAATAAAAAAACGCTCGAATTTATTTGCATATTTCAAATTGACCTTGTAATTTTGCAGCATAATCATTTAAACAACACAAACACACCTATGACACACGCCAATTCCATTACATTTGATCTTGCCTGGCACTCAATCCTCAGCCAGTATTCCGCCTCTATCCGTCGCACCGTATGCGATGCCGTGCTCAATTTCGCAGCAACCGGTGAAAAACCTTCGCTCAAAGGAGTTGCAAAAATCACATTTGAATTTATATCACACGAGATTTCCAAGCAGCTCGGCAAATTAGCGCAAGAAACGACATCACAGCCAGATACGCGCCCGGATGATATAAAAACTGACATGCCTGAAGCCGTTAATGTCCTCCCCTACGATACGCCTACCGAATCAATCATGGAAAACAATAACGAACCAGCCATCAATACAGAAGACCTGACTAAAGAGCTATCATCCGAAGATAGCGTTTCGGAAAAATCGCCCGAATCCCAGCCTGCAGAAACCGAGCTGCAAAAGGATGATAATGCGGCAGAATTACAACATTCCATAGATTCCCTCCCTGCAATGCAGCAATGCAAGAGCAATATTGATGGCAGACCGGCGCAGCAAGCCAAATCCCCGGAACATAACGATACCGCACATATACTACCTTCCCGTAAGAAAACTGCAAAAAGCTTGCCACATTGCAATCGTACAATAGGCAAAGTGGTGTGCAAGCGCAAAGGAGCTAAAATAATATTCCGCAAACGGTAAAAAAGCGTTGCTTACACTCATGGCATCGCAAAATTAACCTATCGGATTTTGCCAAGTGGCGGTTTATTGTTAATTTTGCAAGATAATATGAGGAAGTATATCTTTTACATATCATTAGTTACCTGTCTTTTATGCGGCAATATGGTTGCTGCGGCATCTGATATGCCGGATGGCACCGCAACGTCGCAGCGAATTGACTCGGATGTCGCTGCCGTTTCTACAAATTCAACCGGCATCA
The DNA here is from genome assembly GCA_001701115.1 of Bacteroidales bacterium GP2. GTDB lineage: Bacteria > Bacteroidota > Bacteroidia > Bacteroidales > Muribaculaceae > Paramuribaculum. The sequence continues at coordinate 20,717 of DAAJ01000054.1, forward strand.
CTTTGAGCATCAAAGGCGAGAAAGTGGAGAGGTTTTATATTTTTTCCATTACCGGTCAGCTCGTTAAGACTATTGACATTGAACCCGCAGGAGTTCAAAGCGTAGAACTTCCACGCGGATGCTATATTGTGAAATGTTCGCACTGGTCTAAGAAAGTAATGGTTAAATGATGCCTCTTTTCTCCATTATCACTGTCACATACAATGCTGAAGCCACCCTGCCACCGACGCTAAAGAGTATCGGGAACCAGACTTTTGCTGACTTTGAGCACATAATCATTGACGGCGCTTCCAAGGATAAAACCGTGGAAATAGCGCATAGCCAAGGAAAGAAGGAGAAGACTGTCGTCTATTCGGAACCTGATGACGGATTGTATGACGCAATGAACAAGGGCATGGAAAAGGCTTGCGGGGAATATCTCATATTCCTCAATGCAGGCGACTCTTTCCATTCTCCTGACACATTGGAGAAAATTGCTGACACCATTGAAAAAAATGACCGTCCCGGCATTGTTTACGGACAGACAGAAATTGTTAACTCCGCACGGCAAAAGGTTGCCGACCGCCACCTTACCGCACCGGAACACCTTGATTACAAGAGTTTCAAAAACGGGATGACCGTATGCCACCAGGCGTTTGTGGTGCTTGCACGCCTTGCACCGATGTTTGACACCCGCTACCGATTCTCTGCTGACTATGACTGGTGCATCAAATGCCTGCAACACTCACGCCACAACGCCTATGTGGGCACAACTACGATAGATTACCTGTTTGAGGGGCTTACTTCTTCAAACAAAATGAAATCACTGATAGAGCGCTTCCGCATAATGAGCAAATACTACGGGGTGATACCTACGGTGCTTAACCACCTTAAGTTTATACCGCGCTTCATAAAAAGGAGCAAAGAGGAAAAGAAAATAACAAATCAAAAATAAGAGATTATGACATATTATGTAGCAACTCCTACCGGACAGCATGAGGGTCCGTTTACTATCGATGAACTCCGCATGCGCGCAATTACCCCCGACACCCTGGTTTACAACGAGCAGCTCGGCAACTGGACCAAAGCATCCATGGTTTCCGAAATTGCAAACTGTATTTTCAATGCACCGCAGAACCAGATGCCCGGAATGAATACCCCAGGCTACCAGAATTTCAATCCTCAGTACGGAATGCCTAACGGAGGAATGCCTGTTGCACCTAAAACATGGCTTGCTGAATCAATACTCGTTACGCTTCTCTGCTGCCTTCCTTTCGGGGTTGTGGGAATTATCAAAGCTGCATCTGTCGACAGCCTTTTCCGCGCAGGGGACTATGAAGGCGCACAGCGCGCATCGCAAGCGGCTGGCAAGTGGACCAAGCTCGGTTTCTTCTGCGGTCTTGCCGTTGTCGTGATTTATCTCATCATAGGCATTGCCGCCGGTTTCGATTCACTCAAGCAATGATTCTTGCAAATATAACCTTTGCAGTATCACCGGAAGCTGATTCTGTGTTCCGGAGCTGGACAAAAGATATTTTCATAAAAAACGCCACCGAAAAGGGGGGATTCACCTCTCCCCTTTTTTGCCGCATATTAGCAGCAGAGGATGATTGCGCCACAAGCTATGCAGTGCAGATGCTATGCCATTCAGAAAGCGAGGCACGCGAATGGTATGAAAGCGGAAACGGAGCAATGATGCTACGTAACCTCATGCACAAGACCGGCGACAAAGTCCTGTGGTTCATAACATTTATGGAGGTAGTGGAATGACTGTAGAAACACCGCGGCATATTGCTGAATGGGATAAAATAATTATTGGCGTTGACCCAGGCACCAATGTCATGGGCTACGGCATCTTGGGCATTAAGGGCAAAAAGCCCCACATGATAGCCTTAGGGGTAATTGAACTCAGCAAGTTTGAGAGCCATTACATGAGGCTTAAACGGATATATGACCGTATCCTGTTGCTCGTAGAGCAATATCTTCCGGATGAAATGGCTATTGAAGCTCCTTTCTTCGGCAAGAATGTCCAATCTATGCTTAAGCTCGGACGAGCGCAAGGAGTGGCAATTGCCGCAGCACTCGCAAGGGAGGTGCCGATTACAGAGTATGAGCCACGAAAGATAAAGATGGCAATCACCGGCAACGGCGCGGCATCGAAGGAACAGGTGCGGGAAATGCTGCGACGCATCCTTGACATAAAGGAGGAGAACCTGCTTCCGCAACTTGACTCCACAGATGCACTTGCAGCCGCGTTATGCCACTTCTATGAAGCGACGCGCCCAATACCGTCAACAGGTAAAAATTCATGGAAAGACTTTATTGCGAAACATCCGGACAGAGTGAAATGAAAAAATCCCGCGAAAGCGGGATTTTTCATTTATATTGCTGTCGTATAATCAATCAACCTGGATTACAAGGAAATTGCTAAGGCTCCAGAATGAAGCGGAATCCTTAATCTTGAGCACCTTCTGTTCGCCCTGCTCAATAATCTCATAGCTGTCAGCCGGCTGGTTTGTCAGCACCTTAGCTTTCTTTGAATGCAGAGGGATATTTACCAGTGAGCGCTTGTCTGCCTTTGTAAAATAGCTCTTCTCGAAATCATCAGGCATAATCTTGGTCTTTCTCAGGAAACCACCTTTTATAATCTGATGCTTCTGAAGCTCGCTCTTGGTGCCGATTGCAAAGTAGCATGTATTCAGCTCGTCATTGAGTTCGGTTGCCTGCTGGCGTGCAGCTTCCCTTTCGCTCTGCACCTCTGCGACAGTGGTCTGTAGGGAATCTACTCTTGCACCGAGGCTTGAAATTTCGATATGTGCGGCAGAAAGCTGGTTGGTGAGAGTAGCAATCTCTGTTTCCTGCTCGGCAATCTGTCCTTTGAGGTTCTCAATTGTTTTCAGCAAAGTAGCGTTTGAAGAATCAGCTTTTTTAAGCCTGTTTTCAAGTTCGGCGAGCCTTTCACGGCGCTGCTTTAGAGCTTCCCTTATTGCAGTCATGTCATTTTTCAGCTGAGTCTTGCGGGAAATGTTTCCATCGTCAAGCGACCCGGGGGTTGAAATGATATGCTCTATATCCTTAAGCTGGTTCATTCCGGCTGTAATGTCATTAATAAGAGCAAAAAGGCTGTCCTGGGTGGCAAGAGTTGCCTGCAACTCTGAATTTAGCGCATCATTCTGTTCCTGCGCCTTGTCAAGTTTCTCTTTGGTGCCACATGATGTGAGCAACGCGAGTGCAGCGAGTGCCGAAATAGTGTAAGTTCTCATCTTATATCTTTTATCAGTTAAAAACGTGATGATTATGAGTCTTCCTCATTATCTTTATACTTGTTCTTGTGAGTGCGTGCAGCCTCCTGCTGTTTGCCTTCAACAATTAAAACAATTTCACCTTTAGGAATGTTCTGGATAAAATACTCTTCAAGCTCACCAAGAGTTCCACGCACAGTGGTTTCATGAATCTTGGATATTTCACGCGACACCGATGCCCTCCTGTCCTTTCCGCAAGCCTCCCCGAGCTGTGCCAGTGTCTTGACAAGGCGCAACGGTGATTCATATATTATTAAGGTGTACGGGCTCTCTGCTATCTCAGCAATGCGTGTTGCTCTCCCCTTTTTCTGCGGCAGGAATCCTTCAAAGCAAAACCTGTCGCATGGCAACCCGCTGCTCACCAATGCAGGCACAAATGCTGTAGGTCCGGGAAGAGTTATTACTTCAATGCCACGGTTCCTGCACTCTCGCGATAGCATGAATCCGGGATCTGAAATTCCCGGCGTCCCCGCGTCAGTCACTAATGCGATATTCTCGCCAGCTTCAATCCTGTCAGCAAACCCTGCAACAGTAGAATGCTCGTTGTGCATGTGATGTGAAGCAAGAGGAGTGGCAATGCCGAAATGCTTCATCAGCACTCCGCTTGTCCTCGTATCCTCCGCAAGGATAAGGTTGCAATTGCGCAGCACCTCAATGGCGCGAGGGCTCATGTCATTCAAATTCCCCACAGGAGTGGGAACCATGTAAAGGATTCCCGGCATTTCAGGAGAATTGCACGGAGATTATTTCAACAAATGCCTTCACATCCTCATTCTCAGGCTCAAGGCACAAGTCATTGTAAAGGTAATCCTCCACCTCATCCATCGTCTTCATTTCAGATATGATTTTGAGGGTTCCCTGAAATTCCTCATCGCTGTTGTCAAAAAGCGAACGGCGGAAACGGAATTTGTCATTCAGCGTGAAGGCTGGATTTTTCTTGCACAGAAAATCATTCAGCACCCCGGCGCCACCGTCATTATCATTCTTGGTCGCAGGATTCTCCACAACAAACTCATCCTGAGGTTCCGCTTCTGGCTCTGCATCCTCCTCCTCTTCCATTTCAGCAGCTTCGGCAATTTCCTGCTCTTCAGCGGCTTCTTCTGTTTCACTGGCTGGTGACTCAGGCAAATCTATTTTTTCGTAAACAGATGTAAGAGTCTCCTCCTCTTCCTCCGCAGCAGCTACCGGTTCCGGCGCAACGGTTTCCTCGGCTACAATTTCAACCGGTGCTTTTGGTGCGGGGACTTCAACTGGTTCCGCGCCAAGGAGTTCATTAAATCGCGCTGCTTTGCGGCGAAGCATATTTTTCACTTTCTCCGGAGTCATATCCTCGCGTTTTAGCATCAGCGTGATAAGTCCTTCCATTTCAAATGCCACCTCAAGCAGCTCCTCAAGATTATCTTTAGTCATGTTCTTTTCAATTTAATTCCACAAAAGTATAGAAAAAATTTCAGCCTACTGTAGTTCCTCCGGTGCAAAAACAGATAGCAGCAGATTTTCAATTTCTTTTTTGACTACTGCCCTGCCACATCTGAAATCATTAACCATTATCACCACCACATGGGTAGGCAATCCTTCTTCATCTACCTTATAGCCTGCATAGCAATGCACTCCTTTCATGCTGCCGCTTTTCAAAGCCAGCTTGCCTTCGAGCGAAGTATCAACCAGGAGCGACTTCAACGTTCCTTCCCTTCCGGCTTTCGGGAATAAGTTCACATAATCGGTTGCGTTATGATGCAAAGCCATCCAACCAAGCATGTCACCCATAAAATAAGGTGTCATCCTGTCGCGGCGCGAAAGCCCGCTTCCATCCTCAAGGTTTACAAATTCAGTATCTATTCCCCTGAGTTCCCATATTCTCATTTCACGTTCAACTGCATTTTCACGCGGTTCGCCGGGAGCAAGCAACCTCAAAGCGCCCTCAGCCATCATATTGTCGCTGCGGAACATAAGGCTGCGAAGCAAGTCCCTCAGTTCCGGGGAGTAATGGGTATAAATCGGGAAAACAGAATTTGACCTGCCACCAAGATCATCGCCTTTGATTACTATGCCGTCACGCTCAAGCGTCTCACCTATTTCATACAGCATTGTCGCATCAGGCGACGGGTTAGCGAGAGCAACCTCCTGCCCTTTGCGGCGAACAGTGCCACGGGTCAGGAATACATCTGAACCACGTTTCCTGTCAACCTTCAACGCGCCTTTCATCGGAGAATATTTCACTTTTAATGCCGGCACGACCGGAGTCGAAGTCTTTCCGGGAAAAGCAAGCGTGAATTTATTGTCCTTATAATTCGTTGCATAATGTCCTGCGCCGTATGGAAATGCAAGGTCCTCCTCAACCCATCCTCCGGGCACAGCCTGGTCATGAAAGCCCCCTTTCTCTATAAGTATTTTACCGGTAATTTCTGTGACACCCATGCGGTTAAGCGCACAGGAAATGCTATCGGCAAAACCTTTGTTTTCCGGGAAATACGAAGATTCTATTGTAGGGTCGCCGCACACTTTCACAACAAGATTCCCCTCTGCGACGCCATCTTTTACAGGTCCGGTGAAATAAACTTCTGTAGCATAACGAAACTCAGGCTTATGCTCTGCAAGCACCGATGCCGCCGTCAAAGCTTTTGTTATGCTTGCCGGAATCATTTCCCGCTCACCGTTTATGTCAACAAGGACTTCGCCGGAAACTATATCTTCTATATATATCCCTCCAACCGCAGGCGCAGGAACCTTAAAATCTACTCCAAACACATCTACGGCAACAAAGGCTATAAGCACCGTAGCTGTTATCTTTTTAAAAAACGCTTTATCTAACTTCATATTGGTGCAAAATTACAAAACAAAGGCTGTTTTTAGGAGAAAAATTCTCACTGTGCTACTTATTTAAGTATTTTTTATTAATTTCGCACACCAATTGAACGTTTGTGCAATCGAGCCCCAATGGTACTTAAAACAAGAGAGAAACTTATAGAGGTAGCACGTCAACTGTTTGCCCACAAGGGAGTTGAGAACACAACGATGAACGACATCGCTGCCGCTTCCGACAAAGGGAGGCGCACAATCTACACCTATTTTAAAAATAAGCGTGAGATTTACAATGCGGTCATCGAGCGTGAGAGCGAAAATATCCTTGAAAAGCTCCGCGAAGTGCAGCAGAGCAACTTGCCCCCGGCTGAAAAACTTGCTTTGGGACTGAAACGGCGCTTTGAAACCGTCACCCAGTTATCACAGAGGCAAGACACGATACGCAGCCTTTTTATCAGGGACTTCAGGAGGATAGAAAAAATCCGCAGGCTTGTGAGCGAAAAAGAAAAAGAAATCCTCCAGTCCATACTCAACGAAGGCATCGCATTGGAAAAATTTGACCCGGAGCAAGCTAAAAGATTGCCGGCTCTTGCAAAAGTGCTTTTCCAAGGCAATGATTATTTCAACATCAAAGCAGATGCCGAGGAGAGGGCTAATTCAGCTGAACTGATAGATGAAGCGGTCAATTATATTGTTAAAGGAATCCTAATTAGAAAAGACTGATGTATATAAACGCAATCGGATGTTATGTGCCCGCAGGACGGGTTGACAATGACCATTTTTTGGAAGTGAACGGTTTGACTGCTGACTGGATATTGAAGCGCACCGGCATTTCCACCCGCTCAAAAGCAGCACCCGGAGAAAGCCACAATTCCATGGGCTTGGATGCCATCGAGGCTGCATTGCCATCTTTGCCTTACGACATAAAGGAGGTAAACCTCATCGTTTCGGCTGCATATTCTGTTTACGACACTGTTGCGACTCTCGCACACGAAGCACAGAAAAAATATGACATTGACGGCGCAAAAGCTGTCTATGCATCTTCAGCCTGTTCCTCGTTTGTCAACGGTCTTGAAATAATTGAAGGATATTTCGCCATGGGAAAAGCCGACAAGGCTCTGCTTATATGCTCTGAACACAATACGTATTACTCCAATGAAACCGACCCTAAGTGCGGTCATCTATGGGGCGACGGTGCTGTGGCGATGTTCGTGTCAAAAGACCGTGTGAGCGAAAACGACATCAAAATCTCCCACATCTACACCTGCGGGCTCGGCAATATCAGCAAAGGACCGGAAGGTGTGAAACTGCGTCCTAAAGAGGACGGCATAACCATGCCGGACGGGCGCGACGTGTTCATCCATGCTTGCAAATACATGATTGAGGCGCTGGACCAGGTTACTTCACCGGACAATATCACTCCCGCCGACCTCACATATATCATCACCCACCAGGCAAACAAGAGGATTGTCGCACAGGTTGCACACCAGCTTGGGCTCGGCGAAGAGAAATTCCTCAACAACATAGAAGAACTCGGCAACACCGGCTCTGCTTCTGCCGCTATCGTGCTGGCGCAAAACCTTGACAAATTCAAAAAGGGCGACAAGGTTGGCTTGACCGTGTTTGGCGGAGGCTACTCCTGTGGTGCATTTACCATCGAATTTTAACCGTAACTAATTATAATTATGAAATTACTTGAAGGAAAAACCGCACTTATCACCGGTGCGGCTCGTGGAATCGGCAAGGCACTTGCAGTGCGTTTTGCCAAAGAAGGTGCTAACATCGCATTTACTGACCTCGTGATAGATGAAAACGGCAAAGCAACCGAAGAGGAAATTGCCGCTCTTGGAGTAAAAGTCAAAGGCTATGCTTCAAATGCTGCTGACTTCGAGCAGACAAAAGAGGTGGTTGAAGCTGTCAAGAACGACTTCGGCACCATTGACATCCTCGTTAACAATGCCGGCATCACAAAAGATGGTCTTATGATGCGCATGACAGAGCAGCAGTGGGATGCAGTAATCAATGTAAACCTCAAGAGCGCGTTCAACTTTATCCACGCTGTTCTCCCCATCATGATGCGCCAGCGTTCAGGCAGCATCATCAATATGGCAAGCGTTGTAGGTGTTCACGGCAATGCCGGTCAGAGCAACTATGCTGCATCAAAAGCAGGTCTTATCGCCTTAGCAAAGAGCATTGCCCAGGAAGTTGGTTCAAGAGGCATCCGCGCAAACGCTATCGCACCCGGATTCATCGAAACAGCTATGACAGCTGCGCTTCCGGACAACATCAGAGCTGAATGGGTTCAGAAAATTCCCCTTCGCAGAGGTGGAAAGCCCGAAGATATCGCAGATGTGGCTACATTCCTTGCATCCGATATGTCAAGCTACGTTACCGGTCAGGTTATTCAGGTTGACGGCGGCATGAATATGTAATCAAACCGCTAATTAACGCTTTTTAATCTCACGTTGAGCCATGTGCGCAGCGTGAGATTTGTTTTTTGGACGGAATGTGCGTACCTTTGAAAAAAATTTCAGCAGATGTTAAACTATAACACTCAGCAAAAGAAACTCATTCTGCCCGAATATGGCAGAAACATACAGCAAATGGTCGACCATTGCCTCACCCTCAAGGACAAGGATGAACGCACCCGTTGCGCACGCACTATTGTCGCAACTATGGCAAACCTTTTCCCGGAGCTTCGTGAAGGTGAAGACAACAAGAGGAAACTTTGGGACCATCTCGCTATTATGTCCGATTTCAAGCTTGACATTGACTATCCTTGCGAGATAATCAAACCCGACAACCTCAATACCCTCCCGGAGAAAGTGCCTTACACCCTGAATAATATCCGTTTCCGCCATTACGGCAAGTCTCTTGAAAGGATGGTTGACAAGGCTGCGGAAATGGAAGAAGGAGAAGAGCGCACTGAACTCTGCCGCTTGATTGCCAACCACATGAAGAAGATGATGCTTGCAGTCAACAAGGACGGCGTGGATGACTCCAAGATTTTCAAGGACCTTGCGGAAATATCAAGGGGAAGAATCCTGCTTAACCCGGAGATGATGCACCTTCATGAGTTCAAAGTTGCCGCACCAGCCGCAACCGGTAAAAAGAAAAAGAAAAAATAGTGATTGCAGCTAAAGAGATAACCGAAATAGGCAATTTCCTCAAACCACACGGCATCAAAGGTGAGATTGCAGCGGAAATGGACATTGAATGCGATGACATTTTGTCCCTTTCATGCATTATTTGTGACATGGAGGGAATATATGTGCCTTTTTTCATCGAGTCTGTACGCTCCAAAGGGCGTGACACCGTTTTGCTTACCATAGACGGAATAACGGATGAAAAACAAGCATCGGCATTCAACGGCAAGGCAATATATGCCAAAGCCGATGAAATCTCACTGCCTGAGGAGAGCGACGGGCTATATGTGACCGACATGGCTGGATTTACAATCATTACCACTGAAGGTGAAACCGTCGGCACCATTGACCTTATTGACGATTCCACTGCAAATATTCTGTTTATAACCCAAACCCCGGAAGGAAATACCGTCTACATCCCGGCTGCCGAAGAATTTATAAAGAGCCTGGATTTGGAAAACAAAACCCTTGTGATGGATTTACCTGAAGGACTATTGTAAAAAATATGAGCACATTTGAAGAAGATGCAGCCATTAAGGCTATAAGGCAGGCACTCCCCGAAGGCAAAGCCGATACATACACCGATGACCAGATTCTCAATATCATAGACATGATTTGGGATTTCTATGAGGAAAACGGGCTGTTGGAAATTGACGATGACGAGGAAATTGAAGAAACCGCATTGTTTGATGATCTTCTCCGCTACACCCGCAAGATGCTCCAGAAAGACAAGCAGAGCGGCATTGCCCCTGAAGATGTGGAAACAATAGTGCGCGCTGAAATAGATTATGAAAACTCGCTTGATTCACTCGCCGACTAAAGCGTAGACAATACAGATATGCCAAAATCCCTCCTTATATCCTGTCTTATCGTCATGGCATGTTCACTTTGTGGCATGGCGCAGGCTTATGTCGACCCATATAAAGGTTACTCCGAAGAAACCTTTATGGATATGGACTTCATACCCAACCTTGCTACTCCTATAGTAGGGCAAAAAGAGAAACCAGCTGTCAGGAAAGCTGTGCAGGTAGCCGCAAATTCCTTGAAAGGCAAGTTTACCGTAGACCTGATGCGCGAGGATGAAGTCTTTGTGGCAACAGTGCTTACCGATGATCTCTTCATGCCAAACGACACACTCATGACAGAGGATGCGGATGCCGTGCTTCTGCCGCTCCTGCCCCCGATGAAAGACCCTATGGCATACAAGATTGTCATTGCCGTGCATACCGATGACACCGGCTCGGAAACATACCGCGACAATTTGTCTACAGCAAGGCTTAATTCGGTGTACGACTGGTTTATAACCAAAATAGATGAGGGCGTTTTAAGCGAAAAACTCATGATTATCCCTTTTGCAATGGGCGGTTCGATGCCTCTCGTAGCCAACACTTCGAGGGAAAACAGGAGAGAGAACCGACGGTTGGAGGTGTACTTCATACCGGGACCGGCATTAATAACGGCAGCCCACAACTCCAAATGATTCAAATCATTAAAATAAATCGTAAATTTGTAACCACAAACTGAAAATATATACCAATCAATATGGCAAAAGAACTTAAAGACCTCACAAAACGTGCTGACGATTACTCGCAGTGGTATAATGAACTTGTTATCAAGGCTGATCTTGCCGAGCAGTCTCCGGTGCGCGGATGTATGGTCATAAAACCCTACGGCTACGCTATCTGGGAAAAAATGCAGCAGACCCTTGACAAGATGTTTAAGGAAACAGGAGTGCAGAACGCATATTTTCCTTTGCTTATTCCTAAATCTTTCCTCTGCAGAGAGGCAGAGCATGTTGAAGGATTTGCCAAGGAGTGTGCGGTTGTCACACATTACCGCCTGAAAAATGACCCGGAAGGGAAAGGTGTTGTGGTTGACCCTGAGGCAAGACTCGAAGAAGAACTCATTATCCGCCCCACATCTGAAACCATCATCTGGGGAACATATAAGAACTGGATCCATAGCTACCGCGACCTTCCCCTGCTCATCAACCAGTGGGCAAATGTAATGAGGTGGGAAATGCGCACAAGGATGTTCCTGCGCACTGCGGAATTCCTGTGGCAGGAAGGTCACTGCGCGCATGCAACCGCAGAAGAGTCTGAAGCAAGGACAGTGCAGATGATCAACCTCTACGCGGCATTTGCTGAAAAGTATATGGCAATGCCCGTTATCAAAGGCGTGAAGAGCGCCAACGAAAGATTTGCGGGAGCGCTCAACACCTACACTATCGAAGCTATGATGCAGGACGGCAAGGCACTCCAGGCAGGCACATCACACAACCTCGGGCAGAATTTCGCAAAAGCATTTGACGTGACATTTGTCAACAAAGAGAATAAGCCTGAACTCGTTTGGGCAAATTCATGGGGAGTATCAACCCGACTCATGGGTGCGCTCATCATGACCCATTCCGATGATAACGGTCTTGTGCTTCCTCCACACCTCGCTCCTATACAGGTTGTAATCATTCCTATTTACAAGAATGCTGACCAGCTTGCTGAGATATCAAAGCATGTTGAACCCATTATACTTAAACTCAAGGAGATGGGAATCAGCGTGAAATATGATGACGCTGAAAACCGCAGACCAGGCTTCAAATTCGCCGACTATGAACTTAAAGGTGTGCCTGTGAGACTCGCTATCGGCGCAAGAGACATTGAAAACGGCACTGTTGAAGTTATGCGCCGCGACACTCTTGAGAAGAGCGAAGAAAAACTTGAAGGCATTGAAACCAAAGTGCGTGACCTGCTTGAAGAAATCCAGGCAAATATTTACAAGAAAGCTCTTGCCCACAGGGATTCCCTCACCCGCACCGTGGACACTTACGACGAATTCAAGAAAGAAATCGAAAAAGGCGGATTCATTCTTGCGCATTGGGACGGCACAGAGGAAACAGAACTTAAAATCAAGGAGGAGACCAAAGCGACCCTCAGATGTATTCCTCTTGACGGCGACACCACTCCCGGCAAGTGCATGGTAACAGGCAAACCGTCCAAGCAGAGAGTAATTTTTGCAAGAAATTATTAAATTGATATGGAGTACAAAGAGTTAGTTTCTCGTCTGTCAATGAACAGCGGACTGCCCGCTGAAAATATCTCCGGAAAGATAGAGGCTGTTGCAAAAGTCCTCAGGAATTTTTGCAAAGACCTTGACGCTGTCGCTGTCCCCGGATTCGGTACTTTCCAGCCGGTCAAAGAGGATGAAATCATTGTTACCGGAGAGGACGGAAACAAAACCCTTCTCCCTCCGGCAATCGAAGTCAGTTTCAAATCAAGTGTAATCCTAAGAAAAGCCCTCGGAAAATGAATAACAAAATACCTCTTAAGAAATTTGCCGAAGCCTTTTCAAAGGAGTCGAACATACCCGAAGCTGAAGCCGAAGCGTTTATCAAGCAACTATTTGACATTGTTTCATCGGAATTGAAGGCAGGCTCTAAAGTAAAGATTAACGGAATCGGCACTTTCTCGCTGTCTGCCTCAGCCGCTGAACCGGTTGTGTTCGTGCCTGATGAAATATTCGCGCAGGAGATAAATGCTCCATTTTCAATATTCCAGCCTGTGCCCCTTGCCGAAGGGATTACAGAAGAAATTCTTGCTCAGGCTGAGGTTCCGGAGCTTCCACAGCCGCAACCGGAAGAGGAGCCACAGCCGGAAACCAAGCCGGAACCTGAGGAGGAGCCGGAAGTTAAGCCCGCTGAACCTGAAACGGTTCATGTGCCTGAAAGCGTGCCGCCAGTTGAGCCTACTCCGGTAGTTGAACTTGCACCTGAAATAGAGGCTGCTGAATCTGTTGAGCCTGCTGTAGTTGAGCAACCCGAAAAACAGGAGGAAAAGCCGGATGCCATTCCTGAACCGGAGCCCGCAAAACCTGTGGAAACACCGGTCAGCCAGCCAGTGGAAACTCCTGCTCCGGAAATGCCTGCTGAAAAGCCACAAGCCACTGCCACTGTTCCTGAATGGGAATATGAGGAGGAGGAATATGTGCAGCAGCCGGCACAAACCAAGAGCAAATTCGGTGCCGGATTTGTAATAGGTCTTATCGTTGGTCTTGCAATAGGAGCATTGGTTCTTTGCGCTTACATCATGTACTATGTGAATGCAACTCCGCAGGACAATTCGATAGAAACCGAACTCACAGAATCCCATATATCACCGGTAGTGGAATAAAGCCGATATTTAAATTTCGGTAAAAAATCTTGAATATTACGAATATCTGTTATTTCATAACATCAAGAATATCAGCAAATTAGGGTGCAACCAACTATAAGTTGCACCCTAATTTGCTTTATATGAGGGATTTATCCCTGTTTACACTATTAACTATAAATAGATAAAATTAACGGAACACACTGCAACACTCCTTGTTTATTATGTATAATTTTGCGTTAAATAACGTGACTGCTGCATTTTAGGTGCATCGCAGCTTGAAATTGAAAATAATATACATAACTAATAAACATGAGCGAATCTGTAAATATCAGAGAACTTAATGACATCGTTGCTTCTAAAAGCGATTTTGTCAACCTTGTGACCCGTGGAATGGACCAGGCTATTGTCGGTCAGAAACATCTTGTCGATTCACTTCTCGTTGCGTTGCTTGCAAACGGGCATGTGTTGCTTGAAGGCGTGCCGGGTCTTGCAAAAACACTTGCAATCAAAACACTTGCACAGGTCATAGACGCAAAATTCAGCCGTATCCAGTTCACACCGGACCTTCTGCCTGCGGACGTTACCGGCACAATGGTTTACAGCGTTCAAAAAGAGCAATTCCAGATAAAGAAAGGTCCTATCTTTGCCAATTTTGTGCTTGCAGATGAAATAAACCGTGCTCCAGCCAAGGTGCAGAGCGCTCTCCTTGAGGCTATGCAGGAACGCCAGGTGACTATCGGCGAAAAAACATTCAAGCTCGACGAGCCTTTCCTTGTTATGGCTACACAGAACCCTATCGAGCAGGAAGGCACATATCCCCTCCCCGAAGCGCAGGTTGACCGTTTCCTTCTGAAGGTTGTTATCGGTTATCCGACTAAAGAGGATGAAAAGCTGATTATCCGCCAGAACATCTCCCCTGTCCGCACTGAAATCAAGCCTCTCCTTAAGCCGGAAGAAGTTCTGGATGCGCAGAAAATAGTGGAGCAGATTTACCTCGATGAAAAGATTGAGAAATACATCGTTGACATTGTATTTGCAACCCGCTACCCTGCCGATTACAATCTTAAAGATCTTACAAACATAATATCTTTCGGCGCTTCTCCCCGTGCATCCATAAGCCTTGCGAGGGCTGCGCGCTCATACGCTTTCCTCCGCCAGAGAGGTTATGTGATTCCGGAAGATGTCCGCGCAGTGTGCCACGACGTACTCCGCCACAGAATCGGGCTCTCTTACGAGGCTGAGGCTAACAATATCACCACAGACGAAATCATCTCTACTATTCTTGACAAAGTTGAGGTGCCCTGATAGGGAGAGAGAGTTGCATTACTCCACATAAATGATTGAGATGGAAGCAACAGAACTTATAAAAAAAGTCAGGAAGATAGAAATCAAGACCCGAGGACTGTCGCAAAACATTTTCGCGGGAGAATACCATACTGCGTTCAAGGGCAGAGGCATGACTTTCGCGGAAGTGAGGGAATACCAGTATGGCGACGATGTGAGGGACATTGACTGGAACGTAACTGCGCGCCACAACCATCCTTACGTAAAAGTCTACGAAGAGGAGCGCGAACTCACCGTAATGCTTCTTGTGGATGTTTCCGGCAGCCGAATGTTCGGCGCTGTCGGCGAGGACAAGCGCGAGATGATTGCGGAAGTTGCGGCGACAATCGCTTTTTCGGCAATCCAGAATAATGATAAGATAGGTGTGATATTCTTCTCGGACAAGATTGAGAAGTTCATTCCTCCCAAAAAGGGCAAGAAACATATCCTATTCATTATCCGCGAGCTTCTTGACTTTACCCCTGAAAACAAAGGCACTGATATTGCCATGGCTCTCCGCTATTTCACGGATGCGCTGAAAAAGAGAACCACATCTTTCCTAATTTCCGATTTCATCGACGAAAAGGATTACTACACTGCAATGTCTGTAGCCTCCAACAAGCATGACCTCATTGGAATCCAGATATACGACAAGCGCGATACCCAGATTCCAGATATAGGGCTTCTTAGGGTCAGGGACCTTGAAACCGGAAGAGAGCGATGGATTGACACATCCATGCCCTCTACCCGAAAGGCGCTTGGCAAATGGTGGTATGAGAGGCAGCAGGCTATGACCGAAACAATGAGCCGATGCCGCGTTGATTCCACATCCATTGCTACCGACGAGGACTATGTCAAAGCATTAATGTCGCTATTCCGTAAAAGGGCGGCACGCTAAACAACAGTATATGAACAATAGAATCAAACACCTAATACTTACTGTTGCCTGCATATCGGCAGCAGTTTTTTCACAGGCTGCACCACAGAAAATTGATGTCAGGGTTGCGCTTGACTCCGCATATATAATCATGGGACGGCAGACCCCGCTTCATGTTGAGGTGATAGGCAACCTTAACGAAAACGGGGGAATAGTTGTGCCTGACACACTTTGGCGTGATGTGGAGATTGCCGCTATTTCCGAGCCTGTTGTAACCGATCTTGGAAATGGTAGGAAAGAATTGCGCCAGGAGCTTATCCTTCAGGCGTTTGATTCAGGATTATACACTCTTCCGCCTGTCCTTTTTGTCCAGGACGGACAGGTTGCCGAAAGCAACCGCCCGGCATTGAAAGTAATTCCGGTTGATGTGGATTCAATGGCTACAGTGCATGATTATGCAGACGTTGTTAATCCTCCGCGCCATATTTTTGACTTCCTCCCGGACTGGATGACTGATTACGGTCTATGGATTCTTCTTGCCCTTATCGTGATTGCCGCCGGGCTGTACATTTACTTCGCATACATCCGCAAAGGGAAGCTCCCTCTGGTGTCCGCTCCCAAGCCGATACCTCCTTACGAGCTTGCTATCAAGCAGCTGGATGAGCTCCATGCGGCAAAATTGTGTGAACGCGGTGAAGAGAAAGAGTTTTATACCCGTCTCACCGACATTCTCCGCACTTATCTTGACTCCCGCTTTGGCATCAACGCAATGGAGATGACTTCGGCGCAGATTCTTAGGGCTTTGAACTCCAATGAGGAAACCAAAGTGCCGAGAAAATACATGAGCGCTATACTTGAAACTGCCGACTTTGTCAAGTTTGCGAAAGTGCGCCCGCTGCCGGATGACAATGTTGAAGCATTCCGTTCTGCAATGCAGTTTGTGGAAGACACCAAACCCGCTCCAGAACCGGAAGAGCCGCAACAGGCGGAATCATCTAAATCTAAAGATACTAAAAATTGAACGCCATGATGTTTGCACATCCCTCATATCTATGGTTTCTGCTTCTGCTGGTTCCTTATGCCGCATGGTATATTTTCCGCAGGAACAAAAACTACGCGTCACTGTCTGTTTCCACCACATTGCCGTATGCAAAAATGGGGAGACCCCTCCGTGCATACCTCCTGCATGGAATGTTTTTGGTAAGATGCGCGGTTATCGCGTGCCTTATAATCATTTTGGCACGCCCGCAGGTGCAGGACAAGTGGAGCACCTCGAATACTGAAGGCACAGATATCATCCTTGCGCTCGACATATCAACGAGTATGCTTGCGCGAGATTTCAAGCCGGACAGGTTTGAGGCGGCAAAAAATGTTGCAGCGCAATTTGTTGCCGGACGCGAGAATGACAATATAGGTGTGGTTATTTTTGCCGGAGAGAGCTTCACTGCGGTGCCGATGACTACCGATCGCTCACTTCTGGTAAACTATATCCATGACATCAAAATGGGTATGCTCCAAGATAATACTGCGATTGGCGACGGACTTGCCACTTCAATCAACCGAATCAAGGAAGGCAAGGCAAAGTCAAAGAGCATCATCCTGCTTACTGACGGCTCTAACAATACCGGCAATGTCGCTCCTCTCACAGCTGCTGAGATTGCGAAAAAGTTAGGCATCAAAGTCTATACTATCGGTATCGGCAGAAACGGCATGGCTCCCTACCCCACAGAAAATGCTTTTGGCAGGATTGAGTATGTCAATATGCCTGTTGTCATTGATGAAGCGACCTTGCAGACCATTGCCTCAACCACCGGCGGCAAATATTTCCGCGCAACCGGCAATAATGTTCTTGCTGAAATCTTCGAGGAGATTGATTCGCTTGAGAAGAGTGTTCTCGATGTGAAAAACTACTCCCATACCGAAGACGATTATATGCCTTGGGCATGGCTCGCTTTTGCCCTGCTCGTTTTTGAACTTGTTATGAGGAATACGGTTTTACGCACCCGCCCGTAGACATTTAAAACCCAAAGATTATGATTAGTTTTGCATATCCGCACCTATTATATCTCCTTCTGCTGGTTCCGTGCCTTGCAGTTTTGTATGCACTCAGCCGGCTATGGAGGAAGCGTTCCCTTGAAAAATTCGGCAGGATTCCGGTGCTGGCGCATCTCATGCCGGACGCATCGAAATACATGGGTTGGGTCAAGACAATACTTGCCCTCTGCGCAATGACATTCATTATTATTGCCCTTGCACGTCCCTATACTCCGTCGGGCGACACTAAAACCGAGGAGGAGCAGGTGGCACGTGGCATAGAAGTGATGCTTTGCGTCGATGTGTCAAACTCCATGCTTGCATCCTCTACCGATGACCCGGGTGGCGTGAGCCGCCTCCAGAGGGCAAAACTGATTCTTGAAAAACTCATTGACAAGATGAATGATGACAAAGTCGGTTTGATTGTTTTTGCAGGAGATGCATATACCCAGCTGCCTATCACTTCTGATTATATCTCAGCAAAGATGTTCCTGAACGACATCAACACTGAAATGGTACCGACGCAGGGCACTGCAATCGGAGCCGCACTTGAAATGGCTATCAATTCATTCACCCCCGATTCTGACTTCAAAAAAGCTATTGTACTGATTACTGACGGCGAGAACTTTGAGGATAATGCGGCGGAAGTTGCAAAACTTGCTGCCGATTCAGGGATAGAAGTGGATGTCATCGGCATCGGCAGTGGCAAAGGCGCGCCGATTCCGCTTAAGAAAGGCTCATCGGAATATATGACCGACTACAATGGCAATGTTGTGCACACAGCGCTCAATGAGGAGATGGCGAAGGACATTGCCAAAGCGGGCAAAGGTGTTTATGTTTCCGGCACATCCTCTTCAGCTATCGGCGACATAGATGCGCAACTCAATAAACTCGCTAAAACTGAATACAAGCGCAAGGCGGCAGTGTCGGCGGCAAATGAATTGTTTCCAATCGCTGCTCTCATCGCTCTGATATTTTTGGTAATAGACGGAGTTCTATCTTACAGCAAGATCGTCTGGCTCCGTGACATTAACTTCTTCACTAAGAAAGCGCGTAATGAAACAGATAAATAAAATACTTGCTGCCTCGCTATGCTTCTGTGCAGGCATCCCTGCCGTATTCGGAGCTGATGCCCCGGACACGGAGAATGCCACCCAAGAGGTAATGACAACAAAGCAGGAGAGGAATTTTATTCGTGAGGGCAACAAGCTTTACCACGAAAAAAGATTTGCTGATGCGGAAGTGGCATACCGTAAGGCTCTTGAAGCACTCCCCTCTTCGGAAATAGCCCAATTCAACCTTGCGGCATCACTTCTGAGACAGTCCGGGTCAGCTGATCCCAATAATGGCAATAGCCCTGTGGCGGCAGCGACACAATTGTTGCAGAACCTTGCAGCCAATGGACGGGATGTGATGTTGTCCTCAAAGTCTTTTTATAATCTCGGCAATCTTGCTTTCAATGCTCAGGACTACGGCAAGAGCATAGAGATGTACAAAAATGCGCTCAGGAAAAATCCTGAAGATGACAAAGCGCGCGAAAACCTGCGTCTTGCACAGCTAAAACAGAAGGAGCAGCAGAATCAGGACCAGAACCAGGACAAAAACAAAGACCAGAACCAGGACCAGAATAAAGACCAAAACCAGGATCAGAATAAAGACCAAAACCAGGACCAGAACAAAGACCAAAACCAGGATCAGAACAAAGACCAGAACCAGGATCAAAACAAAGACCAGAACCAAAACCAAGACCAAAATAAGGATCAGAAAAAGGACCAGCAGCAGGGCGGCATAAGTGATGCCAACGCTGAAAAGATTCTCAAAGCGATGGAGAATGAGGAAGCTGCAACGCGAAAACGTGTTGAAGCCGAAAAGAAGAAAGCCCAGGCTGCAAGACGCAAAAACATTACTAATCCCTGGTAATAATGAAAAAGATTTTACTCATACTACAATTTATTTTGCTTGCCTCTGCGGCACACTCCCAGGCGCGTTTTGAGGTTTCCGCCCCCAAAAGCGTCCCGGCGGGAGAGCGTTTTGCTGTGACATATGTGCTCCGCAATGCCGAGGGCTCCAGCCTTAAAGTTGCTCAAGTGCCCGGAATCACGTTGCTTTACGGTCCGTCGGTGTCCACGAGCCAAAGCACCCAGGTTGTCAACGGGCGAATGTCATCTTCATCCCGCATTGAATATACCTATTTTTATAAGGCAGAGAAACCCGGCAAGTATTCGATAGGAGAAGCGTCAATAGTTGTTGACGGCAAAACCATGAAAACCAATCCGGTGTCGCTTACAGTTTCCCAACCGACTGCTTCTGCGGACAGGCAAAACAGTGGCGGCAGTTCCCAGAGTGCGCCTGTTGACATTTATGACATCGATACCCAGAGTGCTGACCGCTCGGTCAATGCCGATGATGTATTTGTAAGGATAATCCTTTCTAAGTCCACAGCTTACGAGCAAGAGGCAATTGAATGTACCATAAAGCTCTATACCCGTTATCAGATTTCATCATTTTTCCCAACACTCCAGCCGAGTTTTGACGGCTTCCTGATCCAGGAACTCGATCTTCAACCCACGCTTAACCAGGAGGAGGAATTCAAAGGCTCAAGGTACATGACTGCGGTATTGAAAAAGTGCATAATTTTCCCGCAGAAGTCTGGCAGGCTCACCATCAATTCCGGAAATTATGACATTAAGGTCGTTCAGTACAATAATGTCAACATGGGTTTCTTCACTGTCCGCGACCCGCAGGAAAGGGAAATAAAAGTGAAATCAAATTCTGCATCCATCGACATCAAACCGCTGCCGACGCCTCAGCCGGAGGGATTCACCGGTGCTGTTGGAGTATTCTCTGTTGACAGCAGGCTGGTTGGAAACACTTTCCGGACCAACGATGCCGCTACCCTGCTCTACACTATCAAAGGCACAGGCAACATCAAATATATTAAAGAGCCTGTAATCGATTTCCCGTCGGAATTTGAACAATACACTCCAAAGAGCGACATCCAGGCAGAAGTCACCGGACAGAATGTGAGCGGAACAATGACTATAGAATATACTTTTGTGCCGCAATCGGTAGGTGATTTCAAAATTGGAAGTGACAAGTTCGTATATTTCAATCCTTCCACTAAGGAATATGTGACTCTTGACACCCCGGTATATAATATCAAGGTGAGCAAGGGCGCTAATTCCACTCCCTCAGAATCAGAGAGGCAGGATATAGCAGCTAAAAACACTGATATCCTACACATATATACCGGTGACAAGAATCCATCGCAGTCACACACCCTAATCGCACATCAGTGGTGGTACTGGATGGTTTATGTCCTCGGAATAATAGGGTTAATCTGCGTTACCGCAATGTATAGCCGCCATGCAAGGAGAGCATCCGACATACAGGGCACCCGTCTTGCCAAAGCTAATAAAATTGCAAAGAAGCGCCTGCGCATAGCTGAAAAATTTGCACAGAGCGGCAATGAAGAGAAGTTTTATGAGGAGATGCTGAAAGCGTTGTGGGGCTATATCAGCGACAAGCTCACCATTCCGGCTTCACAGCTCACCAGGCAAAATGTATCTGAAAAATTAGCGGCTGCAGGTGTGAGCGAAACAGTTATAAGCCCGCTCATGGAAATCCTTGACAGATGCGAAATGGCACGTTACACTCCGCAGAAGTCTCCGGATGAAATGAACCAGATTTACACAGAGGCGACTCGTGCAATAAACGGCATGGAAAGCACTAAAATCAAAAAATGAATTACAACATGAAAGCTATAATATCCTTTCTGGTATTCCTTGCCTGCGGAGTAGGCGCAAAAGCACTGACTCTTGACCAACAGGCTGATTCTGCATATGCAGCTGATGATTTTTCTCTTGCCGCGCAGCTTTACACCGAAGTGATGCAGAGCGAGGGAACATCTTCCGAGCTATACTACAACCTCGGCAACTGCTGGTATCGCCTTGACAAGCCCGGCAGAGCTATTGTTGCATACGAGAGGGCGCTTCGGCTTGACCCGTCAAATAAAAATGCAAAAACCAACCTTGAGTTCGTAAACAGCAAGATATTTGACCGGCAGGGTGAAAGAGGGTCCTTTCTCAGCAATGCGTTTGACCGTGCCGCCACCATTATGTCAAGCAACTCATGGGCTTTGACAGCATATCTGCTGTTTGCATTGCTTCTTGGTTGCGCCGCACTATATATTTTCGCCTCTGCAGTGCGCCTGCGCAAATTAGGCTTTTTCGGAGGCATTGTCCTTTTATTTGGCACAATCGCTTCGGCTGTACTTGCTGTACGCGGGGCAAATATTGCATCTGACAACAGCTTTGCTATAATAACTTCTCCGTCTGCCCTACTCAGCACCTCTCCCCGCGAACCTAAAGACCGCGCTGAGGAAGCAATGCTACTGCATGAAGGCACAAAAGTGGAAATCCTTGATTCAATCTCCGCGCAGAATGACACGACCGGATTGAAATGGCTCGATGTACAGGTTGACAACAACCACCGTGCATGGATTAAATCAAGTGATGTAGAGCGCATTTGAGCAAAATATGTTGTAAAACATATATAGGTTTTATATCAAATATTTTGCCACATCAATAATAAGCAATAAATTTAAATCGAAAATATTTTTTGATATCACTAACCCTATAAACTCATAGTATCATGTCTAAGACAATCACTTTTAACGAACTTCGTCGCCTCAAAGACAGTTTGCCTGACGGAGCAACCCACCAGATTGCAGATAAGCTCAACATAACCGCTCAGACCGTACGTAACTACTTCGGTGGCAGCAACTACGAATTTGGCAAGAACTGCGGTGTTCATATCGAACCGGGTCCTGACGGAGGTATTGTTGTTCTTGACGACACCACTATCTACGATATGGCAGTGGATATCCTCAAACAGCAGAACAAAGAATAAGCCTATTTGGCACATAAACTGGCAATCTAGCTCATTCTCCCTCTCTTTTTCCTATACTACAAATGTCCGCTGAAATGGAAGACCGCCTTATCACGGTAGCGATTCATACCTATGAACGCGCTATCGCGCTTAAATCTATGCTTGAAAATGAAGGCATAGCAGTCTCTCTGCAAAATGTGAATCTTTCCCATCCGGTAGTAGCCTCCGGAGTAAGAGTGCGCATCCGCGAAAATGACCTTCCGCTTGCTTTGCGCCTTATAGAAAATGCCGAAATTTTCCTTCCAACCGCACTTGATTCAAAAAAAGAGTGTTCACGGACAATTCTTGTCCCTATAGATTTCTCATCCCACTCGATCCATGCCTGCAATCTTGCATTTCATTTCGCCGTGCCTCTCAAGGCAGAAATAATGCTCCTGCACACTTTTGTCAATCCTGCGGTTTCAAGCACGCTCCAGCTGAGTGACAGCCTTAACTACGAGCTTGCCAACTCTGAGATGCTTGAGGTGATGGAGAAAGAGGCGCGCTCACGCATGAATGAATTTTGCTCCGGATTGCGCGCCGCCATAAAGGATGGCAGCCTCCCTCCTGTTAAATTCAACCCTGAGGTAAAAGAAGGTGTGCCGGAGGAGGTCATAAATGCCACATCCAAGCAGATTAAACCGGAACTGATAGTAATGGGCACCAGAGGCGCGTACACCAAGGAGAGGGAATTAGTAGGCAGTATCACAGCGGAAGTCCTTGACACGTGCCGTTTCCCTGTTTTTACCGTGCCAGCCGACAGCAAACTGACCGAGATACGAGATATACGCCGAGTGCTCTTCTTCTGCACCCTTGACCAGGAAGATCTGCTTGCGCTTGACCAACTGGAGCGTACCCTTAAATCGGATGACGTCCACATAACCCTTGTCAACATCCCTTCAAAAAAACAGAGCGGAGATATCTCCGCTCCATTCCAGGCTTTGTTGAAGTACTGCCGTGAGCATTACCAGCACAACAGTTTCGCGATAGAAGAACTATCAATCAAAGATGTGGAGAAAGAGTTCCATAGGGTTTTGAGCGATGATAAGATTGATCTTATTGTCGTGCCAAACAAAAAGAAAAACATCTTTTCGCGCCTTTTCAATCCGGGACTCGCCCACCGCCTTCTTTTCCGTGCCGACATTCCAATGATGGTTGTTCCTGTCTGAATCAGGAATTGAAGCGTTTGTATGCTTCCACCAGTTCATCAAGGGAGATTCCAAGCAGGTTCATCTGCTGGAAAAGGTTTGGCGCATCAGTTTCAAAAAAATCTTCCCTTCTTGTGGCATTAACTTTTACGGGGGCATCCAAGCATAAGTAATAACCCATGCCCCGGCGTGATTCTATGATATTGTGCAACTGCAAAAACTCGTATGCTTTCAGCACTGTATGAGTGTTCACGCTCATTGCAAGAGCAAGCTCACGCACACTCGGGATACGCTCCCCTGCCGTCCACGCCTCGGAAAGGATGCAGTTGAAACAATAGTCCACTATCTGCCGGTATATCGGTCTGTCTGACTTAAAATCCATCTCAGCTTATACTTGGCGTTCCCTGAATTTCCTGAATATGAGCCATACCATGAAGATGAGAAATACCAAACCTACACATCCGAGCGCGATGAGCATGGGCTGCATCTCCGACATAAGGGCATTGACAACATATTCAGGATTCCTATCTGCCATTGCTTCAAGGTTGGTTTTTCCAAACTCAAATGCCGAAATAAACCCGATAATTCCGCCGACAATTGAAAGCCCAATCAATGACACAACAGACCAGACTGCTGCCATAAGAATCCTCTTTGAACTATAGCATACCAGAGCATAAAGGCAAACTGATGCCGGAATCAATGACTGGACCAAGTTCCACAATATGTTGGAGGATAGCCCGGTGCCTATGCGCCTAAGCTCCAGCCAATGGTTTCCAGACGTCCATTTACTGAAAATAGTGTCCGCACTCCAATATACCAACTGGGAAGGTATTGTCACAAGCAAAGGTATGACAATTATAGCATATACACACACAAAAGCCGCTTTCTCACTCCATTTTGCCGGCACAAGGGTTTCAATATAACGATCGCTATGCATACCGAAAACCATTGAACCGAAGTAAATCATAAATGATGGCACAAAACCTAAGAGGGCAATAAATGGAATGCCGAATGATGTAAAACCGAGGAATATGCTAAGTAGGGTAATCACTAAAGATATAAGTGGGAAAAATAGCATCTGCCGCTGAATCCACGGAGAAAACAGGTTGCCGTAGGCTATTGCACGGCGCACTGAAAATTTATCGGTATAATCCATCATGACTCGGTTGATTTTAGAAGTTTCAAAATATTATCAGCTTCCTTGCCTTGCAGTGCAAGATAAAGGAGGACAAAGTCAATATTAGACTCATTTGCCTCATCTGCCGGCATTACGCAGTGGAACAAGCCTGCATTCTGAATATAAAATATTGTTCCGACAGGAGGCACCGGAGCAGCTATGAAGCTCAAAGAGGACTGTACATTTTCAACTGAGGTTGAGAGAATCAATTTTCCGCGTTTAAGCATCATAACCCCATCAAAGAGATACTCCAAATCACTTACTGTGTGAGTGGAAATGATTATTGTTTTATCATCTCCCGCACATTTTGCCACCATTCGACGCAAAATCTGCTTTGCACCTATGTCAAGACCATTTGCCGGCTCATCAAGGAGCAAAACTTCAGTGCCAAGCGCAAGAGCATAAGCAATAATGGATTTGCGCTTATTGCCATAGGACAGGGAGCGGAACTTTTCATTGCCTGTCAGCCCGAATTCAGCAAGGTTTTCAGCAAAAAGCTCAGGACTGAAACCGGAATAGAACGGGGAATGCACTGCGGCAAACTGATTGACAGTTACCTGCGGGAAATCGACATTGTCAGCAAGCAGGAAAACCTTTGAAAGCCCTTGCGGAGTACGCCCGGACATTTTTATGCCGTCAATATCACATGTGCCTTCGTTAGGAAACAGTAATCCGGCAATGACATGAAGCAGCGTAGTTTTGCCTGCGCCATTCTCACCAAGGAGCAGATGAATTCCCGATGGAATAGAAGCTGTGATTCCATTCAAAGCTTCTATTCCTGTTCGGTACCTATATGTCACATTTTTTAGCTCAATCATATTCCTGCAAATATCATTTTACCGGTTCAACCTTGAATCCAAGATTTTCCAACAGGGCAAGCAATCCTTTTTCCCCCGGAAGGTGTCCCGCACCAACTGCAACAAGGACACTGCCGCCAGGAATCTCGGTTTTGAGTGTTTCTGCCCACGCTGCATTACGTTCATTAATAAGTTTTTCCTTACTGCTTGCATCCATGCCGATCTCAGAATCTTCTGTAATTTCAACAAGCTTTTCAAGGTTTCCCGCTGTATATGCTGCAATAAGATCATGTGCCAGCTTCTGCACGCGGCTGTCGTTTCTTACAGATGACATGAGCGACTTAGCCTGCTCACTCAGAGGATCTCCATAAAGGAGGTTAAGCTGAAAATCAATGGTTTCAAATCCTTTCACAGCTTTGCCAAGAGCGGCTGCCTGCGACTGCACTTTAGCATCCAGCTGGTCTGCCGGATTAAAGCCGGGAATAGCTGCGAGATTTTGCAATGCGGCAAGCTGGGTTGCAAGCGCAGCAGGCTTCAGCACCGAAAGTTGCGCAATGTTTGCCATGCCATTGAAATATTTGTCTACCAAAACCGCCACAGAGTCATACTGCTCTTTTGTAAGGACAACATTGAGAGTACTGTCTGCTGGAGCCATCATCACAGCAGCAAGTTTCTGCTGAATCCCCGGCTGGTTCATCGAGGACATGTCGAGCTCGCCATACACCACATCAACAGAGTTTACCGCAGCTGCAAGCCCAGGAATGCTATCATACATGCCGGATGGAGCAAAATGATGTGTTCCAAGGACATAAGAAGTTTTTTCTGATTTAGGAGCCGTTACTTTCCAAAGCAACTGAGCCTGCGCAAATGAAGCTGACGCAACGATTGCAAGGGTTAGGATGATTTTCTTCATACTTGTTCTGATTAATTGTTTTAGTGTTGTACATATATACAACACTGCAAAGGTAAGTATAAATTTTAATGCGGCAAATATTTCAATAATTATTTTCGCGCCTGCAATGAAAACGCATAAAAAAATACCCTCGCAGGAAAATCCATGCGAGGGTACAAGTGAGTTTATCTTTCCCGAACCGGGACTCAGGCGTTTTTAACCTTGTCAACAATAGCCTTGAAAGCGGCGGGATTGTTAAGAGCGAGGTCAGCGAGAACCTTACGGTTGATTTCAATACCAGCTTTGTGGATAAGACCCATGAGCTTAGAATAGCTGAGGTCCTCAAGGCGAGCTGCTGCATTGATACGCTGAATCCAAAGAGCGCGGAAATTGCGCTTTTTGTCCTTGCGGTCACGATAAGCGTAAGTAAGACCTTTTTCCCAGGTGTTCTTTGCAACTGTCCACACATTTCTGCGGCAGCCGAAGTAACCACGGGTGAGTTTTAAGATTTTCTTTCTACGAGCTCTTGAAGCTACATGATTTACTGATCTTGGCATTTTCTGATGTTTTTTGGATGTCAGCGGCTTAAATGCTCTTGTGTGCTAAACATCCGGTTAGTAAATGTTTTTTATAAAATCACGAGTTTTACAACTGGATTGCGGAAAACCGCTGCTTACTTAAGTGCGAGAAGTGAAAGAACGCTATCTCTGTCGCTCTTAGCAACTGTTGTGAAGTGAGTGAGGTTGCGTTTCTGCTTCTTTGTCTTCTTTGTGAGAATGTGACTTTTGAAAGCATGTTTTCTCTTGATTTTTCCTGATCCGGTAAGGGCGAACCTCTTTTTGGCACCGGAATTAGTTTTAATCTTAGGCATTTGGGTTGGTTTTGTTAATTAAATCGTGTTTATAAGAGTCACGCATTTGACCGACTCGCGACCGCTTGCGTTTATGCTTTATTTCTTTTTGGGTGAAATCATGATTATCATCCTCTTGCCTTCAAGCACAGGCATCTGTTCAACTTTTCCATATTCCTCAAGGTCATTTGCAAATCTGAGGAGAAGGACTTCGCCCTGCTCTTTGAAGAGAATCGAGCGTCCCTTGAAAAAGACGTATGCCTTTACTTTAGCGCCTTCCTGGAGGAATCCTACAGCGTGCTTGAGTTTGAAGTTATAGTCATGATCATCGGTCTGAGGTCCGAAACGAATCTCCTTGACAACCACTTTTGTGGCTTTCGCCTTCTGCTCCTTCTGACGCTTCTTCTGCTGGTAAAGGAACTTCTGGTAATCGAGAATCTTGCATACCGGCGGTTCTGCGGTAGGAGAAATCTCAATCAGGTCAAGCCCCAGCTCGTCAGCGAGCCTCATCGCCTGCTGGATGGTATATATACCTGTCTCCACGTTGTCTCCGACGAGACGCACTTCGCGTGCTCTAATGCGCTCGTTAATGGCATAAGGTTCCTTTGCGGGTGCATTACGTTCTCCCCTCCTTTGTTGGGGAGCAGCGGAGTTATTTGGTCTTCTGGGACCGGGAACAAAAGGTTTTTTCTCCATTCAGAGGTTTATTGGTTAATCATTTCTTCGATTTCTTTCTTCAAATCAGCTGCAAAGGTAGTAATTTTCATCGTACCTTTATCACCTTCGCCCTGTTTTCTTACAGAAACTTCACCATTTTCAGCCTCTTTTTCACCTACAATGAGCATATAGGGTATTCTTTTGAGCTCATTGTCGCGAATTTTCTTGCCGATTTTCTCATTTCTGTCATCAACGGTAGCGCGGATGTCATCTACTGAAAGCTGCTTTGCAACCTCGTAAGCATAATCGTTGAACTTTTCGCTGATAGGAAGAATCACAACTTGGTCCGGAGCGAGCCACAGGGGGAATTTGCCGGCTGTGTGTTCGAGAAGCACAGCGACAAAACGCTCCATAGAGCCGAAAGGAGCACGATGAATCATTACCGGGCGGTGCTTTGCATTGTCAGCACCGGTATATTCTAGCTGGAACCTCTCAGGAAGATTGTAGTCAACCTGGATTGTGCCAAGCTGCCAGCGCCTTCCGATAGCGTCCTTCACCATGAAGTCAAGCTTAGGACCATAGAACGCTGCTTCGCCAAGCTCTGTGCGGGCATTCAAGCCTTTTTCTGCACAAGCCTCAATGATAGCGGTTTCAGCAAGATGCCAGTTTTCGTCTGTGCCGATATATTTCTCTTTGTTATTCGGGTCACGGAGTGAAATCTGCGCCTCAAAGTTGTCAAATTTGAGTGCCTTGAAGATATAGAATATGATATCCATGACCTTGAGGAACTCCTCTTTAATCTGATCGGGAGCACAGAAAATGTGAGCGTCATCCTGAGTAAAGCCTCTCACTCGAGTAAGACCATGGAGCTCACCGCTCTGCTCATAACGGTAAACAGTGCCGAATTCAGCAAGACGGAGAGGAAGCTCCTTGTAGCTGCGGGGGAAAGTACGGAAAATCTCGCAGTGGTGAGGGCAGTTCATTGGTTTGAGCAGGTACTCCTCACCCTCTTCCGGAGTATGGATAGGCTGGAAAGAGTCCTTGCCATACTTTGCATAGTGACCGGAGGTGACATAGAGCATCTTGTTACCGATATGGGGAGTGATAACCTGCTGGTAGCCGTACTGCTTCTGAATCTTGCGGAGGAACTGCTCAAGACGGTCACGCAGAGCCGCTCCCTTAGGCAACCATAGAGGCAGACCGGCACCTACATTCTGCGAGAATGCGAAGAGTTCCATCTCTTTGCCGAGCTTGCGGTGGTCGCGCTTTTTAGCTTCCTCCATCATCTTCAGGTACTCGTCAAGCATCTTCTGCTTGGGGAAAGTGATGCCATATACCCTCACAAGCTGAGGACGCTTTTCATCGCCACGCCAGTAAGCTCCGGCAAGCGAAGTGATTTTCACTGCCTTGATAGGAGCGGTATTTGCAATATGGGGACCGCGGCAAAGGTCAGTGAAAGAGCCTTGGGTATAGGTGGTGATGGTACCATCCTCCAGCTCGCTGATAAGCTCGCATTTGTATTCCTCTCCCCTGTCACCGAACATAGCAAGAGCGTCTGCCTTTGAAATATCCTTGCGCACAATGTCATTCTTTGCGCGGGCAAGCTCAAGCATTTTCTTTTCAATCTTGGGAAAATCAGCCGCAGTGATATTATGTTCCCCCGGGTCGATATCGTAATAGAAACCATTTTCGATAGCCGGACCAATGCCGAACTTCACTCCGGGATAAAGTTCCTGGAGAGCCTCAGCAAGAAGGTGGGCGGAGCTATGCCAGAAAGCGTGCTTGCCTTC
>DAAJ01000054.1:50604-51000 GCA_001701115.1 Bacteroidales bacterium GP2
GGGCGGGAAATGTCCCACTCCTGACCGTTCACGCTTGCTGCAAGAATATCCTGCGCAAGGCGGGGGCTGATGCTCTCAGCTATCTGAAGCGGGGTAACACCAGCTTCATACTGCCTGACAGAATTGTCTGGAAAAGTAATATTTATCATGATAAACTATTATAAATCAATACAATGCGACACACCAACTAAAATATGCCACAAAAAGTCCTGCAAAATTAAGGAAATTATTTTATATAAACGAGTGTATTATATATAATTAAGGTGTACCAGACCTAAAACTATATCCTTTCAATCTTGAAAATCACCGGTCGTGTCGGGTCGCCGCATGAAGCAAGCGTCACCTCCGCCGTCCCGGCACACCCTGTTGCCCTGGTCGCACCGTCGCATAATGCTT
>DAAJ01000054.1:51038-51193 GCA_001701115.1 Bacteroidales bacterium GP2
CGGCATCTCCCCGCCAAGAGTGAGCACCTCACTGAAATCATCTGTAAAAACGGGACACATACCAGCCTCAGGGTCATCAAGGTAACAGCTCTGCAAGTCATCAAAGCAATGGCGACGCACCACGCTTACCCGGCAGCGTGGAAAGGAAGCGGCAG
>DAAJ01000054.1:51203-51409 GCA_001701115.1 Bacteroidales bacterium GP2
AAGCATTATGCGACGGTGCGACCAGGGCACTCCCAGCAAGGGATATCTTCAAAAATTTTCGTCTGTCCATAATCTTTATTCTTTCACAAAATTACTCAGCCCTTCGCCCCATTCCAAATAAATTCACGCCAAGTTTTATAAAAATTGCGTCATGCGCCATCACTTTCCGCAATAGCCATAAAATACAAAATTTAACCGGCACTACT
>DAAJ01000054.1:51429-51552 GCA_001701115.1 Bacteroidales bacterium GP2
CAGCGCCTATGTTCATTTATCCACAGGATTCCCCTTGCCAACTGCCGGTTCAATCAAGGTTATCCTTATAATAGTGGTCCTATTCAGGCTTCTTTCTATAGCTTCGTCAAAATGCTCCATGTA
>DAAJ01000054.1:51715-51855 GCA_001701115.1 Bacteroidales bacterium GP2
ACCGGATTAAAATTCATGCAGTCAATCTTTTCACCTTCATCGGCACAATGAAAGTAAAATGTCCTTGCATCTTTCCTGACAAGTGAAAGGGGAACCCCGTATGGAGTGCCATCCGGTCGAGTCATGCTCACTGTAACATA
>DAAJ01000047.1 GCA_001701115.1 Bacteroidales bacterium GP2
TTTTCCGCGAGGTATGAACCCGCCATTTCAATTGACAGGGTACCGTCGAAATCATTCCATTCGTCCGATGGTTCCGGACCGGGATTAGGATTCTCCTCTGGTTTGCGGGTGCCGTTGAACTCAACATTAATTTCAATTCCCTCCCAGAGCACCTGGATTGTCATCTGTGCCTTGCCGTCGGCATCAACTGTGCCTTTGAGGTTAATATCGGCAATTATTTCTCCGTCAAGGAATGACATCTGCGGAACAAATCCGGAGTAGTTCGTCACTCCGTTTTCTTCGCTTACATTCACATCTTCCACAACAATGTCGCCGAGCGCAAGCACTGTTCCGTCAAGGTCAATGCTGAAATCGGGCAGCTTGAATGTGCATTTGCCGTTGACTGGCTCGGTGATGTAGACAGTCGCGGGTTGGTTTTCCGCGAGGTATGAACCCGCCATTTCGATTGAAAGGGTGCCGTCGAAGCTGTTCCATTTCTCTGTAGGTTCAGGACCGGGGTTAGGGTTCTCCTCCGAGGTACGGACTCCGTTGAACTCAACATTAATTTCAATTCCTTCCCAAAGCACCTGGATTGTCATGTGTGCGTTGCCTTCGGCATCGGTTGTGCCTGTAAGCGTCACATCAGCAACTATCGAGCCGTCGGCAAGTTCAAGACCTTTCACATCGCCGGCATAAGTATAGCCGCCTTTTCCGTCGGGGGTCATGGTAACGTTTTCAACAACAATGTCGCCAAGCGATGCGGGACCGTCACCGAGGTCAAGGCTGAAATCCGGCAACATGAATGTGCAAGTGCCGTCATTACCTTTTTTAATGACCACTTTAGCGTCCTGACCTCCTCCGGTAAGGTCCTCACCCATCATCATGATAGTGAGTTTGCCGGAATATTCCACTGAAGTGCCCTCAACAGGCTTAGGTGTTTCTTTCTTGAAGGTGAGGGTATAAGTGTGGGATGTTTCTCCGTCCTCATCAATGCCTTCCGCAGATACTTTTATGGTAACAATGCTCTTTGCGGTATTGTAGTCAATCGAAATTGTCGCATTCGGGTTTGATGAAACCGCTGCAACAGTTCCCTCTGCGGGCATTGCCTGTGAAGTGAGGTTGTAAGAGAATTTATTAGTATCGAAGTTGTCAACCGGTGTGCCGTCAATGCTTATTGATGTCAGGCGTGAGTTTACGGGCTTGTCAAAGTTCAATGTATATGTGTGGGTGTCCTTTCCGTCAAGGTCATTGCCTCCGCTGTTGGTGACAGTCACTGTCGCTATGCCGTTTGCAGTATCCCTTGCCACTCTCACAGTTGCCCTGCCGCTGCCCGTCATGGCTGTACCGGCAATCTCGCTCTGCGCGGGAAGCGCTCCGGCGAGTGTGTACTCAAACTTGTCCTTGTCAAATTCCGGCACATCCTCGCCGCGCACCTTGAGGGAAGCGAGGCGGCTGAAATACGGGAGGTCGAAATGCAGGGTATAGGTAGTGGTGGAAGCATTGTTGCCCTCGGCATCGCCGCTGTTTGTAACGGTGATGGTTACAGTAGCAGTTTCCGCATCGGAAGCGATTGAATAGGTGGATTTGCCGCTACCCTGGTTGAGCTGCACTCCGATCTGGTCGGTTGCGGGCATCTGTCCGGAAACTGTATATTCGCTCTTGGCAGCACTGAAACCCGGAATAGCTTTCCCGCCTACAGTGATTGATGAAGCGGTAGAGTAGTAGGGGAGGGCGAACTGGACAATGTAAACGTGGCTTGTCTTTCCGTCAATGTCCTTGTGCCCGCCGTTTGTCACGGTTATAGTGGCTTTTGCCTTTGAGCGGTCAAATGCTGTTCGTGCAGCGGGAGTGCCTGAGGCTTTCCTGAATGTGTAGCTGAACAGCTTGTTGGCTGCATCATCAGTATCCGGCAACAGTCCGGCATAGTTAACCGGAGTGACGCCGTCCTGCGGCAGACTCGTAAATTCCTCTCCACCGATGGCAAGCGCCTCAAGCCGGCTGAAGTACGGGAGGTCGAAATGAAGCGTGTACACTGTGGTGGAAGCATGGTTGCCCTCGGCATCACCGCTGTTTGTAACGGTAATGGTTACAGTAGCAGTCTCCGCATCGCTCTCCACACTGTATGTGGATTCACCGTTACCCTTGCTGAGTTCAACCCCGACATTCTCTTGTGACGGCATCTGCCCGGACAGGGTGTACTCGTATTTGTTGGATGCGAAGTCCGGTATATTCTCTCCGTCAACTGTTATGGATGACGCTGTTGACAGATATGGCAGAGTGAACTGGACAATGTAAACGTGGCTTGTCTTGCCGTCGGTGTCTTTCTGCCCTCCGTTTGTCACCGTTATCCTTGCGGTCGCGTTGTTGCGGTCAACCGTAACGTTTGCCGCCGGAGTGCCGGAACCTTTCTTGAAAGTGTAGCCGAACAGCTCTCGGACAGCTTCATCGCTATCCGGCATGAATCCGGAGTAAACAACAGGCGTTTTGCCGTCCTGCGGAAGTTCTGCAACAGCCTCTCCACCGATAGCAAGCGCCTCAAGCCGGCTGAAATACGGGAGGTCGTAATGCAGCGTGTACACTGTGGTGGAAGCGTTGTTGCCCTCGGCATCGCCGCTGTTTGTCACTGTGATAGTGATGGTTGCAGTGTCAATATCGCTCTCCACGCTATATGAGGCTTCACCGTTGCCCTTGCTGAGTTCCACCTCGACATTGCCTTGTGCCGGCATCTGCCCGGGCACGGTGTACTCTAAGGTTCCGGGAGCAAAATCAGGAATAATTTCACCGTCGACAGTGATTGATGTGGCGGTGGAAAGGTACGGCTGCGTGAACTGTACGATGTAAGCGTGGCTTGTCTTGCCGTCAGTGTCTTTCTGCCCGCCGTTTGTCACTGTTATCCTTGCAATAGCATTGTCCCTGTCAATAACCACATTTGCCGCCGGAGTGCCGGAACCTTTCTTGAAGGTGTAGCCGAACAGCTCCCTGACAGCCTCATCGCTTTCCGGCATGAATCCGGAGTAAACAACAGGCGTTTTGCCGTCCTGCGGAAGTTCTGCAACAGCCTCTCCGCCGATAGCAAGCGCCTCAAGCCGGCTGAAATAGGGAAGAGAGTACTGCACAGTGTAGGTGTGGCTGCTCTCGCCGTCAATATCCGGTTGAGTGTTTGACACAACCACTGTTACCAACGCTTTTTCAACATCATAGCTTCTCTTGGTCTCTGCTTTTCCCGCACTGTTGCTTCCGCGGATAACAGTTGCGGTTATTGCAGGGGTTGCGGGCATCTGCGCGTCAACAGTGTAACTGAAAGTGTTTCTGTTGAAGTTCGGGATTGCATATCCGCTGATAACCAACGATTCGAGGCGCGAGTAGAAAGGCGCGTCATATTTCAGGATATATGTATGCGAAGAGAGCCCGTCAACGTC
This sequence comes from Bacteroidales bacterium GP2, assembly GCA_001701115.1. GTDB lineage: Bacteria > Bacteroidota > Bacteroidia > Bacteroidales > Muribaculaceae > Paramuribaculum. Next base: position 3,399 of record DAAJ01000047.1, read on the forward strand.
CGGTTTTTCATTGCTCACCGTCAGGGTTGCGGTCACTGTCTCCATTGTCACTGTGAGCTCTTTGCTGATTGTGCCCGCAGTCTGCTCAGGGAACACAAGCGAATTAAGGATACCTTCCTCTGTTTCAGGTCGCTTTGGAATCTGACCGGGAACAGTGATATTGATTTTTTCGCCGGTTTCCTCAAATGTGTCAATCTTTGTGCCGTCCGGGGCATTGATTGCCGCGAGGCGGGAATAATAGGGGAGGAAGTGCAGGATATATGTGCGCTCGTCCTCACCGTCGCTGTTGGAAATTTCATTGCTCACAAGAATCGTGACAATAGCGGCATTCCGGTCTATAGAAATGTCAATTTTTGTGCCGTCTGCTTTATTGTCGTCATATTCAAGCACTTTGCAAACAATCTGGTCGGGGCTTTCAATTACCGCCGAGGAGATGTTATACTCAAGTTCTTCTGAATCAAAACCGGGTATTGCAGCACCGTTTATTGTTATGCTCTCAAGCGATACAGAGCGGTTGTCATACGTGCGTTGGTTGAAAATGAATGTGTAGGTATGTGATGCCTCTCCGTCATAGTCACTGCCTCCATCAGGATTGACGAGGGTGACTGTCAGTTTTGGCTCCTTGTCTTCATATTCATTGCCAACAATTTCGGTTTCAACCTTAAGCTCCTTATTGTCAAACCATTCAAAATTTATGCGGTCAAGAATGTTTTCGTCATGTCGGTAGCCGTTTACCGTATATTCATACCGCTTAGAGTTAAATGCCGGGGTTAATGCAAGCACTCTGTTGCCCGCGGCATTCATAATTGAGATTCCTTTCGGGCGGGAGATGCTTACCGGTGCGAACTTCAGGGTGTATTCATGCGATTTCTTTCCGTCATAGTCAGCACCCTCGGAATTGGTTACAGTAAGCGTTCCTGTGCCTGCTTCGGTGTTCAGGGCAATTTTGCATGTCTGGTTTCCGTCCGGGAGGATATATTCCGGCTTGATGTCAGCAACTTCCGGCATAGGCAGCGGGCGGCTTGAAATATCGATTGTATTGCCGGTCGCGTCCACCGGATAAGTCTCTCCGCCGATTGTCACTCCGTTGATACGTGAGGAAACAGGAGATTGGTAAATGAGGGTGTACTCCTTGGTCACCGGCGTAAATCCGTCAGCGTTTTCAACTGTCACGGTTATGCTCGGATGGTCTATGTCAGTTACCTCAGATACGCTTTTGAGTGTCACACTTCCGCTTATCCGGCTTGATGCGCCGGTAACGCTCACCGGTTTGGTGTCATTGCCATACTCGGCATCAATCGTGATTTGAGTCTGATTCTCATTCACATGCACCGAGTTGCCGTCAGCAAGCTCCAGACCGCTTATCTCAGCTTTATACGGCAGGAATACAAGGGTGTAGGTGTTGTTTTTATCGGGAATCGTAGGATGTGGAATAGTCAGCGTAAGATTAGGCTCATCATTTGTGCCGCCACGCTCGCTGAGTTTAAAATCAGTAATCTCTTTGCCATTTGCTACAATGCTGAAATAGTCTTTGACGCTTGTAAACGGCAATCCGGTAGTGATAGTTGCTCCGTTGCCATAAGCATTGCCCTCTGCCGGGGTAAATTCTTCAGCGCCGATGCTGATTTTATTCAGCTCAATGTCGGCTGGCGTGTCGTAGACAAGGATGTAGGTGTTTGTCAGTGGACCGCCTATTGCGTCAGTATTGGTTACGGTGACTTTTATTTCCGGATTTTCCGGGTCTTTTACTGTATCATCTATTTTCACATCTACCGATCCGCTGGTTGCTTTATTACAAACAGGTTTCTTCGGATGGTTTGCTGCATTGTATTCAACATCTGTTTTTATCTTGTTCCCGGTTTCCTTGGTTATGTTCAGCGTTTTGCTTCCAACCGTAATTTTCTGTAATTCCGCTTTATACGGGAGGAATACAAGGGTGTAGGTGTTATTGGCGCCAGGAATTGTCGGATGCGGGATTGTCAAAGTAAGTTTAGGTTCATCGTTTGTGCCTTCACGCTCGCTGAGAGTGAATTCATTGACTTGCTCACCCTCTATGCTGAATTTATTCAGGTCATTGGTGAATGGCAATCCTGTAGTGATAGTTGCTCCGTTGCCATAACCGGCGCCTTCATTAGTAAACTCGTTGCCATCGATGCTGATTTTATTCAGCTTAATGTCGGCTGGCTTGTTGTAGGCAAGGATGTATTTTTTTTCCAGCTTTGGAACGGCATCGTTGTTGGTTACGGTTATTGTCAGCTTCGGGTCAGCAAGTTTGTCAACAGTTCCAAATCCTACTGTGGCATTTCCGCTGGTTGCTTTGCATACCGCAGTTTTTGGTTTTGTATCATCGCTATATTCCACCCCTGCCTTAATTGTATCACCATTAACGGCTATGGTTTTGTCATTTTCAAGAGTAATGCTATCCAATTCCGCTTTATACGGCAGGAAGCCAAGGGTATAACTCTTACTGACAGTTTCATCATCCGGGTGATATACTGTCAAAGCTCCGGTAGGATAGCCATTTGTGCCGCCGCGGGTGAGTGTAGCCTCTTGATATGATTCATTATTGTTGATTGAAACATAGATAGTCTCTGTGAAAGGGCATTCAGTTGCAATAATAGCATCTGTTTCAAATGCCGTTCCGTTGTCCGGCTTAATTTCTTTCTCACCAATTTTAATTTTGGTAAGGTCGAATTTAATGAATTTAAGAGTGTAAGTGTGAGATGTTTTTCCGTCAATGTCCTTAGCCTCTGCACCTTCGTTGGAGTTTGTGACTTCGATAGAAAATGTCACCTCTGTATTTGTGCGGGAATTTTCTACTTCTTTAACAGTAGCTTTAGATGAGCCGCTTGGAGAAAGAACAGTCGGTTTTACGGCATCAACGCTCGAAGGCAGTTCCTCTACTATTACTTTATAATCGTAGCCTTCAGATGTTAATGGAACCTCAATGTTTTCCCCATTATCTAAATACTCAAGTTTGGATAATCGCGAATAATAAACCAGCTTGACACTGTCAATATATAAGCTATTTCCTTTTGTTGCTGATTTTGTATCAAAATATTCATTAGCGCTGAATATTATATTCAGCATTGTTGGTGCATTTTTAGAAACATAATCAAAAACAATAGTTTTTTTCGTCCAATCTGTAACTTCCTTGGCTTCTGTCTCTATTACAGAAGCTATTAATTCTGCATCAGGAGAATTAGTAATAGTATCTCCGGTGGTAGTGGTTGAATAATCTCCTCCCAAAATATTCCTGTCTCGGTTTGTCATTGTAGCCGTTTTAGGGCTACCTGATGTAGTAATTGTCACTGGTACACTTGCTTGTGTCCAAGTGCCTTTCCAAAGATATGCAATAAATGATGCGTTCTCCGTTTTCTCATTGCCGTTATACTCTCTTTTATACATAAATGAAACTGCATCCGGCTTGTGTGTGAAGTTTATACCTCCCCATGTTCCTCCGTCATGAGTTGAAGCATTAGTTCCCTCAGCAGTGGACCATGTAGTTCCTAAAGTCACATATCCTGGCACTACTCTGGTTATACCCATAGCTCCTGTTTCCTCGTTAAAGACTTTTACAGCATTAGTGGATTTATATCCGGTGGTTTTTTCCCCCATCTCTTTTTTCCCGGTTCCAGCCAAAAAGCCGGAAGTAATACCCATGACATGAGATATGCACCAGTTTTTTGGGTTTTGTCCAATGGTTTTATTCCCATACCCACCAGTCCATGGTGTACATGTGCTCCATGTTCCCTCAAAATCATTGTTTTCTATCTGCTGTGCATGGGTGGTGAAGGATGCGCCCAAGAGCATGGCGGCGGTGCATAGCGACGATGCAAATATCTTAAATCGTGACATATATCTCTACTGATTGGTTCATTTATAGCTCTCACGCGTGCGTGTATATGCGCCCGCGCAAATAATCAAGGTGCAAATATAGCTCCAAAAATCCATTCCTGCAACCCTATCCCCATTCCATCCGCCCTCTGCTATGCCTACACCACCTCTCCGAGGCGATGCCGTGTCTCCTTTGTGTTTGGGTGACTATGACGCGCCGGAGAGCGCGTCTAGATAGTAGCCTCGTGGTTAAGCGATAGCGCAACCCGAGGTTCACGGCGTGCCATCCATTCGAGGGTGTTGCAGAACTACCTTCAAAAAAGATGACAAAAGCCTCAACTTTCACAAGCTGAGGCTTTTTTATATCCATAAAATTTTGTAATTTTATGGTAGTCAAATAATTTCAATACAAAGTTAATGTATAAGCCGTACATACCCAACGAAAATCTGATATTTCCACCCAATCTGGGTGATTTTATAGCGGAAGATGCCCCTGTCAGGCTGATTTCGGATATTGTCGAGCAGCTTAGTCTCAAGGAAGTCCACGAGAGCTACTCAAAGACATCTGACGGCCAGCCTCCGTATAATCCGGTCATGCTGCTGAAAGTCGTCCTGTTCGGGTACATGAACAACATTTTTTCAACGCGCGGCCTGGAGGAAGCCATGCGACGCGACGCGCATCTGATCTGGCTCTCCTCCTATCAGTTTCCCGATCACACGACAATCAGCCGCTTCAAGACCCGGTGCATGCCCTTTATCAAGAGGATATTCGCCGGTCTAGTCAACATACTTGTGGAGATGGGCGAGATAATACTTTCGGAGGACCTGTATATTGACGGCACCACCATCCGCTCCCGGGCAGCACGCCGTAGGATAAAGTGGCGCAGCAACTATGAGCGGTTCAGTGCCTCTGCTGATGACGACATACAGGAGGCAGTGGACCGATTGCTTGATCAGGTTGAGAACGGAGACCCAGGGGAGGAAAACGAGCGGCAGGGCCATGCGGGCAGGTATACTCCGGCAGAGGCACGCCGCATAGCCGATGAGATAGAGGAACGGACCCGTAAGGAGAGGCTCAGGAAAACCCGTGGAAAAATCAAGGCCATCAGGGATGCCTGTGACCGCAGGGAGGCACATGGCAAAGTGGTGGAGCAGTGCAACGGCAGGTGCGGCATTGCCCCGACCGATCCTGATTGCGGAATAATGCACGCCAAGGAGGACGGCTATGACGGCAACGCGACACCTAACTATAACGTACAGATAGCCACGCAAAACCAATACGTCACCAATTATGATGCCTATGACTCTGCCGAGGACAAGTCAATCGCGATGGATTTTGTAGACACATGTATCGAGGAAAACGGCATCAGGCCCAAGGCAGTGGTGGAGGATGCCGGCTATGGTTGTGAGGAGGTATATGTCGGGCTTGAAAAGCTACGGATTGAGGCTGTGGTCAAATATCCCAACTATGATGCGGAGTCAACACGGCGGCCGATCAAAGAGGGTCAATATGACAGACTCGGTTTCAAGTTGTCACCGGATGAAACCACACTGATATGTCCCAACGGAAGGCTGATGCGTGTAATACGGGTGGAGGAGGGATACACCCGGAGTGGGTTCCGCAGCGACTCAACCGTCATGACATGTGACCACTGTGGGGAATGCCCATTCAAACAGCGATGCGTCCTGACCAAAAGCAAGCGGGGCGAGATCCATCGCAGACTGGGCAATATCAGAGAAGAACGAAAGGCAAAGAAAAGGCTTGACCTCCCGGACAACCAGAGAAAACTAAAACGGCGGTCGTTGGAACCGGAGCCGGTTTTCGGACAACTCAAACACAATCACGGCTACACACGCTTCCGTCACTTCGGAAAATCCAAGATCAGAATGGACCTCGGATTTGAACTCATGGCCCTCAATGTCCTAAAATTGCATAAAAACATAAGAAAATCGGCATAAAAGAGCCGATTTTCTCATGTTTACGGGTTTTTTGTTCAATTTTCGGGCACTGAGAATCGAAATTTCTGAAAAGATCCAGATTTTCAAATTTTACTTCTAAATATTCAATTCTCAGAGCCTATATGGTAGGGCAGTTCTGCAACACCCTC
>DAAJ01000132.1:0-5153 GCA_001701115.1 Bacteroidales bacterium GP2
GCCTCTTCAACCACTCGAGCATCACTCCTTTGTGATTGCGACTGCAAAGGTAGGCGTTATTTTTCAATTAGGCAAGCGCGTTGCTATTTTCTTGACTTTTTAACCACATAATGAGGCAATGCTGTTCACAATCCGACGCATTACGCTTCGTGGTGATGGAATATCTGCGAAAGGCGTTGTTCAAGTTCGGCAGATGACAGGCGCGTAGTAAGCACTCCCCTATATGCCACGGAAATACCACCTGTTTCCTCTGAAACGACTATAGCGAATGCATCCGTCGCCTGCGATATGCCCAGGGCTGAGCGGTGACGCAACCCAAGCGCCCTCGGCACATTCCTGTCATGGCTCACAGGCAATATGCAACCGGCTGAAACAATCTTGTCGCCGGCAATTATCATCGCACCGTCATGCAGGGGTGAGTTCTTGAAAAAGATATTTTCAATAAGGCGTGAGTTAATCTTGGCATCGATTATATCACCTGATTTCTCATAATTGTCAAGTGGTATATCGTTCTGAATCACTATTAAAGCACCCGTTTTAGACTTAGCCATGTTCATGCAGGCATACACTATAGGCAGGATGTATTGCCGGGTATGGTCCTCTTGGTTGCCACGCGAATGATGGAATAGTTTCTTTAGAAACCGCCATCGCTTGTGGTCTCCCAGTTCCACAAGGAAGCGCTTTATCTGGTCCTGGAACAATATCACGAGCACCAGCAAACCAATGCTCATGAATTTATCGAGAATCGTGCCGATGAGCTTCATTTCAAGAATCTGCGATGCGAGCACCCATACTACTATAAATGCAAGCACACCGAAGAATATATTGATTGTGCCGCTCTCCTTCATTATCCTGTAAAGGTAGAAGAGCAACAATGCTGCTATTGCAATATCAAGCGCGTCTCTTATTCCAAATCCGTCCATACTTCCAATTTATTTTGATGCAAGCGCTGCCATGCGGCACACCTCCACGCACTGGATTGCCGCTGCCACATCATGTACTCTTATAATTGCCGCTCCTTCCATTACCGCTATCGTATTTGCGGCAACAGTTGCGGGGAGGGCTTCGCCTGGCGATATGACCATAGGGCGCGTAAACATGGATTTCCTTGACATTCCCACCAGAACCGGACGCCGGAAGGCATCAGCAAGCAACGGCAAATTGCGCAGCAGCTCATAATTTTGTTCAACTGTCTTGGCAAATCCAAAACCCGGGTCGACTATAATATCCGCTATCCCGGCAAGAGCGGCTGCATTTATCCGCTCCGACAGCTCCTTGATGACTCCCGCTGTCACACCCTCTGGATAATCGCACATTTCCTGCATCGTTGCTGGTGTCCCGCGCATGTGCATCAGCACATACGGCACTTTTAGCGTGGCAACAGTCTGAATCATGCGCTCATCGAGCAAGCCGCCGGATATATCATTGATTATATCGGCTCCATATTCAACAACCGCCTTTTCTGCAACCTCAGCGCGAAATGTATCCACAGACACCAATACCTTGCCGCATATTTCTTTTACCTGACGCAGCGCGTTGCCGAGCCTATCCATCTCTTCCTCCGCGCTCACCTCATCAGCTCCCGGGCGAGATGAGTAGGCACCGATATCTATTATATCCGCTCCCTGCGCAACAAGAGATTCCGCAGCCGCGGCTATCTCATTGCCGGACTTGCGGGACGGCTGGTAAAAAGAATCCGGAGTGACATTCAAAATGCCCATTACCAACGGGCTATTGAATTGCCGCAGTTCTCCCTTGATATTTAAAGTAAATGGAGTCAAGTAATCTCTTTTTAGCGTTTCTCTGCGAAATTAGCTATTATCGCCCGTTCTGCCAAAACTATATCACGCCGATAGAGTTCAAAAACACCAGCGCGATGCCGGCAGGCGCAATGAAGCGCAAGCAGAAAACCACTGCAGGCAAAAGATAGCTCCGGTATGAACCGTTATCGGTCATCTGGTTCTTTACAAAGCGTTTGTCAACAAACCATCCCACAAAAATCGCCGCAATCATTCCGCCAAGCGGAAGGAGAACGTTGGAGGAAATATAATCCAGGAAATTAAAAATCGTAAGACCGAAAATAGTGAAGTCTGACAGCACTCCGAAGCTCAGCGCACAAAGCACACCCACAACCATTGCAATGGAAGTGTTTATGATTGTAGCTGTCCTGCGCTTAAGTTTCCACTCCTCTACCATGAAAGCTATTGAAATCTCGCTCATCGATATTGTGGAGGTCAGTGATGCAAGAGTCAGCAGCAAAAAGAAAAGCGCGGACCACACCACTCCACCGGGCAGATTGTGGAATATCGCCGGAAGAACCTCAAACACAAGCGTAGGACCCGCCTGGGGAGAAAAGCCGAAAGAGAAAACTGCCGGGAAGATTATCACTCCCGCGAGGAGCGCCACCAAAGTGTCGAGCACCGCTGTGGTCATTGCCGTCTTTCCAAGCCTTGTCTTATCGCCGAAATATGATGCGTATGTTGTCATGCAGCCGAGCCCCAGGCTGAGGGAGAAGAAAGCCTGACCCATTGCAGACAGAAGCACTTTGGAAGTTATCTTGGAAAAATCGGGGTGGAACAGGAAAGACAATCCTTCCGCCGCTTTGTCAAGAGTCAATGAATTGATGCAGAAAAGCACCAGCAGGACAAACAGCAGAGGCATCAAAATATTGGACATCCGCTCTATTCCCTTGGTAACTCCGTTGATAAGGATAAGGAAATTCAAGGCAAGGAATGCAAGGGTCCACACCGCGGGTCGAAAAGATGAAGTGGAAAACTCATCAAATGCCTGATGATATTCCTGCGTTGTTGCAAGTTCAATGCCGCCGGTCACCGACTGCACCAGATACTCCAGAATCCATCCGGCAACCACCGAATAGAAGCTGAGGATACACATCGATGCGAATATGCCCATGAACCCGGCTATATACCATTTTCCTTTCGGCGACAGCTTGCGGTAGGCACCGAAGATATTGCTCCTTGTGCCTCTGCCCATAATGAACTCAGCACAAATCACCGGCACGCCTATAATAAATATGAACAGGAAATAACATAGCAGGAAAGCGCCACCGCCATTGCAGCCCGCCTCATAAGGGAAGCGCCAAATATTTCCAAGCCCGACTGCCGAACCTACCGTAGTTGCTATTACTCCGATTTTTGTTGCAAACAGCGCCCTCTGCGCCGTGGTTTTCTTATTATTCATCTATCGGTTCTGCTAAATAATCTCTTTTTTTGCCGTCAGGTCGGCGCGAAGCTTTCTTGCCGGATTTCTTCTTTGTATTGTTTTTAACTTTTACTATGACGGCACCGCTATCTCTTTGCGCCGCAATAGAATCATGGGCGGCTGCCGTTGCAGCAGATATTTCCTTTACCTCATTGCCCCCGCACCCTCTTGCCAGCAACGCCCAAGCGACAATAAGGCACATCCCTGCAAGAAGCACAATAAGTCCCCTGCGTTCGCCGGAAGTAAAGCCCTTATCCGCCATCAATTCAGGAAATAGCTAATCAGCACGAGTGCTATTAGCAAAGGTGCGACATACCTCACTACAAAACGGATAGCCCCTGTTGGATGAGAACTTACCGAGCCGTAATTAGATATTTCATCCCGCATGATGCCTTTGGGTGCGAACCATCCCATATACACGCACACCCCGATTGATACTATGGGGAGGAACAGGTTTGTCGCCACATTATCCAGAAAATCAAACACGCTCATTCCTCCTATACGCAAAGAGCTGTCACCGGAAAGTGACATTGAGCATATTGTGCTGAAAACAAGCAATGGAAGCATTGTCCACAAGCACGCTTTCACACGGCTGATTTTAAAGCGGTCTGTAACGAATGCCACCGTCACCTCAGCGATAGATATGGTGCTCGTAATAGCCGCTACGGTGAGAAGCAGGAAGAACAGCACAGACCATAGGCGCGTCCAAGGCATCATCTGGAACACCTCAGGCAGAGTGACAAAAACAAGGGTCGTGCCCTCAAGCGAAGCATCCTTAAGGTTGAAAGTCGCGATTGCGGGAAATATTATCAGACCCATCATGACCGCCACAAGCAAGTCAAGCAGGCTCACAGTCACTGCTGTCTTTGTCAGCTTCGTGGAATTTGGAAAATATGAGGAATAGGTGATGAGGATGCCCATGCCAAGGCTCAGCGAGAAAAACGCCTGACCGAGAGCATTGAGCACCACCGAAGAATTAATCTGGCTGAAATCAGGGGAAAGGAAATTTTTTATACCCTCCGCAGCCCCGTCAAGCGACAGCGACACGCAGCACATCACAATCAGCACCAGAAACAACAGCGGCATAAGGGTATTGCTGAGACGTTCTATACCTTTCTGCACCCCTATTACAAGCACCGCCATGTTTATGAATATCACTACATAAGTTGCAATCAGAGGGTTGACATTGCCTTGAATCATTGATTGCATCTTCTCGGTAAATGCCCCTTCAAGCGACATAGTCGACCCGAGGTCATAAAGGCTCCCTGTCAGTGATGACCACAAATACTCTATGGTCCACCCGGCAACAACCATATAAAAGCACAAAATCATATAACTCGCGCAAATAGCAAGTCCCCCGACAACCCACCACGGCTTTGGAGCTCCTATATTCTTGAAAGAACCGATAGCATCGCTGCGTCCTGCCCTGCCAAGAGCAAACTCGCTCACCATTACCGGAACTCCAAGGATAAACACGCAGGCGATATACACTATCAGAAAAGCAGCCCCGCCATTTGCTTGGGCTTCTGCCGGAAAACGCCACACGTTTCCCAGCCCGACTGCCGAGCCGACTGTTGCAGCTATCAGACCTATTTTCGAGCCGAACTGTGCTTTTTTACTCATTTTGACGTCAGTACTTATACTTCATTACTATATGAACGGCAAAAATAAGAAATTATAACCACATCAGCAACTCCCGCTGCAACAAACCCTTAATAATCCAAAAAATCATAAGTCAACGCAACGGGAGAGAGAAAAGGCTTAGCCGTGCGCCGAGCCGGAGGTTCGGAATATGGTTAACCCGGTACGCTTGCATGAGGTTTCGCATTGCGACGCTCCTTTCGGAGCTGACCCATGTTGGGGGAATGGGCGCCGGAGAGCGCACGCAGAGAGTAGCCGCGATGTTAAGGGAGCGAAAGCGACCGCAACAC
>DAAJ01000132.1:5284-39469 GCA_001701115.1 Bacteroidales bacterium GP2
GCCCGGCAGTGCGCGTCATATATTAGAGATGAGCCGAGCCGGAGGTTCGGAAAAATCCACTCTTCCCCACCCCATTGCTATTTGCAATCACAATAATTCATTATCACCAACTTATACAAGGCGAATTATACCTCGGAATAACACATTTATAAACATCGCGAAACCAAGAGCAACCAAAAGTTTCCCAAAACCAACAAACCCACCATTGATTTTCAGCAACTTATAATTAAGCCATCATCAAAAAGTTTTCCAAAACGAAAATTTTTCATAAAATTATCAGCACATTATTGCCGCTTTTGATATTAATTTCTAAATTTGCGCCCTATAAAAACTTAACTAAACGCACTGACAAACTATTCCCTATGATTCAGGTAGTTGTAAAACGCGACGGCAGAGTCGTCGGCTATAATGAGGAAAAAATCAAGGCGGCAATCCGCAAGGCGATGCTTCAGACCGAAAGAGGCGAGGATGAGGCACTCATCCAGAAGATTGCTGACCGCATCGGCATAACCGGCAACGAGCGCATGAGCGTGGAGGAAATCCAGGACCGCGTGGAGGTAGAGCTGATGAATAGCCCCCGCCAGGAGGTTGCAAAGCGTTATATCGCTTACCGCGACCAACGCAGCATTGCCCGCCGCGCTAAGACCCGCGATATGTTCCTTGAGATTATCGAAGCTAAGAGCAACGATATTACCCGCGAGAACGCAAACATGAACACTGACTCTCCTGCGGGAATGATGATGAAGTTTGCCAGTGAAACAACAAAACCTTTTGTTGATGACTACCTGTTGTCGCAGGAGGTGCGCGATGCAGTGAAAAACGGTTACCTGCATATCCACGACAAGGATTATTACCCGACCAAAAGCCTCACTTGCGTGCAGCATCCCCTTGACAAAATCCTCAAATTCGGCTTCTCAGCAGGACATGGCGAGTCACGCCCGGCAAAACGAATTGAAACTGCAAGCATAATTGCCTGCATATCCCTCGAAACAGCCCAGAATGAGATGCATGGCGGTCAAGCTATTCCAGCATTTGATTTCTACCTCGCCCCTTATGTGCGCTCCTCTTTCATAGAGGAAATCAAGACACTTGAAAATTTCGAGGGAAAAGATTTGTCACACCTATATAATGTGTATATAGCGGACTATGAGACCAAGCCGCTTGCAGGTCTCGAAGGTGACGCGCGATATGTGCAGCACGCAATCAACCGCACTGTCGAGAGGGTTCACCAGTCAATGGAGGCATTTATCCACAACATGAACACAATTCATTCGCGTGGAGGCAATCAGGTGGTGTTCAGTTCAATAAACTATGGCACTGACACCTCGGCAGAGGGCAGGTGCATTATCCGCGAATTGCTCAACTCCACTTACGAAGGCGTTGGCAACGGCGCAACTGCGATTTTCCCGATTCAGATATGGAAAAAGAAACGCGGTGTAAGTTACCTACCCTCTGACAGGAATTATGACCTTTACAAACTCGCTTGCAAAGTAACAGCACGCCGCTTCTTCCCCAACTTCGTTAACCTTGACGCAACATACAACCAACACGACAAATGGCGCGAGGATGACCCGGAAAGATACAAATATGAGGTTGCGACCATGGGTTGCAGGACCCGAGTGTTTGAAAACCGTTACGGCGAAAAGACCTCTATTGGGCGCGGCAACCTCAGCTTCACCACCATAAACATAGTAAGGATTGCCATTGAGTGCATGGTTATCAAAGACAAAGAGGAGAGGATTGCCAAATTCATGCGCACTCTTGACGATGTGCTTGACATTGCGGCACGCCAGCTGTGCGAGCGTTACAATTTCCAGAAAACCGCGCTTGCCAAGCAGTTTCCGCTCCTTATGTCGCGCCTGTGGAACGGATGCGAAAACCTTACTCCCAGTCAGACCATTGAGAGCGTAATCAACCAAGGTACTCTCGGAATTGGATTTATAGGGCTTGCCGAATGCCTCATCGCGCTTACAGGCAAGCATCATGGCGAGAGCGAAGAATCTCAGGCGCTGGGTCTCAAGATTGTGAGCCACATGCGCAGCAGAGTCAATGAATTCTGCGAAAAATACGGTCACAATTTCTCAGTGCTTGCAACTCCTGCAGAAGGTCTCAGCGGCAAATTCACCTCAAAGGACCGCAAGAGCTTCGGAATTATACCAGGCATAACCGACAAGATTTACTATACCAACTCCAACCATGTGCCGGTATATTACAAATGCTCGCCGAAGCACAAAGCGGAAGTGGAAGCACCTTACCATGAACTGACAGGAGGAGGACACATATTTTATGTGGAAATTGACGGCGACGCAACCCACAACCCCAAAGCTATTGCGGACATCGTTGACCTTATGGACAAGAACAACATCGGCTACTGCTCGGTGAACCATAACCGCAACCGTTGCATGGAATGCGGCTACGAGGACGCAAGCGAAAAGCTTGACTCATGTCCGAAATGCGGAAGCCGCGAGATTGACAAGCTCCAGAGAATCACCGGCTACCTTGTGGGAACAACAGACCGGTGGAACAATGCCAAACTTGCTGAACTCAACGACAGAGTAGTACATAAATAATGCCCAGGGTACTTGACATTATTGACGGCACAACAGTTGACGGTCCGGGATTCCGGACCGCCATCTATTTTGCCGGATGCCGTCACAACTGCCCCGGATGCCACAATCCGGAATCCTGGGACTTTGCCGGAGGGAAGGAAATGAGTGTCGAGAGCCTGCTCGCCATAATTTCTGAAAACGATATGGATGTAAGCCTCAGCGGCGGAGACCCTGTGTACCAGATAGATGTGTTGCTGCCACTATGTCAGGGCATAAAAGAACAAGGCAAAACTATATGGCTTTACACCGGATTCCTGTTTGAGGAACTATGGGAGCTCACGGGAGGGAGAGAACTGCTTAAAAACGTTGACGTGGTTGTTGACGGACCTTTCATTGAAGCGCTACGCGACACATCGCTGCTCTTCCGAGGTTCCTCCAACCAAAGGCTTATTGCCGTTGAGCAATCCTCCCCGGACAACATTATCCTCTGGCACTCCGACTTCTAAATACCCTTGGGTAATCAATATTGGAGGTAGATGAAGGGGACTATTTCACTGCTCCTGACCTGAATTATCAGCAGGAGTATGATTGCGAGCACAATAGCCTGAAAAATCAAAGGCATGCCGGTGTACATTTTCTTGAATTTATGAGTCCATCTTTCCGGTGCAAAGTGCATGAGGTACGCACCGACTATGGCAAGAACAATCATGAGGTAGCCTTGGATGAACTGAGGAGCAACTGACAGATGGAAATTGTGGATAATCTGATTGCCCATGTCGCGCACTGTTTCAAGCGATCTTGCGCGGAAAAATACGAAACTTATGGCTATAAGGTTAAATGTCAGGAATATATTACCTATCACACGCCATCTTGATTTCTCTTTCTTGACCTGTGGGGTATCTTTGGGGACTTTTGTTCCGAAAAGCCCCTTGAGTTCCTTATGCCCGATAAGGAAAATACCCTGCAAACCGCCCCATATCAGATACATCCATGATGCTCCGTGCCACAAACCACCGATTAGCATTGTATTCATCTGGTTCATGTTGCGGCGTGTCTTGGAGCAACGGTTGCCTCCCATAGGAATGTACACATAGTCCCTGAGCCAGGTTGACAGCGATATATGCCATCTGCGCCAGAATTCCGTAGGGCTCTGTGACTTGAAAGGAGAGCGGAAATTATCAAGGAAGCGGTAACCGAGCAGCAGGGCAATGCCGATAGCCATGTCACTGTAGCCTGAGAAATCACAATACAGCTGAATTGTGAACCCATACACTCCCATCAGGTTTTCAAACCCGCTGTAAAGGGACGGATTGTCAAATATACGGTCAACAAAGTTCTGGCTTATATAGTCAGCGACAATGACTTTCTTTACAAGCCCAATGATTATCAGGAACAGCCCTTCACCGACCATGGCACGCGATGCAACAGGATTAAGCTTTACCTGCGGCAACATATCCTTGGCGCGTACAACCGGTCCGGCAAGCAACGGCGGGAAAAATGTAAGGTAGAAAGTGTATGCAAGGAAATCGGTGCAAGGTTCAATCTCACGCCTGTAAATATCTACAATATAGCTTATTGAACGGAATGTGAAGAAGGATATGCCCGCCGGAAGCACAATATCAAGAGCATTGAATTCCTGTCCGCTGAAATTAGCGAATGTGCTTAACAACAGGTTGAAATACTTGAAGTAGACAAGCATTCCAACATTCATGAGCACATTGACCGCTACAATCAGCCTGCGCACCCAATTTCGTGAGGCAATGCCCATGAGTATGCCAAGAATATAGTCGGAAATACATACTCCAAGCAAGATAAAGCAATATTCTGCCGATGATTTATAGTAAAAGTAGAGGGAGAACAGTATTACGAATATGAGTTTCAGCCATTTGCATTTACGCAGAATACGGTAAATGATAAGAAATCCTACAAACAGCAGCAGGAACAGCCCGGTGTTGAACAGTAGCGGGTTAGACATGTCGTACTTCAACACCTGCACAACCTTGCCGGTGTCAATCTGCGACCACAGGTTCAAAAAGAAGTCTTTTATATCCTGGAATATGTTTGCTATATCGAGTCCGGAAAAAAAGCCGGTAATTTTATCCATTTTATTTCTTAGGAATTAATGCGTTAATTAAAGCCTCATACATCAGCTTGCCATTCAGCTTGTAACCAGAAGAGGTGTGATGCACCCGATCACGGCTTAGAAGTTCTGAATCAATCCATGTGTTGGACGCGCCAGTGCCTCCGGCAACATCGTACCAGTCGTATGTAGCGATATGCTTTTCACGACCGTAACGCAGGATTTCGTTTCGTATAGGCAGGATATTATTGTTAACCGAGTAACTTCTCACCCTCCTTGCACGCCTTCCTGTGCCGGTCCGGTGCACACTGCTCCTTTGGCATTCCATTGGGGTGACAAGAAGGATTTCCGCATCCGGATTATTCTGCTTAAGCGAGGTGACAAAGTTATTTAGGTTACGTCTGAATTCAAGTATGTCAAGCTTTCCGAAAGCCTCATTTGTGCCGAGGGACACAATAATAAGGTCCGGCGACAATTCTTTTATGCCTGAAGCAGTTGTGCCTACGTTATTGTAAGTGTAATAGGTAGCCCCATTGTTTCCTATCGCATGATAAACGAGTCCCGGACGCTCATTGGTGACCGAAGCGCAGAAAAATGTGAAGCCTTTTGATGATTCAAAACTAATATCTGCAACTGTAAGCGCCTCCCATAAAGTTATGTCAAGATATCCGTTACCGGGCTTCACGCGGTAAGGCACCGGCATGCCATATTCATTTCCCACACCGGTAACAGTAATGGAGCCGGAGTAAAACAGCCGGATTGCAGTGAACGGATTATAGCTTTCCTCATCATCCGCTGTGTATATCCTCAGGTTGCCACGGTTCCCGACAAGGGTCAGTGAAGTGCCGTTAAATCCCATCGGATTAGTCCACGGTCCCCTCATAACCTTCTCCGCTTTCCACTTGCTTCCGCTCTCAATAGTATAATCAGTGGGCTGGTTGGTGCCGGAAAGCCTCAAGGGTGAGACCAACCCTCGCCCAGCATTGCCGAAATCAAGTTGCAGAAGTTCGCGTGTAACAGAAGTGCCGATTTCCGCCTGTATGTGGCTGTCCCCTATATGAACGACAGACACGACTTCAGAACCGGAATTTGCGACACTGTTGCGCAAGCCGCTCCAATCGGCGCCATTCAACTGTATTTTATTCGCAGCACGTTTTATGAACGATGGAATCTGACCGCTGTCAATTTTCCCGTCGTTGTACAGCACCACTCCCCTTTCGCGCACATCAGTGTCATTCACATCAACGTCCAGAGAGTCGGCAACATCCTGGGCGAATGCGCTGAAGCAGCAAAAGAATAATATGGCGGCTAATACAGCTCTCATCTCAGCATCTGTTGTAAAGCGTTGACAAACTCACCGGCGAGGTCTGCACCACCTTTGTGGGTAAGGTGAATATAATCCTTATTCGCACGTCCGGTTTTGGACCATTCCACAATAGCGTCTTCTCCGCCCATAGCAGCGCGGGTATCCCAGAAGAGGCATCCAGCAGTCCTTGCCGCAGTACGCTGTGCATCAATCATGTTTGGCACTGTGCTCATGCTCTTGACAGCTCCTCCTTTTTTCTGACCTCTGTCACCGATTCCCATCACAAGGAAATCAGCGTTAGGATAGCATGAACGCAAATGCTTGATAACCTTTACCATGTGACCACAATACACTGAATAATCCTTTTGCTTTGCCGTAAGTGCATTTATACCAAATTCAAGGATTATAAGGTCATAGTCCACCATGTTACGGGATTCCTGCGAAATAGACGAGCTGATGCTTGCAAGGGTCACCCCGGAGAATCCACGCGACGACATACAATCCACACCTATGCCGCTCTCGGAGTCAAGCCATACGCCTAAACCGATTATCGAGGAGGAGGATACCGACAGTTTGAAATCATTCGTGCCTGGAGCAACAACCTTTATCTCCTGCACATAATCCGCACCGGTTATGTCATACTCAGTTTCAACTCCGTTGGCACTCGCTTTTATCTTGCAGTCATTCGGAGCAATGAAAAGGAATCGGGAAACAGTCCATGAATCAAGATTGGCAATGGAAGTGCAACCTTTATACTCAGACCATGCACTGCCTTCTGTAGTGAAATAATTTTCCCACAGCCCAACATATTTGCTGTTTGTGCCGGATTTTGATGCCATGTGTATCTTCCACCCTTTGCCGCTCTGGCGCACTGACCGGCGGAAGCCGGGAAATTCAGAATACATATTAACATAGCCAACTCCACTGCCGCCGTAAGCGGTCTGGAGTTTTTCACGCACATCCTGGCAGAAAATATCGCCTTCAATATAGCTGTCGCCGGTAACCGCGATTCGAGCAAGGCGACCGGAATTAATAGCTGCGCGAAGATGAGCAAGCCCATTGCCGGAAGGAGAATAGTCCTCTATCGGCAATACTCCTGATTCTGTGCGCTCAACCATTATCGGCGCAGGAAGAATCACCTCCTCCTCTTCTTCCTCTTCGACAAGCATTGAATCCGGACCCATAACCAATTTACGCTTAGGCTTGACGCTGTCACTCTTCATGGCAAGAAGTAGAGCCGGGTCAATATCCGGCAGGCTTACAGTGTCCTCCTCTTCCTCCTCTACTAAAAGAGAGTCATGGATTACGTCAGACAAAAGATTGAAATCTTTAAGCGTCCCCGAACTCCACTTTTTCAGAGGAGCCATAGATACCGCGCCAACAATAATTACCGCGATAAGTACAACAAGTGCAGGACTGCCGTTTTTATTTTTGTTTTTTCCCATTTAATGCGGATTCATAATAATTTTCAATAATGCCGACGCTTTTTCAGAAGCCTCATTCCATTCCTCGGCAACCGAAGAATCAGCGGTAAATCCTCCGCCGGCATATACCTTATATATATAGGTGTGACAAGCACCTGTTTTGACTGTAGCCGCGATATTTGCACAGCGCAAATTCACAAAAACCTTTACTCCATTATCAGCTTTCACTGCAATCCAGCCGCCATAACATTCACGGGAATGTGATTCGGATTTTGCAATAGCTTCCAAAGCATAATCGCGCGGAGTGCCGCACACTGCTGGAGTCGGTGAAAGCTCACTGACTATTTCCGTTATGTTGCTTATGCCAGAAGCTTCTATCCGCTCACATAGGTGCTCCACTGCTCCATAACGCAAAGCGAACGGTTCAGACACTTTCACATCTGTTGAGTGCTTGCAAAGAACATCCTTTATAAAGTCTGTCACATACTCATGCTCCTCTGTATTCTTTGCATCCCATTCTCCCAAGGTGCCTGCGGGGCGTGTCCCTGCCAATGACATAGTCCGCAATGACTTGCCAACTTCATTGTAATCGACAAGCAACTCAGGCGTGGCTCCAAGCCACAATCCTTTTTCATTGGTGTAGAAAAGCGAGCGGAAAGTATCGGGAAAACGAGAAAAATACCGGAGCGCCACGCGGAGTGGGTCTGAGCCTTCCTCTACAATCATCCGGCTGAGAACAACCTTGCCTCCATGCTCCTGCAGTCCGGCTATCACTTTTTCAGCCGATGCCGCATATTCTTCAAATGATGTTGAGACACCTTTGGGAGCAACAGGTATTTTGCCCGCCGGGGAATCCATCGCCATTATCTGCTCCGGAGAAAGCTCCTGAACAATAATCTCAACAGGTCCATGAGGTATAAAAGCGGTTACAGCAAATGCACCGGTTGCAGATTCATCAAAAAAAACATTTGCCTCCACTTTCTGAGAATGACGGCACGCGACAAAATGCAAAACCGATTCACCCGGAAACGCATACAGCGCAAATGGTATGCCGGTTTCAATACATTTTTCAACCGCGCAACAGGTCAGTCCATCAAGTTTCAGCTCCATACTCATTCTTTAACTCCAATCAGTTCAAACGGCATAGCATCGGTAATCCTGACATTGCAGAATTCACCGCGCTTGATTCCAGGCGCCTTTTCCACAAGCACTTCCGGGTCAACTTCCGGAGAATCCCATTGGGTCCGCCCTACAAAATGATTTTGCTCCTCACGGTCAATAATGACCTTTTGAACTGTACCGATTTTTGAACTTTGAATATCAGCAGAAATATCCTCCTGCAAAGCCATCAGTTTGCCAAGCCTCTGCTGCTTGACCGCCTCAGGTATGGAATCTTCATAATTTTGCGCAGCGTAAGTGCCCTCTTCCTCACAGTAGGCAAAAGCGCCCATACGCTCAAACCGCTGAGCTTCCACAAACTCCATGAGTTCAGCAAACTCCTCCTCCCCTTCTCCAGGGAATCCGGTCATAAGGGTTGTGCGCAGATGGATTCCCGGAACACCGGAGCGAATTTCATCAAGCAACTCCAAGGTTTCTTTTTTGCCGACACGGCGGCGCATAGCTTTAAGCACCTTGTCGCTGATATGCTGCAAAGCGATATCAAGGTACGAGCATATATTTTCCCTTTCGGCAATAACCGGAAGAATGTCTTTTGGGAAACCGGCGGGATAAGCATAATGCAACCTAAGCCACTCCACACCTTTTATATCTGACAACCGCTTAAGCAGGTCTGCAAGACCGCTTTTCTTATCAGCGGACAAGTCACATCCATATGCCGACAAATCCTGGGCAATAACATTAAATTCCTTTACTCCGCGACCAACAAGCATCTTTACCTCCTCCTCGATTTCATCAGGAGTGCGGGAGTGATGGCGTCCTGTTATGAGCGGGATAGCGCAGAAGGCACAAAACCTGTCACATCCCTCCGATATCTTAAGGTACGCATGATGGCGAGGAGTCGTGATTATGCGGTCATATGGCGCAGTAGCAGGATATTTCTTCACCAGCCGGTTTACAATCCCGCTCCAGTCCGTTTTTCCAAACCAACCGTCTACTTCCGGAATCTCAGCAGGCAATTCATTGCGGTATCGCTCAGACAAGCAACCCATAACATATAGTGAGTCTATCTCTCCGCGTGATTTCAGGTCTGCATATTCAAGGATTGTATTCACCGATTCCTCTTTTGCATCACCGATGAAGCCACAAGTATTGACTACCACAATATCACCGGGAGATGTGTGCTCCGGCTCATGCTGCGGTTCCATTCCGGCATCAGCAAGCAATTTCATTAAACGCTCGGAGTCAACCAGGTTTTTGGAGCATCCGAGTGAAATGACATCTACTTTTTTTCGCTTCATCAATCCTGACCGAACAATGCCTTCACAAATTCATCCTTGCGGAACACCTGCAAATCCTCAATCTTTTCACCCAGCCCGATATATCGCACCGGAATGCTGAGGGAGTGGCTGATACCAAGTACCGCGCCGCCCTTTGCGGTTCCGTCAAGTTTGGTAATCACAAGTCCTGTCACTTTAGTTGCCGCAGTGTACTGCTTAGCCTGCTCAAAAGCATTCTGACCGGTGCTGCCGTCAAGCACAAGAAGCACTTCGTCCGGAGTATCGGGAATAACTTTTGACATTACGTTGCGTATCTTGGTCAACTCATCCATAAGAGCTTTCTTGTTATGGAGACGACCGGCTGTATCTACGATAACAACATCCACGTCACCTTTAGCCTGAGCACTTTTGAGAGTGTCAAATGCTACAGACGCAGGATCGGCACCAAGTTTCTGCTTAACAATTGAGGCACCTGACCTGTGCGCCCACTCTTCAAGCTGCTCTATTGCGGCAGCACGGAAGGTGTCTGCTGCCCCAAGCATAACTTTATAGCCAGCATCGCGATATTGCGCAGCAAGTTTGCCTATAGTGGTTGTCTTTCCAACGCCATTTACACCCACAACCATAATAACGTAGGGACGACGAGCGCCTTCCGGCAGAGTAAAATCAGGCGCGGAAACAGTATTGTCCGCATCCGCCAGCAACTCCTGCACCTCTTCGGCAAGCAGACGGTTGAGTTCCTCAGTGCCAACATAGCCATCACGCTTTACCCTTGCTTTGAGGCGGTCAATAATTGCAAGCGTGGTATCCACACCAACGTCCGATGTAATGAGGATTTCTTCAAGGTCATCCAGAAAATCATCGTCGACCTTGTTTTTCCCTGCTATAGCACGGGCTATCTTGGACAGGACTCCCTGCTTGCTTGAAGCAAGCCCACGGTCCAATGTATCTTTTTTCTCCTTAGAAAAGAATTTGCTGAAAAATCCACACATATATAATAACTTTTAATTTTTACGAACACGGGGAAACATCCTGCGAATCGAACTTAACCGGAAGCTCATCCGTGGACCGGAAATCACCACGGTTACCGCACCGATAATCATCAACAACCCGATAAACGAGCGCGGGGTTATCTCTTCCCCAAAAACAAATACTCCGATAATCACCGCGGTAACCGGTTCAAGCGCTCCAAGAATAGCGGTGTTTGTTGAACCGATATAGTGAATGGCGCTTGTGGTGCAGGCAAATGACACTACCGTCGGGAAAATTGCAAGCCCAAGCAACGCTCCCCAAAGGTAGCCATTTCCAGCAGAGGGCATTTCCATTTCCCCTTGCCAAAGGAGCCTTGCGGCAAACAACCATACCCCAAAAAGCAGCATATAAAATGTTGCAGTGAGAGTAGGCACCTTTGCGAGAGACGATTTATTTATCGCCACGATGTATATTGCATAGCTTAGTGCCGAAACCATTACCCAGATTGTGCCGGGAAGACTCAGCGAACCGCCTTCGGAGGTCTTGAACAGCAAACCGATTCCGGCAACCGCCACAACGGTGCAAACGAGGGTGACACGTGATATTTTCTCATGAAACACGCAGGTCATTATCACCGCAACCATTATCGGGTAGATGAAGAGCATTGTAGATGCGATACCCGCCGGCATAAAGGTGTATGACAGAAAAAGGGCAAGAGATGACAATGCCACCAAAAGACCGAGACCTCCGAGAGCAAGCACCTGCTTGCCCTGCAACCGGAAGCTCCTGCCCCTTATCACCATCATTATTGCAAGAACCGGAATTGCAAGCACATAACGGAAGAACAAAACAGAGTCCACCCCCATGCCGTCATCGTACAGGGGCAGCGCAAACAGCGGATTCAAGCCGTAGCTCGCCGCAGCCAAAGAACCGAGTATGTATCCTTTGGTTTTGTCTCCCATTACTTCAGTTTGCCTTTGCAGCCGCCTTTACAACCGCCGCCAAGGCTGAAAATATTCCTTGAGTAGGTAACTGTTTTATTTGCTCTTTCCCTCTTGCGTTTGAGCGCAAGCTCCACAAGTTTATCCATGAGACCAGAGAATGTTATTCCTGTAGCTTCCCAAAGATAGAATGAAAGCGAACCGGGGATAGTGTTGATTTCATTTACATAAATCTCGTTGGTGTCAGCATCAACAATAACGTCAACACGGCTCACACCATGGCAACTCAGCACCCGGAAGGTCTCACCTGCAAGAAAGCGGATTCTGTCACTCATTTCAACAGGCAAATCCGCGGGTATCCTCTTCTGGGAAGCCTGCATGCCCTTTGCCCCTTTGGTTCCACCCATATATTTGTCCTCATAAGAGAGGATTTCACCGCTCTTGATGGGCTCCTCGCACACAGAGGTCTGATAATCATCGCAATCACCAAGTACGGAGCAGTTTATTTCCTTAAGATTGTCAACCATGTGCTCTACAATGATACGGCTTGAATAGCGCGCCGCATCTTCAACGCACTCCTCAAGGCGTTCACGATCCGCAGCCCTGCCGATACCTACGCTTGAGCCAAGGTTTGCCGGCTTGACAATGACCGGGTAACCGAGAGTGCTTTCTATCTTCTCAACGAGAGCGTCATGCTTTGTGAACCACTCCTTATCAGTGAACCATACGAAGTCAACAACAGGAATGCCGCAGTTTGCAAGAATCATCTTCATGGTAATCTTGTCCATGCCGTTTGCTGATGAAAGCACATCGCACCCTGCATAAGGAATACCGATAGATTCAAGGATACCTTCAAAGGTGCCATCTTCACCGTTTGACCCATGAAGCACAGGGATAACCACATCCAGAGAAGCTGCAACCCCATTGCCAAACATCGGCTTTTTTACCTTGTAAACATTATAATCGCCAAACACAGGGCGCATATACACCTCCTCACACTTTTTGAGAAGTTCATCGGTATTGCGGTAATTCGCCACATCGAGCAAAGCATCACCGGTGTACCATCTGCCCTCTTTTGAAATATATATAGGTGTCACTTCGTATTTATCGCGGTCAATGGCGTGCATTGCCTGATTTGCTGAAATAACAGAAATCTCATGCTCGGTAGAGCGTCCTCCAAAAAATACTCCAATATTTGTTTTCATAACAGATATACTGCAACTGAATTATTTTATTTAAATGTATCTGGTAAATCGTTTTCGTACAACACTGTGTCTCCCGCTTTCACAAATCCCTGGAGAAGCACCTGGGCTTGAGCGAAACTATCGGCGGTGAGAATAGCCTGCTCAGGCATCGCGCCGCTCTTGATGCCATCAACAATAGCATCGCGGTTATAATGCCCTACAACAATGGCAATGTCCGCGCATTCGGCAATCTTTCGTCCAAACTTACGGTTCAGCTCTTCTGTGCGGTCGCCAAGTTCAATCATTCCCGGGGTAATGACAATTCTTCTGCCTCCTTTCATGCGGCTCAAAACATCAAGCGCCATAGCCGACCCGGTGGGATTGGAGTTGAAAGCATCATCTATAATGGTTATGCCTGCCGGAGTGCGTTTGAGGTTCAACCGGTGTTCAACCTGCTCTATGCGGCTCACAGCATAGCGGATTTTATCTTCGGGCACTCCAAGGTTGACGGCTACTGCAACGCAAGCAAGAAGGTTTGATATGTTGCAGTCACCGACAAGGCGTGTGGTAAGGCGGATTTCAATGCCGGGACCTTTAGCGGTGAATGATGTGCCACGTTCACTATACTCTATATCCTGCGCCGTCCATTGTGCCCCGGCGGTGTCTGTAACCGCATAGCGGATGCAATTGCAGTTATCTACCACCCGGTCAGCAATCTTCGGGAAATCGTTATTGATAACAGCGAGCCCGTCTGCCGGAAGCGAGTCTACAAGCTCAAATTTGGTACGCTGTACATTTTCTATGCTTTTGAAGGATTCAAGGTGTTGTTCGCCAACAGCAGTGACAATGCCGACTGTAGGATGGACAAGGTCGCAAATTTCCTTGATGTCACCGATATTTTTAGCACCCATCTCTACAATGAACACCTTATCGTAAGGCTTCAGGTATTCCCTCACCGTGCGTATGACTCCCAAAGTGGTATTGAAGCTGCCGGGAGTCATTGCGGTCTGGAAGCTCTCGCTGAGAATACGATGAAGATAGTGCTTGGTGCTTGTTTTGCCATAGCTGCCTGTGATACCGATAATCTTCAAATCAGGCATTGAGCGGAGAATACGCTCCGCATCACGGTAATATCCACGGTTGATTTTGCGCTCCACCGGTTCAAGAAGCCAGACAGCGCCCATAATGAGAATATGGCTACCGCAATAGCAACCGAAAGAAGCGACTGTAGCAGCAAACAAACGGCTGAGTTCATCTTTGCCAAAAAGAATCACAGCAGCCCCTATAATGATGATTGAAAGTATTGCCGCAACAGTGTATATGCGCTTTGAGCGCGGAGTCCAAACAAGAGGCTTCTTATACTTACGGGTCATAAGGTAAACCACATTTCCGCCAGTCCACGCGGCTATGAATCCCATGCCCCAATTCATGTCGGAGAATCCGACCATACTGAGGAAGAACACGCAGAGGGCGGACAAACGGGTCCATGAAGTAGTGTCGCCGCTTGTTTTCAACCACCTGCTATATCTCTCCAATCTGTAGGAATTCTGCTGCATCATCATCAGGTCGCGCTTAAGTTCGCAAACGAGATTTTGCAGTGCGAGCAACAGTATCAGCAAATAAACTATGAATATAACAGTCATCTCTTTTTAATTTTTCGATTTCAAAAAACTACGGAGCACAGCAGCAAATCCACCGGGATTGTCAAGAAAGCTATAATGCCCGCACCCTGGAAAGGACACAAGCCCGGCATTGGGAATTAGTTTTTCCATTATTTTCGCGTCACGCATGGGAGTGGCAGTGTCTTTCTCACCCCATACAAGAAGTGCCGGAGCTTTTATCTCTGGCATATACCCGCGCAAATCCTGATTTACGCTCTTGCTCAGGATACTCTTCATCATCGGGCTCGCAGCAGCATAATCCGCGCTTCCACGCTTTGCCCGCAGGCGCTCGATTACAGGCTTCGCCTTATCCTTGCCCAAAACAATATTCAATATTTTCTTGATTGCCTTGAATGTGCCGACCTTGTAGTAATATTTCATGCTACGACGTGGTTTCACCCCAGCCGCATCAACAAGAATCAGCCTGTCTACCTTGTTCCGGCTGGAATACAGGATGCCAATCCTGCCACCGAAAGAGTGACCGATTATCGAAGGGTTTTCAAGTCCAAGTTTTTTAACCAATTCCTCTATAGCAGCGGTGTACTCTTCCACTCCCCACACCTCTTTCGGTTCGGGACTTGCACCATGACCGGGAAGATCTATATTGTACACCTTATGAGTTTCCGCCGCAATAGCCGCGATACTTGCAACCGTACTGGAATTGCAACCCCAGCCATGCATCAGTATCAGAGGGGAACCACTGCCAGTGACATCATAAACAAGCTTTGTTCCGCAAACTTCAATGGATTCTGCACTCATTGATTTTCAATTATTATGCAAAGGTACGGCTTTTTTATAATATAAGAGGTGTGTGGCACGCAAAAATGGGCTCATCATGCCGCTATTGCCATTGAAAAAAATTGTTTGATACGCTAATCTCCAATCATTCCCGTCCGTGATTGAACAACTTTGAGTTAAACGCGCCGTGCCTATCCATTGCAAAGGTTTTAAGAATACAAAATTATTCGCTGCAAATATTTTACCAGAGAATCTTATATACCAATAGCCCCTGTAGGATACTGAATAACATAAAAACAGACGCAAGTACAGATACACCCGTCATTTAGAAAGCATCGAGATAATAATCACAACAAAAAAAACGCGCAAATATTAATTGCGCGCTACATATCAGGTGAATGTCTATGATGTGTTATTTTCGGGGACTACAGTATTTTTGCAAATACTCACTAAGCCTTTTTGCCTGCTGTTGAGTGATATTGGTGAATGATACGGTTTTTTTAAGCACATTCTCCCCCAGTTCATCAATTATCCTACCGATAGAGACATTTAGAAAAACCGATGAAAGTGACGTGACTCCAGTCATGTCTACAACAAGTTTCTCCCCTGCACTGGCTTGCCTGTTTATCCACGCATATAAATCTGATCCAGCCACAGTTACATCTTGGCTTGCGGATAAAATATCTGATAGTAGAATCTTGCACATAGTCGTCTTACCAATTAAAGTTATCTAATAACGTTTCATCCTCTAACGAAGAAAGGTCAATATCAAAATATATCAACGTTCCTGGAAAAGAAAATGTTGTTTGAACAGTTTTAATGTTATCGTAATTTTTCACATATAGTCCTGAACCACTCAGTATTCGGATTGAATCTGTATTGTTAACAATATTCCCCATACCTAAACCACGGTTACGAGCAGTAGAACCAATTGTCACATTATCCTCTATTGAAAGACGAATTGCCTCATCATCATACGACACCTCCGGATGTCCTTTACGAATAGTTGTAGCTAATCCGACACCGAAATCACATATCGCTCCACGCAATACTGATGTCTCCACATCATAAGCCAATAGAGAAAATGCGTTTCCTTTAGCTTGAGCATGGTCAAACACATTATAGAATGCTTCAGCCAAACACAAGCTCACCGCACCCAAATCCTTGCCTTCAAAATAGTTACTCCTCAGGTACTTCTCCACATGTTTTGCATAAAGATCCTTCTCACTATCTGTTATTCGCCAAAGGTTGAATATATTATCGGACTTTGAAGGCTCGACATGATTCAAGCCACCGCTCCAATATTTTTGGAAACCTAAGTCCTCCATTATGTACTCACATACCTTTTGGTTATCGGTTCCCATGAAAGGAGTGACACCATTGTCTTTCAAATATTGTATCAGACAAGCTAAAGTAACAAGGTGAATAGGCTCTAAATGAGATGGCTTAATGTGCATACCGATATGTATGACAGCATCCCTATTCTTTTTGTTGGCATATTGGTTATAAAATAGAGATATGTCAGACAGCCATTTAGCTCTCTCAATGTTATTGAAGCATATAAGTTCTCTCTTCGACACAATATTTGCATTAAGAATGGCAAAAGTAGCAATTATCACGTTAGAAAACAACCGATAAAAGAATTTTAATTCTATATTAGAAGGATATGAAGGGAAAAATGCAGATTATGCGTGTTAATCGAACCCTTTTGCTGTTTTTGCAGTTACCTCATTGATTTTTTTCTTACTTTTGTGCGAAATGAAACTTATCAATACCATACTGCGCAATTCGCCGCCATATATCTACACGTTGGTGATACTACTCGCCATCTGTTGGTTAACGCTCGTGCCCAAACCGTTGCCGGACACTGACATCCAGCTCTTTCCGGGCGCGGACAAGGTTGCACATTTCATAATGTTCGGCGCATTTACCGGTGCTTTTTTCATAGACATGATGAGAGCGGGCAAAAAAAGGTCGGCGGTGATGTGCGCGTGTATTGCCGGAATAATCTCTATAATCCTCGGAGCGGGAGTTGAGCTCTTCCAATATCTCATGGATGCCGGCAGAAGCGCGGAAACCGCTGATTTCGTTGCAGATGCAGCCGGAGCGACATTTGCGGCAGTCGTTTTTTATTTCATTGACAGGAAATACTTCAACATAGTAAGCCCCAAATGCATCCAATGCACTGATTCTAATGGCAATGACCTCAAGGAACTGAAAAAAATCTACCTGAAGTCATTTCCACCGGAGGAAAGAAGGGACTGGGATGACATCATGGCACGCACGCATAGCCTCGGGTCACCTATGTCCATGACAATGGTCATGATGGGGGACTCCCCTGCCGGATTCATCACTTCCTGGAATTTAGGCGACTTTGTCTACATAGAGCATTTTGTAATTGACCCAATGTTTAGAAACAGGGGCATCGGCATAAAAGCCCTCCGGGAATTTTGCGCGTCGGCAAATGTGCCTGTTGTCCTGGAAGTTGAACGTGCTTCTGCCGGCGAAACAGCACGCAGGAGGATAAAGTTTTACGAAAGGCTTGATTTTCATCCCTACCGTGATTTCAATTATATCCAGCCTCCTTACGCACCCGGTCTGCCGGAAGTGCCGCTTATGCTAATGAGCACCTCCAAGAGCCTCAACCCGGAGGAAATATCATCAAAACTCCATAAAATTGTATATGAACAAGACTAAAATATTAGCTGTGGCTGCATTCGTAGCGCTTACTGCCGCATGCACCAGCAAAAAAACTGAAACAGAAGACACTGCAAAAATAGTCAGCGTGAGCATCGAGCCACAACGGTGGATTATGGAGCAAATCGGGGGCGACCGTCTAAAAGTGGTGAGTTTCCTGCCGGGGGATGCTAATCCAGAAAATTTCGATCCTCCGATGTCTGCGCTTAAAAACGCTGCCGAATCTGTGATTTATATGCGCATGGGGCATCTGCCATGGGAAAACAACCTTATTAAGCGCGTTGTAGCCTCAAATCCTGATATTAAGGTTGTTGATACATCCGCTGGCATAGAGCTTATCCACGGCACGCATGACCACGGGCATGCACATCCCCACATGGACGGAGTTGACCCGCACACATGGTCTTCGGTAAAAAATGCGAAAATCATAGCCGCAAACATGTATGAGGCAATAAAGGAGGCTGATGCCGCAAATGCGGAGTATTATACAAAAAGGTATGAGAAACTCTCACAACGCCTTGACTCGCTTGACAATGCTTTCACAGAACGGCTTGCTCCCATAAAAGGGGAATCAGTGCTTGTGTGGCATCCCTCACTGAGTTATTTTGCAAGGGATTACGGTATCAACCAGATTTCAATAGGAATGGAAAACAAGGAGACCACTCCACGCGGCATGCAACGACAGATGGATATCGCCGGAACACACAATCCTATAGCATTTTTTGTACAGCCGCAGATGGACGGTGCAAAAAGCGAAGCAGTTGTAAAAAAATCAGGAGCAAGGAAATTCGTGATTCACCCCCTGTCATACAACTGGCTTGCAGAAATGGAATCAATAACCGATGTCCTCACTGATTCTATAAGCAAATGAACAGGATAATCACACTCAGCGGAGTAAACATGGTGCGCGAAGGCAAAACAATCCTTAGCGACATTGACCTTACTGTAAACAAAGGTGATTTCCTTGCCATTACAGGACCAAACGGAGGAGGAAAAACAACACTTCTACGCATCATACTTAAATTGCTTAAACCTACGAACGGAAAAATTGAGTATTTCGCTGCTGGAAAAGAGATTAACAGGCTTTCAATAGGCTATTTGCCTCAAAAAAACAGCATTGATCCCCGCTTCCCCATTACAGTCCGGCAGGTAATTTCGTCTGGATTGACCGGGAGGAAAATAATCAGCAAGATTGAACTTGATGAGCTCACGGACAAGACACTACGCCTGGTTGAACTTGAGCATAAGGCTGACTCACCTATCGGTGCGCTCAGCGGCGGGCAATTGCAGCGTGTGCTTCTCGGCAGAGCGGTTATTGCACCACATGATGTGCTTGTGCTTGATGAGCCACTGAGCTATATTGACAGGAAGTTTGAGGACCGCATATATGATATTGTTGCCGCCCTTAGCAGCGATACTACCGTCCTGCTTGTCAGCCATGAAATGACCCGCTTTGCTGAAATGGCAAACAGGCACCTGATTGTTGACCATGAAATAACGGAGTGCCATTCTGCAAGCCATTTGATTCACTGCGATTGCTGCTGAATTTACTCCTGATTTCCAACAAAATATAAAATTCCTCACAAAAAATGTGAGGAATTTGTTGTTCGTATTGGCTATTTTACATACCTTTGCAGCGAATAACCATTTAAACCTTTATAACAATGAACAAATCTTTATCTTTCCCGGATAATTTTTCCGGACGACGTTCTCTTGAAACTTTCAATTTCAACCACCTCCTTGGGCATAAGCTTTCGCGGAAGAAGCTCACCCACCCTCGCAAAAAAAGCCTCCTGGTTAAATCCCTTTCCCTCAACACAAAGAACAATTTCACTACCCCATCTGTCAGAATTTCTGGAAGTGACAAAAAACGCTCTGTTTCCAAGGAGCGGCGCAAGCGTCTGCTCAAGTTCCTCCGGATGCACCTTGATTCCACCCGAATTAATCACATTGTCTGCTCGTCCAAGCCATCTGAAACAGGTAGGAGAAAGAAGCGTAACGCAGTCGTTTGTAGTAATTTTGCCAAACGAAAAACCTGGCGCGTTTATAACCAGGCAGCCCCTGCTGTCAGTGCCAAAACTTATGCCGGGGAGCGCAGTGAAGAAATCCTCCTCACCAATCCTTCTCAGGGCAACATGGGAGCAGGTCTCGGTCATGCCGTAAGTGGCGTAAGCATTGATTCCGGATGCCGCAAGAGCGGCTTCCTGCATGGCACTCATGGGAGCCCCGCCGACAATCACCGCGCCAACTCTTCCGGCAGCATCCGGAGCTGCAAGCAGTCCATCAATCTGCCCCGGCACTATCGGAATCAAATCGAAACGCATATCTTCGGGAAAACCGTCAAGGGGCTTGAGTCCCGGATTTGCAATATGGAGCTTGCAACCTGCAACAAGGCTGCGAACAATCATCATCTTTCCGGCTATATAGCCTGCGCTGAGGGGCAATGCGACCACGCTCGATTTGCCGATGCCGAAAAATGCATTGGTGGAATTAGCCGAAGCAACCATATCCCTTTTAAGAAGACGGATCTCTTTTGGGGCACCGGTAGAGCCGGAAGTATGTGCCTTGATGTACTCACCCCCGCCAAACCACTCCCTGATGAAAGCTTGGGCTTCAGGAGTCATTCCGGTTATGCCGGGATAATCCATTGCAAATCGGGTATTGTCCAACCTTTTGACGGATTAAAAACCAGATCCTGTCCACGTAGCACAAGTGGCGAAGATATGTTGTTGGTGTACAGGCATCCAGTGCCGAGCCCCTGTGGGATATCAACACCCATCGCAGACACCCATTGCGCTATGGCATTAAGTCCGACGTTGGATTCAAGGGAAGAGGTTACCCACCATCCTATTCCTTTGCTCTCTGCATCGGTAATCCATTCAGTGGCACCACTGAAGCCTCCGCAAAGAGCCGGTTTGAGAATAACATAAGCGGGCTTTATGAAGAATAGCATCTTGTGCTTCTCTTCAGATGAACGGCACCCGATAAGCTCCTCGTCGAGCGCAATCGGTATTGGGGAATTCTCACAGAGATAAGACATCGCATCCCATTGACCGGCAGCTATAGGCTGCTCAATCGAGTGTATGTCAAGCTGCGCAAGTCGGTTTAGACGCTCCATAGCATTATCTGCAGTAAATGCGCCGTTTGCGTCGAGTCGTATTTCCAGGCTTTCAGGACCATGCTGCATGCGTATTTCGTCCAGAAGCCTCAGCTCTCTTTCAAAGTTTTCACTGCCGACTTTGAATTTGATGCAATGGAATCCGTCCTCAATCTTTCGTTCAGCGCGCTCTTTCATCTCATCGAGGGTACCCATCCACACAAGCCCGTTTATCGTCACCGCCTCAAGTCCTGCCGTGAAATCGCTTGGAAAAGGATTATGCACGCATCCGTTCTGGAAATCAAGCAGTGCTGTCTCAAGCCCGAACTTTATGGATGAATAATTGCTTATATCGCAATTCTCGCCACGGTTCAGCCTGGCGCACAAGTCAGAGAGCACCTCTTCATAGCAGGGATTGTCCTCCTTGCTGAGACCTCGGAACAGTGCGCACTCCCCTATGCCGAATTGCTCCGGAGCATCTTCGTCCCACACTTTGATGAAGTAGGTATCCTTGTAAGGGAGAGCGCCACGCGAGGTCAAGGCTTTGAAGTTGAAATCAAGCCTGTAAGGGGCATAAGCTGTCTTTAACATCAGCCCGGGAATTTGGGGAATTTGCCGAAATCTGGGTCGCGTTTTTCAAGGAATGCGTTTTTGCCCTCCTGAGCCTCCTCCATGAGATAGTACATCAGGGTCGCGTCCCCGGCAAATTCCATAAGCCCGCGCTGACCGTCAAGCTCGGCATTGAGGGCACGCTTTATCATGCGGATTGCCATAGGGCTGCGGCTTAGGATAGTGCGGCACCAGTCAACAGTTTCCTCCTCAAGTTTGTCAAAAGGCACAACCTTGTTCACCATGCCCATTTCAAGAGCCTCCTCAGCTGTGTATTGGCGGCATAGGAACCATATTTCACGCGCTTTCTTCTGACCTACGCAGCGGGCAAGGTATGATGAGCCGAATCCGGCATCAAAACTGCCAACCTTAGGACCCGTCTGACCGAACCGGGCATTATAGGAAGCAATTGTCAGGTCGCACACCACTTGCAGCACATTGCCGCCACCGATAGCATAGCCGTTTACCATAGCAATGACCGGTTTGGGAATTGAGCGTATTGCCTTGTGGAGGTCAAGCACATTCAGGCGTGGAACGCCATTGTCATCAATGTAACCGCCTATTCCTTTCACATTCTGGTCGCCACCCGAGCAAAAAGCCTTGTCACCTGCACCAGTGAGGATAATAACGCCAATCGAGGAGTTGTCCCGGCAATAAGCCATAGCATCGAGCATCTCGAAATTGGTTTGCGGGCGGAAAGCGTTATACACTTTCGGGCGGTTGATAGTTATTTTGGCAATGCCTCCGCACTGCTCGAAAAGTATGTCGGTATATTCTTTTATCGGAGTCCAGACAATATCATTCATTTGAGTTGTTTTTGAAAATTTTTGAGCGTTTGAAATAATTTCTGAGCACTTCGGCATCAGTATCCGCAGGAGTATCTACCGCAAGAATTGCAGGCTGCTGTGGTTCATTTATGAATTTAGGGAAAACCTCGCGTAAATCCTTTTCGCTTCCTGCTTGGAAATATGCGAAGCCAAATCCCTTTGCTATCTCCTCCAGAGGAAGCCTCACCGACTCTGTTGCCGCAAAGTTCTTTTCCACCTCCGGTAGTGAGCAGGTCGAGTTGATGAAGCGGAATATTCCACCGCCGCCATTACGCATCACTATCATTTTGAACCGTGATGGCACACCGTTTGCAGCAAGTGCTCCTAAATCGTACTGCGCGCTCATGTCACCAGTAATGAGGATAGTCATGCCGTTATAAGCGAGTGCCGCGCCGATAGCGGTGGAAGTGCAGCCGTCAATGCCGCTCACTCCGCGGTTACAGTCGCACCTGTGGTAACCAGTGTCACCCATAAGCTGCGCATAGCGTATAGACGTGCCGTTTGAGAGTTGCAGGTTTGTGCCGCGGGGTATTTTCGGCATGAACACCGAAAAAGCCTTGAGATCGCTCCACGGGGCTTTGGCAATATAAGCTTGGTGGGTTGACACAGCCTTGTCACGTGCTATCCTCCACTGGTCGCCGTAACGGCATGGAGCGGTATGTGGCTGCATTGCTGACGCAAGCTGCGGGAAAAACACCTCCGGCTCCATCTCTATCCGTGTGGTCAGGCTCTGGAAACAATCAACGGTAGTATGCGAAAGTCCTACATGCCAATGCTCTGTCGGCTTCACCTTGCGAAGATAAGTTTTGACGAAGCGGGACACAAGCGCACCGCCGAGAGATATAACCACATCCGGCGCAAGAGCCTCACGCTCTTCACTGCTGATACCGCTCAAGGTCGTGTCGATTCGGCTTATGAACTCGTTTCCGTGAAGATTCGATATGGTTTCGGTAAACACCACAAAGTTCGGCATAGCGGCAAGACGCCGTAAAGCCCTGTTAAGCTGAGGTGACGGAGCAAGAAATCCCGCTATCACCATCACCTTGCGGGGCGATGCTATGCGGCAGCCGAGTTGGCGGGCAAAGGATGTTTCAAGCGTGCGCGACGGCTCGATCATCTCCACTGTCCGGAATTGTTCATCGCTCGTTTCACCGGTTTCCGTCAGAGGTTCGCAAAGCTGTATGTTGATATGCACCGGAGCTTTGCGCCCGCTAAGCGCTGTTGTCATGGCATCATTTATCTGCCTGTTGGCATACCATCTCATATCAGGCACATCAGAGTCCGGAAGATTATATGATGCCTTCACGAAATTTGACAACGCTTCAAACTGGCGTATCGTCTGGCTGTCATCCTGGTCTATCCATTCCATCGGACGGTCTGCCGAGATGACTATCAATGGAATTTTGCGGTAAAATGCCTCAGCCACTGCCGGAGCGTAATTCAGCAATGCCGTTCCCGAAGTACAGACTATAGCTACTGGTTCACCCGAAATCGCTGCATAGCCAAGAGCCATGAATGCCGCGCTCCGCTCATCTACCACTACTTTGGTCGTAATATCGGGATGGCGCTCAAGCGCAACAATCAGTGGGGCGTTTCTGGTGCCGGGGGATAGAATGGCAAACCTCACCCCCCTGGCAGAAAGCTGGGAGGCGAGGTCGCGGCAAATTTCTTTCAAGGTATTGACCATGTTGGCTTACCTTGACTTGGTTATTTCTTGTTCAGAGCGCAGCTGGCGCACTTTTCTGAAATCTGGGTGAAGAAGTCGTTGCCCTTGTCATCAACAAGAATGAATGCGGGGAAATCCTCTACCTCGATTTTCCAGATAGCCTCCATGCCGAGTTCCGGATATTCGAGCAGTTCTACTTTCTTTATGCTGTTCTGGGCGAGGATTGCGGCAGGACCACCGATTGAACCGAGATAGAAGCCGCCATGCTTGTGGCATGCGTCTGTAACCTGCTTGCTGCGGTTGCCCTTTGCAATCATCACCATTGAACCTCCGGCAGCCTGGAACTGGTCAACGTATGAGTCCATGCGACCTGCGGTGGTAGGACCAAATGAGCCTGAAGGCATTCCCTTAGGAGTTTTTGCGGGACCTGCATAGTAGATAGGATGGTCTTTCAGGTACTGCGGCATCGGCTCGCCCTTGTCAAGGCGCTCTTTGATTTTCGCATGGGCGATGTCGCGACCAACAATGATGGTGCCGTTGAGCGACAGACGGGTGGATACAGGATATTTTGAAAGCTCCTTGCGGATTTCATCCATCGGACGGTTAAGGTCGATTTTAACGACATTGCCCTCACCCTGTTTCCTGTATTCTTCAGGAATCAGTTCGCCGGGATTTGCATCAAGTTTCTCAATCCAAAGACCCTCCTTGTTGATTTTAGCCTTGACATTGCGGTCGGCGGAACAGGAAACTCCAAGACCAACAGGGCAAGATGCGCCGTGGCGGGGAAGACGGATAACGCGGATGTCATGTGCAAAATACTTGCCACCGAACTGTGCGCCGAGACCAATCTTGTGAGCCTCTTCAAGGAGTTGCTTCTCAAGTTCAACATCACGGAAAGCGTGACCGTATTCATTGCCCTTGGTCGGAAGGCTGTCATAGTACTTTACAGATGCCTTCTTTACAGTGGCAAGGTTCATTTCGGCAGAAGTGCCGCCGATAACAAAAGCGATATGGTAAGGAGGGCAAGCGGCTGTGCCGAGGCTCTTCATCTTTTCAACGAGGAAAGGAAGAAGGGTCTTCGGGTTGATAAGAGCCTTAGTCTCCTGGTAAAGATATGTCTTGTTTGCTGAGCCACCACCTTTTGCAACAAAAAGGAACTTGTATTCATCGCCGCCAACAGCATAGAGGTCTATCTGGGCGGGAAGGTTGCAACCGGTGTTGACCTCATCATACATATTGAGCGGGGCATTCTGCGAATAGCGTAGGTTATCCTCGGTATAAGTGGTATATACACCTTTGGATATTTTCTCTTCGTCGGTGCTACCGGTATAAACGTTTTGACCTTTCTTGCCGATAACAATAGCTGTGCCGGTATCCTGGCAGAATGGAAGCTGCCCTTTGCTTGCCACCTCTGCGTTGCGGAGCATGGTGAGAGCCACAAACTTGTCATTTTCACTTGCTTCCGGGTCATGGAGGATTTTTGCAACCATCTCATTGTGTTCGCGGCGAAGCATGAACGCATTGTCATGTGTTGCCTGGCGTGACAGCACGGTGAGCGCCTCGGGGTCAACTACGAGCATCTCTCTGTCGCCCCACTTTTCGGTTTTCACATAATCTGATGTGAGGAGATAATATTCGGTTGTGTCCTCACCCAGAGGAAACATCTCCTGATAATGAAAGGGTTTTGTTGCCATTTTAGTTTTGGATTTAAGATTTAGCGCAAAGATAGCAAAAAATAAATTGATGAAAAGCACGCAGGCGCAAAACATTTCCACGATAGCGATGTTTAATATTAAAGGACCTGAAATATTCACAGGAATAATAGACATGAAAAAATTTGCATTTGCTTTATTAGCTGCTGGAGCTCTGATAGCGCAGACATCTTGTGACTCCGCCTCGAAACTCGCCGAGGACATTGACGGCAGTTGGAGCAGTGCGCCGGAAATGCTTGCAAACACTCCCGACGGACTCATCACGGGCGTAGATAATTTCGTTTTCAGCAAAACTGCATCGACATCTGGCACTCTAATGATTGCCACAATGATATCAGTCAACAGGGAACTCCCCCTTGACAATGAATCCACCGAGCCTGTATCACTCACCGCCTCTGCAAAAGCCACCGCTCAAGGCACATGGACTGCGGCAGACGATGATGAAATACAGTTAGTCATTGATCCCGCATCAATAAAAATCGAAATAGACCCGGAAGGAATTGTTGCCGTTCCCACTCTCATCACTGAGGTTGATGCACCAACCACCGACTCCATTCCCCCGGCACTTGCCGCCGCGCTGAAAAAAGAAATCCTCAAAGTAATAACTGCTAAATACGTTGGGCTCAACCAAATGGATGATGTTGAGATTAAAGACGGGCGCATGAAATACGAGATTGAAAACACCCATTACATCATGTCGCTGCAAACTCTGGATTGATTCCCGAATTATAATAATATTTAAAGAGGACACAGGAATTGGCATTAGCTTTGGCAAAGGAAGTTTTTTCCCTAAATTTGCAGGGTAAATATAGATACTTCCACGAATGAAGCAGTCACTTACCGCGTTAATACTCCTATTTAATATATTTGCTGCTTCTGCTCAAATCAATACCGAACAGGTGATGAGATCCGGCAGGAGCGCACTTTATTTTGAGGACTACGTTCTTTCAATACAGTATTTCAACCAAGCTATTGCAGCAAAACCATATCTGGCGCAGCCATATTTCTACCGCGCCCTGGCAAAACTCAACCTTGATGATTTTAATGGAGCTCAGGCTGATGCCACGGAAGCCATCAAGAGAAACCCGTTCATGGTGGACGCATACGAGCTGAGAGCTGTGGCATACCAGAATATGGGGCAATCCAAGCTCGCTATCGCAGACTATGATGAAGTGCTTAAAACCCTGCCGGACAACAGGGGTATAATCTTCAACAAAGCTATGGCACAGCAAGACATAGAGGATTATGACGGGGCTATGCAAGCATACGACAATCTTCTGAAGGCACACCCGCGATTCGATAACGGCTATATAGGCAGGGCACGCCTCAGACTTGAGACAGGGGATTCTGTAGGCGCGCTTGAGGATGCTGACAAAGCGTTGAGCATCAACAAAAACGCTGTAAACGCATACCTCATAAAAGCAGACATAGACATTAATAAAAAAAGAGATTTCGCAAGCGCACTCACAGACATGGACGAGGCTATCAGGATTCAGCCCCGTTATCCCGGATTCTTTATCAACCGCGCATTCATCCGCCGAAACCTTGATGATTACTACGGTGCCATAAGCGACTATGATTATGCTATACAGCTCTCTCCTGCCGACTATGTGCCTTTCTATAACCGCGCCCTTCTTTATATGGAGGTGCGTGACTTTGACCGGGCGCTAAAGGATCTTGACAAAGTCATATCTCTGCATGGACCAGACATTAAAGCGTTATACAACCGCGCCATTGTCAGAAAAGAGAAGCGTGATTTCAAAGGAGCGATGGCAGATGTCAATGAAGTCCTTCGTCGTTACCCTAACCTTGCCGCAGGATATTTTCTCCGTTCACAGGTGAAACGCGACATGGGAGACCAGAGTTTCAAAGCCGACTATGACAAGTCCATTGCTATGGCAAAGGAAACCGTACAGAAAACTCCTGACGAATTTACAGGACGAACTCCTGTAAGGAATACCGGAACAGAACAACCAACCGAGGATGAGCTTCTTGCCGAAGAAAACGAATCGCAGGATGCCGTTGCCGCAAAATTCTCCGCTCTTATAACCATAAATGAGCCTCTGACACTTGAACAAGAGTTCAATAACAAGCAAATTAGAGGTAAAGTGCAGGATAGGATTGCTCCTGCGGACATTGAACCGATGTTTGCAGTTACATATTACTCATCTCCCACTGAACTACGTCCTAATTCCGAGTATATCCGTGAGGCTGACGACATTAACCGATCAAGAATACTCCGTTTTGTGCTTCAGGTCACAAACCATGAACCGGTGCTGACCGACCAGGAGCAGATTCAGCGTCATTTCGAGTCTGTCGAATACTATAATTCATATCTATCCACCCACACTCCACGTGCAATTGACTATTTTGCGCGAGGCATGGACTTCATGACCCTCCGTGACTATCCGTCTGCTGTATCAGACTTCACAAAAGCTGTTGAAGTAACACCAGATTTCACACTCGCTTATCTGATGCGCGCTGTCGCACAGCTCCGTGGACTCCAGGCGGCTTCCGCTATTGAACCTTCCCATAAGGATTCCCACATACCGGCTGCCGAAAATGAAAAAATGATAAAGAAAGCGGCACTTGCTGACATTGACAAGGCAATATCACTTTCACCCGATATGCCCGTAGCGCACTATAATAAAGGAGTACTGCTGCTTGAAAATGGCGACTACACTTCCGCGATAAATGCGTTTACACGCGCGATTGAGCTACGACCTGAACTTGGAGAAGCGTACTACAACCGTGGATTTGCATTCTTCCGTCTCGGCAATGCCCGCTCCGGCACCGCAGACCTCTCACGGGCGGGTGAACTTGGAGTTGTTCCATCCTACTCCCTGCTTAAACGCATGAGCCGTTAATCCTCCTGTTTCTGCTTGCTGCGGTAAGAAGGAATATACAAATCATCGAAATCCGACTGCTTAGGTGAAGATGCCTCATCGTCATTTTCCTCCGCATTATCCCCTTTCGGAACAAGATATGCGCTTATCTCCCATAGGATATATATGGGAAGGAACACAACCATAAGAGTGAACGGGTCACCTGTAGGAGTAACGATGGCAGCAAGGATAAGAAGCACCACTATTGCATGCCTGCGGAACTTCATGAAGAATTTGCGGGTAAGGAATCCCATTTTGCCGAGAAGCCACGCAAGCATAGGCAGCTCGAATATAATTCCCATTACAAGGATAAGCACAAGAAAGTTATCCATGTAGGAATCAAGCGAAATCTGGTTTGGAACCATCTCACTGACCTTATAGTCAGCGAGAAACCTCAGGGTCAGAGGGAAAACTAAAAAATATCCCACCGCAACTCCGATAAAAAACATCAGGTTGCCGAAGAAAAAAGCCTTTGACGCACCTTTTTTCTCCTTTGAATAAAGCCCCGGGGAAATAAATTTCCACAACAGGTAAATAATTACAGGAAAAGCAAAAACCACACCAAGCCAGAAAGAGGTCGACATATGGATGAAAAACTGGCTGGCAAGCTGGATATTGATAAGCTCCACATGAAATCCTGAAGCAGAAAAGTCAGGCAACAGTGGCGAACTTCCGCTTATATGCTCAAATAACTTATACAGTGGGAAATCCCCTTTGCATGGAGCGAGGATTATATTGTCAAAGATCCAGGGCATCGCTATGAAAAAAGCGATGGTAAATACAATTATAACGCCCCCCGCCCTCAGAATCACCGAGCGCAAAGCGTCAACATGCTCCCAGAAGCCCATCTGCGCAAGGGTCTCTGATTTATTATCAGCCATAGCGCGGATACCGTTCAGTCCTTATTTTTTGTCTGCCTCACTCTTGTCTCCATCCCCTTTGGATGCTGGAGGGGTAGGATTATTGATTTCGTTGGTAATATCATTCATTCCCTCCTTGAAACTCCTCACACCTTTGCCGATGCCTTTCATCAGTTCAGGAATCCTGCGGGCGCCAAAAAGAAGTAGAATAACGAACACAATTATGATAATCTCACCGGTGCCAAGATTGAATAATGCGGGTATCATTCTTATTTACTGTTGTTTATATCTTTAAAACTTGTATTAAATGTGTCTTTGGACATCGTAAAGTTAGTAATTTACGCTAAAACTCCGGCGTATATGAGGAAAAAAACTTATCTTTGCACACTGTTTACACATTATATTATAAATAAATACTGAATGAAAGCATTTGTATTTCCCGGTCAGGGCGCCCAGTTTGTAGGTATGGGCAAAGAGCTTTACGATAACAATACCACAGCGCGTGAAATGTTTGAGAAAGCAAATGAGATTCTTGGTTTCCGCATCACAGACATCATGTTTTCCGGTACTGACGAAGAACTCAAGCAGACCCGCGTTACCCAACCCGCTATATTCCTCCACTCAGTAATTCTTGCAAAGACCCTCGGAGATGATTTCAACCCCGACATGGTTGCAGGACACTCGCTCGGTGAATTCTCAGCCCTCGTTGCAGCAGGGGCTCTCAGCTTCGAGGATGGGCTCCGCCTCGTTGCGGCACGCGCACAGGCTATGCAGAAAGCTTGCGAACTCAAACCCTCTACAATGGCTGCTGTTCTCGCCCTCCCCGATGAAAAAGTTGAAGAAATTTGCGAAAGCATCGACGGTGTTGTCGTTTGCGCCAACTACAACTGCCCGGGTCAGATTGTAATTTCCGGTGAAGAAGCCGCTATCGATGCAGCTTGCGAAAAAATGAAAGAAGCCGGTGCAAAACGCGCCCTCAAGCTGAAAGTCGGCGGCGCATTCCATTCACCGTGCATGGAACCGGCACGCGCTGAACTTGCAGAAGCTATCAGCGCAACTGAGATTCACACTCCGGTTTGCCCCGTTTACCAGAATGTGGACGCACTCCCCCACACCGATCCTGCCGAAATCAAGGCGCTTCTCGTGGCTCAGCTCACAGCTCCCGTGCGTTGGACACAGACTGTAAAAAACATGATTGCAGACGGAGCTACTGAATTTGTTGAACTCGGTCCGGGCAAAGTGCTCCAGGGACTTGTCAGCAAAATTGACCGTAACGCTACCGTTTCCGGTATGCAGTAAACCATAACGGATTTGGCATACAATTCAGCCTGTCCATACACATATTCCACCTTTCCAAACGGACTGCGTCTCGTTCATGTACGCAGAAAAGGAGAGGTGGAATATTTCGGTATGGTCGTTAATGCCGGAAGCAGGGATGAAGCCACAGATGAATTTGGGCTCGCCCACTTCGTTGAACACACCATTTTCAAAGGCACACGCAAACGCCGTTCATGGCATATCGTAAACCGCATGGAGAGTGTCGGCGGCGAACTCAACGCCTACACCACCAAAGAAGAGACTGTCATTTACACAGTTTTTCCAAAAGGCTCATTGCTCCGTGCCATTGAACTATGCGCCGACCTCGTATCAGCATCCGTTTTTCCTGAAAAGGAACTTGACAAAGAGAGGGAGGTTGTGAAAGATGAAATCAGCTCTTACCTTGATTCACCGTCCGAGTCAATTTTTGACGAT
This sequence comes from Bacteroidales bacterium GP2, assembly GCA_001701115.1. GTDB lineage: Bacteria > Bacteroidota > Bacteroidia > Bacteroidales > Muribaculaceae > Paramuribaculum. The sequence continues at coordinate 36,641 of DAAJ01000132.1, forward strand.
TTCGATGAGCGCATTTTTTCCGGAAGCCGTATGTCCCATAACATTTTAGGCACTCCTGAAAATATTGACTCATTCACACCCGCAAGCTGCCGCCAATGGATTGACAAGTGGTACTCACCTGGCAATATAGTCATATTCTACACAGGCTCAACTAATGAAAAAAGATTAAAAGACTTGATTGATAGGCACTTTGGCTTCTTCAACCATCCGTCTGCCGCCACTGACCGCATTACCCCTGAAATAAATCCCCGTTTTGATATTACGGTTGAAAAAAAACTGCACCAGATGCACACCATTGCCGGAGTGCGTGTTCCGGGAATAAAAAGCGAAATGCGACCGGCTTTCTCCCTTCTCACCAATATGATTGGAGGACCGGGGATGAACTCGATACTCAATTTCGAGATGAGAGAGAAACGCGGTCTTGTTTACAGCGTTGATGCATCTTCGGCACTATACTCCGACTGCGGTCTATTGTCAATATACTACGGATGTGATCCGGAGGACAGCGACAAATGCCGCGAAATACTCTGCCGTTCCCTTGAGCGCATACCTCACAAAATAACGCACCGCAAACTCGAACAAGCAAAGAAACAATTTGTAGGACAACTGGCACTCGCACGCCAGAATAACGAGAACAATGCAATTTCGGCAGGACGCCAGATTCTGTATTTTGGCAATGTAGCCACAACGCAGCAGTGCGCAGACGAAATACTCGGAATTACCCCCGAAGCATTCATTGCTGCCGCCACCACCCTCTCTCCTGCCAACATCTCCTTCCTCACCTTCAAATAATCCATGAAGTTCTTTGTACCAGGCAAATATTTAATTGGGAACTTACATATAAAGTGCTATGGCAATAGATAAGGATACTATACAAAATCTTCTCAACGATATTGAGAGTGACAGAGTTGAACGGACTCGCTCGGTAAATAATACTGACAAGTTCGGTCAGGCTATTTGTGCTTTTGCTAATGATTTGCCTAACCATAAGAGCCCAGGATACCTTATAATAGGACCAGATGATAAAACAGGTAAACTTGTTGGAGTCCCAATTACCGATGAGTTGCTAAAGAATTTGTCTGGCATTCGTACTAATGGTAATATACAGCCACAACCATCCATGATTGTGGAGAAAGTGGAATTAGACGAAGGTCCGGTTGCTGTTGTTGAAGTCCAGCCTTCTCCCTTTCCCCCTATCAGATACAAAGGACATATCTGGGTAAGAATTGGACCACGTAAAGGAGTTGCCAACGAACAGGATGAAAAGATTCTTCTGGAGAAACGAAACAGTCAGGCAGTGACATTTGATGCATTACCGTGCCTCCGCGCAACAATAGACGATATTGACACCCAACTATTCCTCAACAACTATCTTCCAAAAGCATTCCCCGCTGATGTAATTACTGAAGACAAACGTGATGTCAAACATAAAATGCAGGCATTAGGATTCTTTGATACGCGTTATAACTGTCCGACCAATGCCGGAATACTAATGTTTGGTAATAATGTTGAGCGTTTTTTACCAGGTGCCTACATACAATATGTCAAATTCAAAGGTAAAGGTCGGGGAGGAGATATTGAAAGAGAGTACAAATTTTCTGGTAATCTTATGAAGGTACTCTATCAACTTGACACTTTTGTGGATACAACTATCACAAATCGCCGTCCTATTCCTGTATCTGTTTTGAGGGAAGACACAATTGTCGATTATCCACACTGGGCTACCAGGGAGCTCCTCATGAATGCGATATGCCATAGGACATACGATTCTAACGGACCGATACAGTTCTATCAGTATGATGACAGAATTGAAATTCAGAATCATGGCGGATTATATGGAAAGGCTAATCCTGAAAACTTCCCTCACGTTAATGACTATCGCAACAGTATTATAGCCGAAGCATTGCGGGTACTTGGTTTTGTCAACAGGTTCAGCCGCGGAGTACAACGAGTAGAAGATGACCTTAAAGAAAATGGGAACGGACTACCGGAATTTGATCTGACTCTTGGTACGGCTTTCAAAGTCATAGAACGTAAGTCTACTATAGTTGAAACTGTAGATGGCACTGCAAATGACACTGTAAATGGCACTGTAAATGGCACTGCAACTAACGCTGCAAATGGCACTACAGAAGCCACTGATTATAAATATTATAGCACTGTAAGTATAGTTAGTGAGGCGCCTTATGACACTGTTAATGACACTATATATGGCACCGCAAATGGCACTGTAAATGGCACTGTAAAATCTGATCCTACTACGTTCTCATTATCAGATGTTCATAGGCAGATTTTTTATCTGATTTGTATGAATGATAAAATTTCATATGAGAAATTAGAGGGTGTGACTTTATTATCCCGTCGCCACATTGCCCGTATAATTTCTGATCTTAAGAAACACGGATATATAGCGCGTAGGGGTAGTGATAAGTCTGGGAGTTGGGAAATACGCAAGTCCCTTACTGACAAATAGCCCTCATGCTATGCTATTTGCTAATTATTATCCATTGGAATGTTTTTCTGGATTAAAAGACGTTTTTTTTGCCGGATGCAACTTTTATGAGTAACTTCGTAAAGAATACGCTACTATATCTGCAACAAAATGAAAATTGGCACAATTGACCTTGGCGACAAGCCGGTGATGCTCGCTCCGATGGAGGATGTCACTGACTCCTCTTTCCGCCTTATCTGCAAGGAGCAGGGTGCGGATATGGTGTATAGCGAATTTGTATCAGCAGACGCGCTTATAAGAAACATTGCCGCTACAACACGCAAACTCACGATCAACCCCGCCGAGCGCCCGACTGTAATACAGATTTATGGCAGAGA
>DAAJ01000132.1:39572-57664 GCA_001701115.1 Bacteroidales bacterium GP2
GGGCAGGAATGCTGCGAGACATACCTAAGATGCTTGAAATAACATCTGCGGTAGTCAAAGCCGTAAATATGCCTGTGACCGTTAAGACGCGCCTCGGATGGGATTGCAACAATATCATTATAAAAGAACTTGCCGAGCAGCTGCAGGACTGCGGGATACAGGCGCTGACTGTTCACGGGCGCACACGCTCGCAGATGTACACCGGCTCAGCGGACTGGAGTGCTATCGCAGCGATAAAGGAGAATCCACGCTTCAACATTCCACTCATCGGAAACGGCGACATTACCACTCCACAGCTTGCTGCGGAAGCGTTTGCCAAATATGGAGTGGACGGAGTGATGGTTGGAAGGGCTTCTATCGGGGCTCCATGGATTTTTAAGGAAATCAAATCTTTCCTAACCACCGGAACTGAAAACACTCCCGATATAAGGGAAAAATTTGCTCTTCTCCGCCGTCAGATTCGCGAAAGCATTGACCGGATAGACGAGTACAGAGGAATACTGCATATCAGGCGACACCTTGCCGCCTCACCCCTTTTCAAAGGCATATCGCATTTCCGCGACACAAGGATTGAAATGCTGCGTGCCGACACATACGAAGAACTTGACCGTGTTTTATTAAAAATCGAAGAACGAATCATTACGGAAGAATAGCTATGAAAAAATTATTTATCACCTTTGCTGTATTGGCAATTAGCAGCACAACCGCGTTTTGCCAGAACTTGACCAAATATGAGCTTGATGTGAAAGATTTCACCGAGCTTAGGGTGACAGATGGCATAAATGTGGATTATGTATGCAATCCTGATTCGGCTGGAAAAGCTGTGTTCTACTCCACCCCCGAAATGGCATCACAGATTATTTTCCGCCCGGGCACAAACAAACTTGACATCCAGCTCGTGCCAAAAGAGGAGCGGGTGAACCGCGAAGTGCCTAAAGTCACTGTTTATTCCAATTACCTCAGCTTTGTGGAAAACAGCGGCGACTCCCTTGTAAGGGTAATGAGTGTTGCTCCTGGTCCTAAGTTCAAGGCACGTGTCATCGGCAACGGACGCATAAGCGTGCGCAATGTCAAGGCTAACACGGTGGAAGGTGCTCTCGACACTGGCAAAGGCATCATCACCCTTTACGGTTCATGCACTGATGCAAAACTCAGCTGCACCGGCACAGGTCACATCCAGGCTGACGGGCTGGTTGCTGATGAGGTTAATTGCCGCCTTGCTGGAACAGGCAGCATAGGATGCAATGCCGCGAAAAACCTCAACATCATGGGCATCGGTTCCGGCACAGTATTCTACAAAGGCAATCCTCAGATTAAAAAGAGAGCCCTCGGGGTAAAAGTAGAAGCAATAGCCGAATAAGCGCGAAATGGCATCTGGCGGTCGAGGAGAAATGAAGCAGAAAGTGGCGCGCACTATCAAGTGGACCGCCATAGACCGTTTTGTCACCGTTATACTCAATGTCGGCACCGGCATAGCGCTGGCTAACATCCTGCCCAAGGAGGATTTCGGTCTCGTTGCCGCAATCCTCGTGTTCCAGGCATTTGCAGTGCTGTTTGTCGACAACGGTTTCGCGACCGCACTGATTCAGAAAAAAACCTGTACGCGGGAGGAATACAGCTCCGCGCTTTGGTTCAACCTCGGAATGGCGGCTATAGTGTACGTCATAATGTTTCTCTGTGCGCCCCTCATTGCGCGAGTGTTTGACAATGACACCCGCCTTATTCCCCTCGGCAGGGTAATGTTTCTGACCTTTGTATTCAATGCGTCCGCTATAGTACAGACCAGCCGCCTCTATAAAATGATGTCTGTCAAATTAGTGACGGCGGTCAATTCCCTTGCAACAATCATAAGCTCCGGCATAGCGTTGTTTCTTGCCGTGTGGGGCTACGGCGCTTGGGCGCTTGTGTGGCAGGCTATCATCCTCGCCGCCGTCAAATCGGCTGGGCTATGGATAACAAGCGGATGGCGTCCGGTCTTCCGGTTCTCTTTCAGCGATATAAAAGGATTTTTCAAGGTTGGGAGCGGAATGCTCGGCGCAAGCTTCCTTAACGTGCTTTTCGGCAAAGTCTACGGGCTAATCATCGGCAACCGTGCCGGAATCCTACCCCTGAGCTATTACGGGCAGGCAGACAAGTGGAGCACAATGGGAGTATCGAATATCCTCAGCATCCTCACATCTTCTTTCCTTCCCGCGCTAAGCACCTACCAGGATAGCCCGGAGGAATTTGCGGCTGCCACTGCAAAGATGAACCGTTTCGGCTCTTATGTTATAATATTTTCCCTCGGGCTTGCCATTGTCATTGCCACTCCCCTTTTCCATATCTGCTTCAATGACAAATGGGATGCCGCCATAATTCTCTTCCAGCTACTGCTCCTCCGTGGAGTGTTCGTATCCCTCTCCTCGCTTTACAATAATTATATAATCGCACGCGGGCACACCGCCCTTATTGTTTCCACTGAAATAATACGGGATGCCGTGGCTCTCATAGCTATTGCCCTCACCCTTCCATACGTCACATTATCCACTCCGGACGAACCAACAAAAGGGATAACAATACTTTTATGGGGGCAGATTGCGGCAGCCGCAGTGGCATGGATATACACCCTCGTTTTTGCCGCACGCCTTTCATGGCGCAGGTGGTGGACATTCATCACCGACAGCCTGCCATACGCCGCAACAGCAATCATTGCGCTGCTGCCAGCCGGATTGCTTGCACGGGTAATAGAAAACGAAGTGGCGCTCCTGGCATGCCAGTGCGCCACCTCGATATTCATTTATCTTGCTGTCAACCGGGTTACCGGCTCAAAAATCCAGAAAGATGTACTTGCCTGGGTGCTTAAGCGGTAGAGGATTAATCAATTGTCGTCAAAAGACATCTCTTCAAATCCGGCTGCGTCAAATTCGTCCTCGTTAAACTCCTCGCTTCCGTAGAAATCATCGTCAAACTCAGCGCTCTGCGCGGCTTTGGCTGCCTTTGCGTCAATCTTAGCATCAAATTCGTCAAGGTCGATTGTCTGTTTCGGAGGAAGTCCCATAGCCGCGGTGCAAATCGGGTCCTTCAATGTTTTGCCCGGTTCAGTTTTCTTGAGCTCGATGAAGAAAGCGCGGTCGGTAAGGTAGTCAAACACAAAAATGAGCCTTTGACCTTCATCCTCAAGAAAATCTCCTATCACACACTCCTCCATCAGGTAAACATCATCGCTCAGGTCGGAGCCCATGTCCTCAAGGGTTATCTCCTTCCCCTTCTCCCAGCCGTCATCGCACAGGAAGAATGAGTTCATCTGGTTCTTGTCATATTTCACAGAGTCGCAGATGGCGTTTCTGAGATCAAGAAAAGTTGCATCGGCATCAATGCTTATTTCCCTGCGGAAATTATCAACTTCGTCGGATACGATTCTAAAACTGTATATCATAACAGAAATATGTTTTTATGACGCAAATTAAAGCCATTTGTCACTAATAAACAAATAAAGGAGGGAAAAATATGGAGCACTGTGAAAAAATTGAAGTACCTTTGCATCAAAGCCGCTCCTTTGCGCTCCCGAAGCTGCTATGGAGGCTGGTCTGTTAACGTCAATCAATCACATTTTCTTAATATGAAAAAATTTTTCTTATTACCTGCGTCGATGCTTGTCGCGCTATGTGCGGCGGCATTTTCGGCTGCGCCAAATGAGCCGGCTGGCTCTGACTACGAGCTTGCGCAGAGGTTTGCCGGACCAAAACTCGGCAATATGCTGTTTTCAACTACCATCGATCCGATATGGGTACCCACCGGAGATGCTTTTTACTATAGCTACAAGACTGGTGAGGGCACCAAATGGTATATAGTGGAACCGGCAAAAAATAAAAAGTCACCGCTGTTTGACCACGACAAGCTCGCTGCGCAGCTCACTGAGATTGTTAAAGACCCGTTTATCGGCACAATGCTCCCTATCCGCAACCTTGAGCCGCAGGCAGACGGCAAGACATTTACTTTTGAAGTAGTTTCTACTCAGGACGCGAAACCGGACACTACCGCTACCGGAAAAAAGAAAAAAGCTGAGAAAGAGGTGTTCTATTTCTCATACTACTATCCTACAAAGACCCTCACTCACCTTAAAGATAAGAAGAAAGAGAAAAAATCCCTCCCCTGGGCTTCAGTGTCGCCGGACGGCAAGACTGTTGTATATGCAAAGGACCTGAACCTTTACCGCATGAGCAGGGAGGATTACGAGAAGCTGAAAAAGGATGAAAACGACACTACTGTGGTTGATATACAGATTACCACAGACGGCATGCCCGACTTCGGATTCGGTCAGCCATACAGCATGCTGAACACCGATACCCTCTGCAATGGCAAGCGCAAAGGCGTATATGGCTGCTGGTCACCTGATTCACGCTACTTTGTAACAAATGTAACAGACAAAAGGGAAGTCAAGCCCCTTTGGGTAATAAACTCGGTTGCAGAACCGCGTCCTACCCTCGAAACATACAAGTACCAGATGCCCGGTGAAAAAGAAGCGCCTATTGAGCACCTCTATATCTTTGATATGTCGGACAATAGCCGCAAGGAAATCAACACCTCGAAATTCAAGAACCAGACGATATCGGTTGGTTACACTCCCCGCAAGCACACAGACCGCTTCAAGCATGACGCTCCTGCGGTGTGGCTCGGCGATAATAACCGCTTCTTCGTTACCCGTTCAAGCCGCGACCTGCACCGCATCGACATCTGCACATATACTGTAGGTGCCGACACTCTCGTGCCGGTGATTGAAGAGAGAATGAATACCTACCAGGAGGTACGTCCCCTTTCAATAATCAATGGCGGCAAGGAAATTGTGCAGTGGAGCGAAAGAGACGGATGGTCACACCTATATTTATATGACGACAAGGGCAACCTGAAACGTCGCCTCACAGAAGGTCCGTGGCACGTGCATAATATCATCAATATTGACGAACCCACACGCACTGTTTACTTTACCGGCATGGGCAAAGAAGCTGGTCAGAACCCCTATTACCAGAACCTGTACAGCGTGAACCTTGACGGTGGTCCGGTTAAAAAACTCACAAACGGCGACTATTTCCACGCTCCAATCATGGATGACAATGCGCGCTATTTCGTTAACAACTATTCGAGGGTGGACACTGTTCCTGAAACAGCTCTTTTCTCAACTGCTACCGGTGGCAAGCTCATGCCACTTGAACGCGCTGACTTCTCACGCCTCATTGAAGCAGGCTATAAATTCCCCGAAACATTCACCGTGAAAGCGGCTGACGGAGTCACCGACCTATACGGAGTGATGTACAAGCCCTTCAACTTCGATTCCACTAAGAGCTATCCTATTATCGACTATGTGTATCCCGGTCCTCAGGTTGAAGCTACCAACTATCCGTTTACAAGAATGTCTGTACGCACCGACCGTCTTGCACAGGCTGGATTCATTGTAATAACCGTGGGAAACAGAGGCGGGCATCCCAACCGCTCAAAATGGTACCACAACTATGGTTACGGAAACCTCAGGGACTACGGTCTTGCTGACCAGAAAGCTGCAATTGAAGCACTTGCGGCACGCCATCCATATATCGACATCAACCGCGTAGGAATCCACGGTCATTCAGGCGGCGGCTTCATGTCTACAGCGGCAATGCTCCAGTATCCCGACTTCTTCAAGGTTGCGGTATCTGCGGCTGGCAACCACGACAACAGGATTTACAACCGCTGGTGGAGTGAAACCCACCACGGAGTCAAAGAGGTTGTCAGCGAAAAGGGCGACACCACTTTCGTTTACTCCATCAAGACAAATCCTGAAATTGCCCGCAACCTCAAAGGGCATCTGATGCTCGTGCATGGCGACATTGACAACAATGTCCATCCCGCAAACTCTATCCGAGTTGCTAATGCGCTCATCAATGCAAACAAGCGTTTCGACTTCCTTTACATACCCACCCAGCGCCACTCGTTTGGCAATATGGATGAATACTTCTACTGGCGCCTTGTTGACTACTTCACCGACTACCTCATCAAAGGGCGCGAAACAGAGGTTGATATTCCCAACAGATAAAACCTTGTAGCTACAGCCTGATATTGCAGCTGCATACAGATATTTTTGTATCTTTGCAGGCAAATACAAGACAACAGATGAAAATGAAAAAAATCATACTTGCAATCGTAACGGTTTTTGCCGTTGCGGTTGCACCGTCTGCAAAAGCGCAGTTCCGTTACGGTCCCATAGCAGGTGTGTCATTGACAAACCTTAAATTCAAGCAGGATATTGTTCCTGTGAAGCAGACCATTGGATTCTCCGGAGGTATTGCTGCGGAGATGATGTTTCCAGGCATCGGTTTCGGCATAGACCTTGGGCTGATGTTTGAGGAGCGTGGAGCAAAGGTGAACCTCGGCGATAAACTGATGTGGTCATCCCAGGGCTACGGCAACGAAAATGTTGCGCTGCACTACCTCGCGCTCCCTATCCACCTCCGTTTCAAATATACCAACCTCAACGGCTTCGAGGATATACTCGCTCCCCTCGTGTTTGCCGGACCTACTTTCGGCATCCATGTCGCAAACAGCAGGGTCAAGGCTTTGGAATACTCCGGAGGCGACCTCGGGCTCGAATTTGGCATCGGCGCACAGATTTTGACCAAATGGCAAGTCACGGCATCCTACAACATGGGCATGACTTACGTCACAAAAGCAAAAATCCTCACTAACTACAGCGCACGCTCAACCGAGTGGAACTTGCGCGTGGCATACCTCTTTTAAATCTTAAACCGTTAGGCGGATATATGAAAATCGCTATTGTCGGCACTGGATATGTCGGGCTCGTTTCCGGCGCATGCTTTGCGGAAATGGGAGCGATGGTTACCTGCGTGGACATTGACGCAGAAAAAATCAAAGCGCTCCGCAGCGGTATCATACCCATCTACGAGCCGGGGCTCAAAGAACTGGTGGACAGGAATGTGGGCGCAGGGCGGTTAAGCTTCACCACTTCCCTCGAAGAATGCATAAACGATGTTGAGGCGGTATTTTGCGCGGTAGGCACTCCTCCGGACGACGATGGCGGTGCCGACCTTACAGCCGTAAAATCTGTGGCGCGCACATTCGGCAGAAACATAAACAAATTCAATGTCCTTGTCACTAAAAGCACTGTACCGGTAGGCACGTCGGAGATTGTCCGTGATATTGTCCGCGAAGAGCTTGATAAGCGCGGCATGGATATTGACTTTGAAATAGCAAGCAACCCTGAGTTCCTTAAAGAAGGAGCGGCGATTAAAGACTTCATGTCGCCGGACAGGGTGGTGATTGGAGTTGAAGGAGAGCGCAGCCGCAAAGTCATGGAGCGCCTGTACCGTCCTTTCCTATTATCCAACTTCCGCGTCATCTTCATGGATATTCCTTCCGCCGAAATGACCAAGTACGCGGCAAACGCCATGCTTGCCACACGAATATCATTCATCAACGACATTGCTAACCTTTGTGAACTCACCGGTGCTGATGTCAACATGGTGCGCAAAGGCATAGGAGCGGACGCAAGGATTGGTTCCAAATTCCTATATCCAGGTTGCGGCTACGGAGGTTCATGCTTCCCTAAAGATGTAAAAGCACTGATGCGCACAGGCGCGGAACATGGCTACCGGATGCGGGTGATTGAAGCGGTAGAAGCTGTAAACGAAGACCAGAAAGCGATTGTCGGCAAAAAACTTGAAAAAGCGCTCGGCACACTCAAAGGCAAGAAGATAGGCATCTGGGGACTCGCATTCAAACCCGAAACCGACGATATGCGCCTTGCACCCGCGCTTACCGTAATTGACACATTGATTGACAAAGGCGCGGAAGTGATAGTTTACGACCCCGTGGCAATGCCGGAATGCCGCCGCAGGCTCGGCGATAAAGTCAGCTACGCCAAAGACATGTATGACGCCGCAGTGGATGCCGATGCTGTTGCGCTTCTAACAGAGTGGAAAGTATTCCGGATTCCGTCGTGGAGCGCCATAAAAAAGGTGATGCGTGGCGACGTGGTTGTTGACGGCAGAAACATTTATACGCCCGGCGAAGTCACAGCCGAAGGTCTCCGCTACTACTGCATCGGACGCTCCTGAGCCCTCCTCCACAAAAGCACTATCCCTCTACTCAGTAGGGGGATTTTTTTATATGGGGACAATAGCTGTATTTGCAGCATGAGGCTGATAGGTAACCGCAGCGCGAAAAAAGTCAACACCCGTGATTCATCGGAATTCCCCTCAACAAAATCATTGCATCAGTGCTACGGATTGAATTGTAGCTGGGAAAATATGGAAAAAGAAAAGACAGCCGGGCTATAAGCCGGGTTATGTCACCGGAAGCAGTTCCCGCAAGCGGGCTTGCTCCGGCGTTTCGTCATTTATCTGCGCCATGCGTTGCCGCATGGCTGTAGCAGCCTACCCCCCGACAATGGGCGAGCAACCCTTAAATGCCGGTATACATGGCCTTGCAACCCAAAGATGTGCGGCATCCCATGTCACCATGGGACCCGGTGGGCTCTTACCCCGCCTTTTCACCCTTACCGTCTGGCGACGGCGGTTATTTTCTGTCACACTGCTCTGCGGTTACCCGCAGCTTCCCGTTAGGAAGTGTGGTGCTCTATGTTGCCCGGACTTTCCTCACGCCGCATGTACATCGGCGAGCGACGAAACGCCCGGCTGTCATTTTCTGCCGCAAAATTACTCAAAAATCCTATAACTACACCTCAATCCCGCTTTTTGGCTGATATTTCCGTAAATCGGGAAGGGCGGCACAATGCGAGGATTACACTAAACCGTCGCGGCGGTTGGATTTGAGCGGATAGCGGGATGGAGACATGATGAGGCGGAGCGATGTGGGATAAGAACAGTACGCCCAAATCCAGGTAATCAGCACCGTCAGCTTATTTCTCATTCCTAAAATTGAGATAAGGTGAATGAACATCCATGTGAGCCATGCAACAAATCCGGACAGGTGCATGTGCGGCAGATCGGCAACAGCAAGGTTTCTTCCTACTGTAGCCATAGAGCCTTTGTCGTTATACTTAAATTCGGTAAACTCACCTTTGTTCAGCTCTTTTGCAAGGTGGTGCGCCTGCTGGATTGCAACCTGGGCAAGCTGCGGCAGTCCCTTGGGGTTTTCCTCGGTTGGCATAAAAGCAATGTCGCCGAGAGCATAGAGGTCTTTGGCACCTGCCACGGCACAAGTTCTGTCAACAGTAAAACGCCCTGAGCGGTCAAGAGCCGGAACAGTGCCTCGCATCTCAAATTTCTGCGCGGTTATTCCCGCTGTCCATATCACCATTCCGGCATTGAAACGGGTTCCGTCACCCAAAGTGACAATGCCGTCCTCGTAGGACTTCATCAACTGGTTGAGTTTCACATCTACCATCAGTTCCCCGAGATATTTTTCAGCTTTAGCGGAAGATTCCGGACTCATTGCGCCCAGCAGGCGGTTGCTCCCTTCTATAAGAGTGATTTTCAGTTCATCCGGAGATATTGTCGGATATTCCCTCGGGAGAATATATCGTTTCATTTCGCCAAGAGCCCCGGCAATCTCAACACCGGTTGGTCCACCACCTATCACAGTGAAGCTGAGCAGTTTTCTGCGTGCTTCCGGGTCTTCTGTTATTGTAGCGCATTCCATACGCTCAAGAATCTCATCGCGGCACCGGATTGCTTCTGGAACTGACTTGATTGTATATACACTTTTAATCAAATCAGGATTGCCGAAGAAGTTATTGGTAGTTCCCGCCGCAACGACAAGTATGTCATAATGCAATTTGTCGTACTGAGTGGTAATTTCCTTTTTATCAAAGTCAATTGTCTCAACTTTGCCCATCTGGAATTCAACACCTTTCACGCTACCCTTGCGCATTTCCCTGCGGAAAGGGAAAGATATGCTGGAGGGATCAAGACCGCTGCTTGCAATCTGGTAAAAAAGCGGTGGAAAAGAATGATAGTTATTGGCATCCACAAGGATAACCTCATATTTTTTCTTATCAATCTTTTTTGCAAGATTAAGCCCGGCGAAACCTCCGCCTATGATAACGATGCGCTGACGCGATGAATTGCCTGATGTATTTTTAGCCATGATGTGACGTTGTTTAGTTGATTTTACAACTAAACAACGCTCTCAGAAGCTCATGGGTTTAATTTGGGGATAAGATATTTTCCGGTGAGAGATGCCGGATTTGCCGCAACCTCTTCCGGGGTTCCTGCTGCAACAACGTTTCCGCCGGCATCACCTCCCTCCGGACCAAGGTCGATAACATAATCCGCCGACTTTATCACATCCAGATTGTGCTCTATCACGATTACCGTATGCCCTCTTGACACAAGAGAGTTAAGCGACTGCATAAGGCGCGAAATATCAGCGGAATGCAAGCCGGTTGTCGGTTCGTCAAGGATAAAGACAGTTGGGCGCAGCTTTTCCGAAGCAAAATATCCCGCAAGTTTAAGCCTCTGGCTTTCTCCGCCGGAAAGCGTGGAAGTGCTCTGCCCTAACCTGACATAACCGAGACCGACATCATACAGGGGCTTAAGCAGCTTGACAATCTTTTTCTCTGTCAGCGCGGAATCAGGAGCCGCACCGAAAAAATCAAGCGCTTCGGCTACAGTCATGTCCAGCACATCGGAAATGCTTTTGCCACGGTATAGCACCTCGAGTACTTCACGCTTGTACCTTTTGCCGCCACACTCCGGACACACCATAGTAATATCCGCCATAAACTGCATCTCAATAGTAAGCGTGCCTTCGCCTTTGCACTCCTCGCACCGTCCGCCTTCAGCATTAAAACTGAAATAGCCGGGTTTGAATCCCATTTGCTTCGACATCTGCTGCTCGGAGAAAAGCCTGCGGATTTCGTCAAAAGCTTTCATGTAAGTCGCAGGATTGGAACGCGAAGAACGACCGAGAGGATTCTGGTCAACAAGCTCTACCCCGGTGATGCGTGACAAATCGCCTGTAATAGCGCCAAATTCTCCGGTCATGCGCTTATCTCCGCTTGGAGCAATGTCGAGCTGAGCCAGAAGTGCCGGATATAGAATAGAGCGGACAAGAGTGGACTTGCCGCTGCCGCTCACTCCGGTAACAGCAGTCATGACCCCAAGAGGAAATTTCACATCAATATTCTTAAGGTTGTTTTCCCTTGCCCCTTTAATCTCTATATAGTCGCGCCATTTGCGGCGGGAATCAGGCACAGGAATGGAATCACGCCCGGTAAGGAACTCAGCAGTGTGCCCGGGAGTTGAAGAATCAATATCGCTGACCTTTCCGGACCAAACGATTTCACCTCCGAGGCTGCCTGCATCAGGACCGACATCTATAATATTGTCTGCGGCACGCATTATATCTTCATCATGCTCCACAACAATCACGGTATTACCCGCATCGCGCAGCTTGTGCATCACATTCACAAGCCTGCCGGTGTCCCTCGGATGAAGCCCGATGCTCGGCTCATCAAGAATGTACATTGAGCCCATGAGCGGGCTGCCGAGAGATGTAGCGAGGTTGATTCTCTGGCTTTCGCCTCCTGAAAGCGACGCCGCGCGCCGGCTCAAGGTCAGGTAGCCGAGCCCGACATCTTTCATGTATGAAAGGCGCGATTTTATTTCAGTGAGAATCCTCTTGGCAATCTTTGCATCATTTGCGTCGAGTTGCAGGTTCTCAAAAAAATCTGACAGTCGGTCAATCGGCATTTCGCAAAGTTCGCTGATTGTTTTCCCGGCAATCTTCACATATTCGGTATCTTTCCTAAGACGCGAGCCGTGACATTCCATACAGGTGGTGCGTCCACGGTACCGCGCTTTGATAACACTGTACTGCACTTTATGGCGGTTTGCCTCCACCATGCGGAAAAAACCGTCGATGCCTTCAAATCCCCTGCCGCCATGCCACAGGAAGTCTTTCTGCGCACGGGTCAATTCATTATATGGGCGATGAATGGGAAAACCGACTGAATCAGCAATGGCGATAAGGTCCTGCCGCCACAATCCGAGTTTTTCTCCACGCCAGGGTGCAACAGCGCCGTCATAAACACTCCTTGTGGTATCGGGAATTACTTTACGCTCGTCAATGCCCTCAACCTGCCCGAGACCTTCGCATACAGGACACGCGCCATAAGGATTGTTGAAATTGAACATCATTTCCGAGGGTTCGACAAATTCTATGCCGTCCGCCTCAAACTTTTTGGAAAATTCCAGCTTGCGCGGCTCCTCGCCTTTTACCCAGATCCAAAGATTCAGCACTCCGTGCCCTTCAAAAAATGCAGCTTCGGCACTTTCTGCAAGACGGCTCCGCTCATCGGCATCGTCCATAACCATGCTTCGGTCAACAACAAGCTCCAGACCGCCAGCATCAGTTTCCTGCGTCTGGATAAGCTCGTTTATGTCAAGGAACTCACCATCACGGAGCATCCTGCTGTATCCCCCCTTTGAATACACATCCAACTGAGTGACAAGCCTCCTCTTTTCAGGCATACTTACAGGTGCCGTGACAGCATAGCGCGTTCCCTCGGGGAAAGTGTAGAGCGTGTCAACTACATCCTCAACGGTATGTTTCTTAACTTCTGCATCGGAAACCGGGGAATAAGTGCGCCCAATCCTGCCGTAAAGCAAGCGGAGATAATCGTAAATCTCGGTTGCGGTGCCAACTGTACTCCGCGGATTGCGGGTTGTGACTTTCTGCTCGATAGCAACCGCCGGCGGCAACCCTTTAATCCATTCAGCCTCTGGTTTCGGCATCCTTCCAAGAAACTGCCTCGCATAAGAGCTGAGGCTCTCGACGTACCTGCGCTGACCTTCCGCATAAAGGGTATCAAACGCAAGGCTCGATTTGCCGCTGCCACTCACTCCGGTGACAACAGTCATAGCCCCGCGCTCAATTTCTATATCAACGCTTTTAAGATTATTTACTTTAACTCCTTTTGCCCTGATAGCGCCATCGGAGTCGGATTTATATTTTGTTTCAGTGATTTTTTTAGCCATAGCTTGCAAAGTTACTCATTTTCGAGAGACCTTGAAAGAGGCTTAAACTTACCCTAACTCTATTTAACTGTCATTTACGCCAGAAGCTCGGGGTAAAGAGAATCAGCACCGTGAACAGCTCCAGACGACCAATGAGCATGAGAAGAGAGAGAATCCATTTTCCGGCATCAGGCACTGCGGTGTAATTCTCACCATATCCGGTGACTCCTGAACCAAGCCCGGTATTGCTCACGCAGGAGAAAGATGAGAAAAACGCATCGACAAGAGGGACATCAAGGGCGGTAAGCATAATTCCGCCAACCGCAATAACCATAACATAAATACAAAGGAACGCTATCACCTTGTTGACAATATCTGACGGAATAACCCTGCCGTTCACCCTGACACTGAGGATAGCGGACGGATGCAGGCAACGGTAAAGCTCATTGCGGGTATTTTTAATCAGATAAAGCATGCGGTCTATCTTCGCTCCACCGCTCGTTGAGCCAGCACACGCGCCGAAAAACATAAGGATAAAGATCAAGGACAGAATGATTGTGCCCCACTCCTCAAAATTATTTGTGGTCAATCCGGTAGATGTGATTGTGGAGACAATCTGGAAAAGCGGTTCAAGAGTAACAGACAATATGCCGGAATATAGCCCGCGGCAAAGAAGAGTTATGACAAAGAGGATATAAGCAAAGGCAATAATATATATGTAAGCGCGGAAAACGTCATTGCGCCACAACGATTTGAAATTGCCCTGCGATGCCTTGAAAAGGAGGGCGAAATTGACACCGCCAAGAAACATGAAAATTGTAATCATTGCAGTGACGTAAGGTGAATTCCATGCGCCAACACTTGCATCGCGAGTAGAATAGCCTCCGGTAGAAACAGATGAGAACGCATGGCAAAGGCTGTCAAAGAAATCCATGGGACCTACCCAAAGGAGAACAGTCAGAGCCGCGGTAAGGGCAAAATACACTCCCCACAGCCCTTTAGCGGTCTGGGAAATGCGTGGACGGATTTTGTCATGTGTGATTCCGGTGACTTCCGCATTGAACATCTGCATGCCTCCGCGTGAGTTCAGCATAGGCAACACGGCAAGGGTGAAAAGGATGATTCCCATGCCGCCAATCCACTGCATCAGGCATCGCCATAGGAGTATGCCGTGTGAAAGATGCTCCACCGAGTCAAGGACAGTAGCCCCGGTTGTGGTAAATCCGCTCATCCCCTCGAAGAAAGCATCGCTGAATGAAACAGGATGCCTGCCAAGCATAAAAGGAAGCATGCCGAAGAGCGTGAAGAAAATCCACACGCATGCGGTGAGCAGAAACCCTTCCCGCTTAGCCATGTCATGCCTTGAGGGATGTATGCCGAAAGTCATTGCCGCCCCAGCCACAAAAGTAACAGCGGTGCTGATTGCAAAAGCGGTGAAATCATCCATTTCGCCATAAATGACACAGGTGACAGCAGGAAACAGGAGGAAGCCAGCCTCTATCATAAGAAGCCAGCCTATGACCCTGAGAACCATCGGATAGTTTATGTCAAACCGCTTTGTAGCCATCAACCGAACAACCGCTCAATCTTGTGAATAGCCCCGGCGAGGCAGAACACCACTACCCTGTCGCCTGGCTGGATAAGAGTATTACCGCTTACGAGCATGCCTTTGCCGTCACGGATAAGCCCGGCTATAGTCATGTCCCTGCTGAGGTTCAAATCCTTCACAGGCGCTTTGGTAATCTTGGATTTTGGCTTGACCTCGATTTCGGCAACATCAGCATCGGCAAGAGCCATGAATTTGGAAGATGATGAATCGGTGTCGAGCAAAATCTGGAAAATATTGCTTGATGCCAGAAGCTTTTTATTGATAACCGTGCCGATATTCAGATTTTCCGCTGCAGAAATGAATTGCAGGTCCTCCACCTCGGCAATCGTTTTGCGCACTCCGTGCTCCTTTGCGGAAAGTGATGCGAGAATATTTGTTTCAGAACTGTCGGTCAGAGCAATAAAGGCATCCATATCGTCAATACCCTCCTCAATAAGAGTGTCAATATCCCTTGCATCGCCATGAACAATACGCGCATCAGCGCACCTTTCGCACAGCTTTTCGCACTGGGCGCGGTCAATGTCTATAATCTTGAACTTATATTTGCTTCCCGCGAGCGCCACAAGGCGGATTGCTATGCGGCTGCCCCCCATGATAAGCACTTTTTTGATTTCTTCCTGCTGCTTGCCGCACATTTCGCGGATAGAGTCAAGATGATCGCGGGTAGTGGTGAAATAAAGGATGTCATTGAGCCTGATAATATCGTCACCACGGGGAATGATGGTTTCGTGCGACCGGCGTATTGCCGCAACGTGGAAGAAGTGCTGCTGCATTGCAAGCTGCTTGAGCTGCATTCCGCACAACACTGCATTAGCGTCACGGATTTTTACGCCTACAACAATAAGTTCGCCATTGTGAATCTCAAACCATGTGCGTACCCACGTCCTTTCAAGAGAGGTCATAATTTCCTGGGCGGCAAGGTATTCGGGATAAATGAGCTTGTTCACGCCCATGCGTGAGAAAAATTCCGCATGCTCACGCTCCATAAACTCATAGTTGTCGATACGCGCAACCGTCTTATGCGCCCCAAGGCTCTTAGCCACCGATGCAGCAATGACATTGTTCGTTTCAAAAGGGGTAACGGCAATAAAAAGGTCGCAATGCTCCACCCCGGCATCCTTAAGGACGTGGAAAGACATCGGCGAGCCGGTCATTGTCATAAGGTTGTAGTTGGCATCAATTGCCGCGAGCTTGTCAGCCTCCTTGTCTATAAGGATAATGTCCTGCTCCTCGCGTGACAGCAGCTTTGCCAGATGTGAGCCAACTTCCCCGGCACCGGCAATGACTATCTTCATTTCCCAACGCCCTCCTTTCCTGCTTTGACAACCGCTTCAGCTATAGCCTCAGCATCCATGCCGCACAGCTTGAAAAGCTGCGGCACTTTGCCCTGCGGCACAAAGGCATCGGGCACGCCAATGCGCGTAACGGGAATTGTATAACCGTTGGCACTTAGCCATTCAAGCACCGCTCCACCGAGACCGCCCTCAACAGTGCCGTCCTCAACAGTAACCACCGGCTTGCCCTCCTCAGCCACTTTCCTGAGAATCTCCTCGTCAAGCGGTTTAAGGAAAATCATATCGTAATGGCTTGCGCTGACGCCTCTCTGAGCTGCAAGGTCAAGCCCTTTTTTCACTTCAGAAGCAATCGCACCGATGCTCAGCACGCTCACATCAGAACCCTCACGCAACTGCTCCCCTTTACCTATTATAATAGGCGTGAGCGGCGCATCGGGATTTTCACAATGACCGCGACCGCGAGGATAACGGATAGCCCATGCGCCTTTACGCCCTGGGAGCTGCGCGGTAAACAGCAACGAGCGCAGGGTGTCGGCATCACGCGGAGCGGCGACTGTCATTCCGGGAATAGCACGCATATATGCAAGGTCAAGAACGCCGTGGTGCGTCACTCCGTCTTCCCCTACCAATCCCGCACGGTCGATGCAGAACGTCACAGGAAGCGCCTGAACAGCAACATCATGGATAATATTATCGTATGCCCTCTGGATGAAGGCTGAATATATTGCGACAAATGGCAACATCCCTTCTTTTGCAAGACCGCCGGCAAATGTAACCGCGTGCCCTTCGGAAATACCAACGTCAAACACCCTGTCCGGCAGCACCTCCTGCACCATGCTCATGGATGTGCCTGAGGACATTGCGGCGGTGATGCCGACAATGCGGTCATTTTTCAGCGCAAGTTCCTTAAGGGTCTCCCCGAATACGTTCTGGAACTTAGGGCTATGCTTGTCATCCGCCTCCCCTTTGCGCTCCCCGCTCTCAGGGTCGAAGCATCCGGGTGCATGCCACGGCGCGGGGTCATTTTCCGCAGGCGCAAAGCCTTTGCCCTTGACGGTGCGCAAGTGCAGCAACCTTGGTCCGGGAATATCCTTTATGTCATTGAGCACCCTGATAATCCTCGGCAAATCGTGACCGTCAAATGGTCCGAAATAACGTATATTAAGCCCTTCAAAAATATTCTGCTCCTTAGTGATAAGGGATTTGAGGCTATTGTTGAACCTTTGGATGCGCCCCTTGCCACTGTCTGTCACAAGCCCAAGGCGGCGTGCCAACTTTGCCAATTTGTATCGGAAATTGTTGTAACTTTTCGAGGCGGTGAGATGCGCGAGATAGGAATTTAGCGAACCTACATTGCGGTCAATCGACATATCGTTGTCGTTGAGAATAATGAGCAGGTTGCTGTTTGTATTCGCCGCATTGTTCAGCCCCTCAAAAGCGAGCCCGCCGCTGATAGAGGCGTCACCTATTACAGCAACCACATGGCGGGGCGGTTCCTCCTTTTTCAGCGCGCTTGCCGCAGCCATGCCGAGCGCCGCGGAGATAGAGTTGGAAGCGTGTCCTGCCGTAAAGGTGTCATACTCGCTCTCATCCGGGTTGGGAAACCCGCTGATGCCGCCGAGCTTGCGGTTTGTGTGAAACCGCTCTGCCCTGCCTGTAAGCAGCTTATGCCCGTATGCCTGATGACCTACATCCCAGACAATACGGTCGTAGGGGGTATTGAAAACATAGTGAAGCGCAACTGTCAGCTCAACCACGCCCATGCTTGAGGCGAAATGCCCCGGATTGGACGAGAGGCTGTCTATGAGGAAACGGCGGATGTCAACACACACACCGCCCAAAGCATCCACCGGCAACTTGCGCAGGTCCTCCGGCGAATTAATCGAGCTCAATAGCGGATACAGCTTGGCATCCGGCTTATGAACAGACTCATCTGCTTGAACTTGAAGAGTTGTCATTGTCTTTTGAGCGTACATATTTCTTATACAGAGGCACGAACACAATTATTCCGGACGCTACGAGGATAAAGGCGACACGGAGGTTGAACCTCTGGGTCGACACTACTAAATAGCATAACGCAAGCCAAAGGAGCGTGATGCAGCAGAGTCGGAATATGTCTTGCCCTCTCAGTTTCATTGGTTATTTTATCATGCCCGAAAGCGCATTGCGCACCATGAGCAATTGCAAAGGTACTAAATATTTCAATATAATAGCACAGAGGGCGCCGATTATGCCTTA
>DAAJ01000037.1:0-161 GCA_001701115.1 Bacteroidales bacterium GP2
GTAAGCCAAATCCAGAGAGGACAGAATCCGATGAAGAGTATTACGCTAAGGGTAAGGGATGATGTGCCGGTTGCCACATAAGTGTTATACTCGTCGGCGATGATAATGCCTGAGAATGCAGGGGGAAGAGCTGCTGCTACAACAAGCATCTTGAGGTTGAA
>DAAJ01000037.1:287-3584 GCA_001701115.1 Bacteroidales bacterium GP2
AATACTGCAAGTGAAGCATTAGCTTTTGCAATAAGGTCGAATGAAGGGCTGAGGTAAGCCGGCCATTTGAGCCCGCAGAGCACCAGGATTACTGCAAGAATCGGCGCCCATGCCACAGGCTGCTCAAGAGCGTGGATAACAGGTTTCCATGCGCTTTCTTTTTTCTTGTTAGGATCTGTTTCAGCAAGCCATGCAAGATCTTGCAAAAGACTTNNGGCGTTCATCAGTGAAAGACCTACCGGTATACCTACTGCATTTACAACGATACCTACGATAGCTACAACAAGTGCGACAGCCGGGGTTGTGCCGAATATAGGTTCAAGCACTGCAAACCCAAGGAAGCCGATTGTCGGTGAGCCGCTGATAAGTGCCGATACCGCTGCGTCTGCTCCGGTATTTTTCTTGAAGCAATAGCGGAAGATAAAGTAAACGAGCATGAAACAGCCCATGATGCCTATGAGGGACACGAGTGTTAGTTTCAAGTCTTTTGCAAGATCTTCACGGCTTGCCTGGACGATTGATACGAAGAGCGCTGCAGGGAGGGCGTAGTCAAGCACAACTTTGTTGAATTTCTTCGCGTCATCACCTGTGAAGATACCTTTCTTTCCCGAAATGAAGCCCGCAAGCATCACCACGATAATCGGGACGATAGCGTATAGTATTATATGTTCCATAATTTGAAATTTAGGGCGTTATACATCCGTCTGGGAAATTAAACGGTATATTCAATAAGCGGGGTTGGGTTGAGGTAACCGATGTGTCCGCTCTCTTTGCCTGAGTCGGCTGCAAGCTGCACGTCAATCATGGCAGGCTGGCGTGATGCGATAGCCTCTTCGAGTGCGGATTTGAGTTCATCAGGGGTTGTCACATAATAGCTCTTTGCCCCGAATGCTTCACCGATTTTGTCATAGCGGGCATTGATGTCAAGGGTTGTCGGTGCAGGTGCTGCAGCGCCAGAGGGGTTGACTCCGATGCCGTTGTAAATGCCACCGTTGTTGAAAATTACAACTGTTACAGGAAGTTTATAGCGGCAGATGGTAGCGAAGTCCATTCCTGAGAATCCGAATGCTGAGTCACCTTCGACAGCAACCACACTCTTGCCGGTGGAAACGGCTGCTCCGATAGCAGAACCCATGCCCATGCCCATGATTGACCATGTAGCGCAGTCAACACGATGGCGGGGAAGTGACATATCCACAGAATCGCGGGTGTCATCAAGGGTGTTTGCACCTTCGTTGATGAGAATTACATCAGGATTGCTTTCAAGCACAGGCTTGATTGCGCTGATAGCTGTCCAGTGGTTCATCGGAGATGCTGTGAGGGCATCTGAAAGGCGTGTAGCGAACTTGGCATTTTTCTCTTTTGACTCAGCCTGGAGTGAGGGCACCCAAGTCGGGTCGGTCTGCATTGTTTTGCCTTTGAGTGCTGTGAGGATAGCATCCAGTGAAAGGTTCATATCGCCTACCACCGGCGCAGCAACAGGAACATTGCGGTCGATTTCCTGAGGTTCCACATCAAGTTGGATGAACTTCATGTCAGGATTCCATTTGCCGCGTCCAAACTGGAGCATCCAGTTGATTCGTGCGCCGATAACCATCACTACATCTGCTTTTTCCATGATGGTTGAGCGGCATGAAAGCGCGCTCAGAGGAGCATTGTCGGGAAGCAGTCCCTTTGCCATGGACATTGCGAGATAAGGAATCTTGTAGGTGTCAACGAGTTCCTTGATTTTGTCCTCTGCCTGTGCGTATGCAGCACCTTTGCCGAGAAGAATTGCAGGACGTTTTGCCGCTGCGAGGATTTCTGCTGCGCGTTCCACTGATGCTGCGTTAGGAGCAACTTCAGAGTAAATGTCAACAGGTTCATAGAAAAGTTTTTCTGCATCCTCGCGGTTCATGATTTCAGCGAGTGCGGGGGTTGTCATGTCAATGTAGACACCACCGGGACGACCGCTAACTGCTGCGCGGTATGCTCTTGCCACTGCTGAAGGAATATCCTTTGCGTATGAGCAACGGAAAGCTGCTTTTACAAGTGGACGTGCTGTGTTGAGCTGGTCGAGCTGCTCGTATGTACCCATGTTCATATCCACCATAGTGGGATCTGATGCTCCTGAAATCTGAATCATCGGGTAGCAGTTGATTGTGGCATTTGCGGTGGCAGTGAGCCCGTTGAGGAAGCCGAGTGAAGAAACGGTGAGGAGCACACCGGGAGTTTTTGTAAGGAAACCGTGGGTTGCAGCTGCCATGCCTGCCTGCTGCTCAAAGCGGAATCCGTAATAGTTCATTCCTATTTTCTGCATTGCGTATGCAACTTCAGTAACAGGAATGCCGACAAGACCATAAACGTCCTGAATACCAACGCGGCGCAATGCTTCGGCGAGAATATACATGCCGGTCACCTGTTCCGGAAATTCCGGTTTGGTGGCGGGAGTGGTTGTGTTTGTTGTAGCCATAATTGTGATTTTTGGATTTTTTACTTGAATTTTGAAATGAAAAGCGGGGCGAAGACCGGTGTACGGTGCCCCGCTCCGCTGATCTGTTTGTTAGTTGTGATTATTTATG
The DNA here is from genome assembly GCA_001701115.1 of Bacteroidales bacterium GP2. GTDB lineage: Bacteria > Bacteroidota > Bacteroidia > Bacteroidales > Muribaculaceae > Paramuribaculum. The sequence continues at coordinate 2,849 of DAAJ01000037.1, forward strand.
CGGTGAATCACATTGCGCCGTTTGCAAGAGGTTCTGTTGTGCCGTTCTTAGCAAATTCTGCCTGCTGCTCTGCGGTGTAACCAAGTGAGGTAAGAACCTCTTCATTGTTACCGCCAAGTGTAGGTGCAGGACCGTATGTAGGCTGGTAGTTGCTGAGGGTGAACGGGCAACCTACTGTTACGAATTCGCCGATTTCGCCACCCTGGTTGATGCGTACAAGTGTATTGCCGTCGTAAAGGCTTTCGTCAGACATGACTTCTTTTGTTGAAAGCACCGGACCTACAGGCACGCCATATTTGCCAAGGATTTCTGTAACCTCAAATTTGGTCTTGTCGGCAGTCCATTCGCCGACACGTTTGTAAATTTCCTGTTTGTTGCGGTCACGAGCGTCGGCTGTATTGAAATCAGGATTGGTAAGCCAGTCCTCGAAGCCCATTGCCTTACATGCTGCCTCGAAGTCCTTGGCACCACGCTGAAGGATGATGTATACATAGTTGTTGGCATCAATAGCTGAGTCCATATCACCTGCAGGTTTACATTTATAGGTCCAGCCGAGCACGCCGCCACCTTCGATGTTACCTGAACGAGGCACACAGTCGCCGAATTTTTCGTTAGGATACTGCGGGAACTGAGTAAGATAGCCGATCTTGTCGAGAGTAAGCTGGTCACGAGTCTTGATACGGCAGAGGTTAAGACATGCATTGTGCATTGACTGATATACGTAGCAACCTTCGCC
>DAAJ01000106.1:0-287 GCA_001701115.1 Bacteroidales bacterium GP2
CCCGATGAAATCCACAAACGTCTCGGTCATGTCATGTGGAACCTCGTAGGCATGGGTCGTACACTCCAGAGCCTTGTGAAAGCTATTGACGAACTTGAGGATGTGCGCAAAGAATTCTATACCGACCTCCGTATCGTTGGACGTGCTGATGACCTCAACACCGAGCTTGAAAAAGCTCTCCGCCTTGAGGACTTCCTCGTTATGGCTAAGATGATGGCTATCGACGCTCTCCACCGCAATGAAAGCTGTGGCGCTCACTTCCGTGAAGAGTACCAGACTGCTGACGG
>DAAJ01000106.1:297-34620 GCA_001701115.1 Bacteroidales bacterium GP2
GATGACGAGCACTATATGTATGTGAGCTGCTGGAAGTATACCGGCGACAACGAGAAGCCCGTTCTCCTGAAAGAGCCTCTCAAGTACGAAGCTATCCAGGTACAGACACGTAACTATAAGTCATAAACTTTAAACCACGGGGTTCTGCTGCCGGGCTACCGTCGGCAGGGCCTACCAAATAACAAATCATATCAAATGGAAACAACAATCAGCGTAAATCTGAAAATTTGGCGTCAACGTGGTCCTAAAGAGAAAGGCCAGTTCGCCACATATCACCTTGACAACGTGTCGACAGGCAGCAGCTTCCTTGAAATGCTCGACATGCTCAACCAGCAGCTTGTTGAAAAAGGTGAGGAGCCTGTAGTGTTTGACAGCGACTGCCGTGAAGGTATCTGCGGTATGTGCTCGCTCTATATCAACGGTCATCCCCACGGACCGGTACAGGGCATCACAACCTGCCAGCTCCACATGCGCAAGTTCAAAGATGGTGACACAATCACCATTGAACCCTGGCGTTCAGCTGCTTTCCCGGTTATCCGCGACCTCATGGTTAACCGTAACGCATTTGACCAGATTCAGCAGGCAGGCGGTTATGTGTCATTCAACTGCGGCGGTGCTCCTGACGCAAACGCTACTCCTATCTCTAAGGAAGTTGCTGACATTGCTATGGACTCAGCAACATGTATCGGTTGCGGAGCTTGTGTAGCAGCTTGTAAGAATGGCTCTGCAATGCTCTTCGTGTCAGCCAAAGTTAGCCAGTTTGCTCTTCTTCCCCAGGGACAGGTTGAACGTAAACGCCGTGCTCGCGCAATGGTCAAAAAGATGGATGAACTCGGATTCGGCAATTGCACCAATACAGGCGCATGCGCTGCTGAATGCCCGAAGAATATTCCTCTGAGCAATATCGCGCGTCTCAACCGTGAATTTATAAAAGCAAAATGCGCGGAGTAATCCGTTAGTCATAGAACTGTATCGAAGTCCCGGCGTTCCCAACGGAATTGCCGGGATTTTTTATGCATATATGTATAACAAGCAAATAAAACTTGTTGGATTTGTTCGCAATCCGTGCGAAATGGCTATATTTGCCAAAAATAAATTTAATACCTATGCTTAAAGAACTTGCAGCCGCGGTATTGCTTACCGCTGGCATTAGTGCTACAGCAGCTCCGATGGAAGTTGCGTGGCAGAATCTCATGAACCGTATCGGTGCCGACGGAAAACCGGAATATGTGCAGCGGTTTATCATTAAAGGTGACTTGTCCGGTCTTTCACGTCTTGCTTTTAACCAATTTGACAGAAAGATGACAGCGGTTAATCCTGCTGACACTGTGGCGCGTATTATTCCCGGTTACTATTACATCGCTTCTCCCCGGTTTGCAGAGGGTACTGACAGTGTGGTAGTGGATATTGTTACCTCTGGCACAATGACACAGTACAGCTATGGAGCGGATGGTGTTCATGGTGTAAATGCCGCCGGCAAGCCTTTTGATGTGAAGTTTACCCGTCTTAGCGGTACAGAGCGTCCCGAGCAATGGACTCTTCCCGGCAAAGACCGTATGCTCCCCGCTGATAAGTTCTACGAGATAAATGAAGCATTGAATAGTGGTGCTAAAGCAGGTGCTTACGATATCGTTCCCTCTTTCAAGAGTGTTAAATTAGGTGAGGGCACTTACACAGGTGGAGACAAAACCCCAAAACTCATCAAGCATGATAATCCCGAATTTTACCGTCTTACTGTAACTCCGGAAGGTATCACAATTGAAGGAGCAAGCCAGAAGGCATTATATACTGCAAGCCGTACGCTTGAGAAACTGCTTAAAATGAATGGTGGAAAACTTCCCGCCGCTGTGGTTGAAGACTGGCCTGATTACGGTTACCGTGGAGTTATGATTGATATTGCGAGAAACAACCAGTCACTTGACCAGATGAAGAAATTTGTCGATGTCATGGCTGACTACCGCCTTAACCATCTTCAGTTCCACTTTATAGATGATGAGGCGTGGCGTCTTGAGATTCCCGGTTTGCCGGAACTTACCCAATATGGAAGCAAGCGTGGCTATACCACTGATGAGAAAGATTTCCTTGCTCAGATTTATTCCGGTGACGGGCGTGCCGATACAGAAGGAGGCACTGCAAACGGTTATATCACCCGTGCCGAGTTTATCGATTTCCTTAAATACTGCGCTGCTCGCGGTGTGACAGTAATTCCTGAAATTGAAACTCCGGGGCATGCGCGTGCAGCACGCAAAGCTATGGAGGCGCGTTACCGCAACACAGGTGATGCTACTTACAGGCTTATAGAGGATGGTGATACCTCACTTTACCGTTCAGCACAGGACTTTGGCGACAATGTAATGAATCCTGCGGTACCAGGCACCTATAAATTCATGGAGAAAGTGTTCGATGAAATAATTGCCATGTACAAAGATGCAGGTGTGCCTCTTGAAACTATCCATATTGGCGGTGACGAAGTGCCCCACGGAGCATGGAGTGGTTCACCTTCAGCTATAAAGTTCATGAAAGAAAACAATATGCAAAGTGAAAGCGACCTTCACGCATATTGGGTTAAATGGATGGGCAATGCTTTGAAGGAACGCGGTCTCAAGATGGCTGGATGGCAGGAAATCGTCCTCGGTAAAGAGGAAAATACAGCCAAGAGCATTTCTCCATACATTGAATTTGTAAATCTTTGGGTTACCTGGCCGCAGGGCAAAGAAAAAGTTCTTCCTGCTATCAAAGCGCAGCAGGTTGGTGCACCGGTAGTCCTTTCTACAGCTCATGGTTTCTATTTTGACCAGCCTTACAGTGGGCATCCCGATGAGCATGGACTCGGTTGGGCTATGATTACTGATGAATTTAATGCGCTTGACGCTTATCCTTCAGTGCTTGCTCCGGAGCAGCCGGGGGGCAAAGTCGTCGGTGTGCAGGGTCAGCTATGGAGCGAAACAGTAAGAGGACCGGAAATGATGGATCTGTATTTGTTCCCCAAGATGCTTGGAATGGCAGAACGTGCATGGAACTCCGACACAACATATAATCATGCTAAGTTTAATCAGGTCCTTAATAAACATGAGCTTCCTTTCCTTGCAGGGCGCAGGGTCAATTTCCATATGCGTCAACCTGGCGTTAAGGTCGAGGGCGGCAAGATTCTCATGAATTCCCCATACGAGGGTGCGGAAATCCGTTATACTCTTGATGGAACCGATCCGGATAGCAACTCAACGTTGTACACAGCTCCCATCGATGTGCCGGAAGGAGCTAAGCAAGTTCGTGCACGACTATATTACCTCAACAAAGAGAGCGTGTCAAGCATGCTGCCTTTGGACAATAATGGTTATTGAAGAAAAACTATTAAGCGATTATAGCGAGCCTGTCAGGCAGTTGTTCCATAAGTGGAGAGACTATATGTACTCCGCTGTAAGGTACAGCATGCCTGACAGCGCGATTCATGGCATGCCCCATTATGAGCGCGTGCTTTTATATGCACTCCTCATAGCAGGGCAGGAGATACCAGACAATGCTGAAGCGATGGAAATCCTTGCTCATGCGGCTGTATGGCATGACTCAAGGCGGAGAGACGATTACCTCGACACCGGACATGGGGCGAGGGCGGCGGTGTACTATCACGAGTATTGCGGAAAGCATCCGGAGATACGTTTTCATCCTGAATCTGGATTGCTGATGAAATTCCATGACTTAGACGATACTAAAGGGTTTGATAGGATAACACAGCAGTTCCATGAAAGCAGGGATTACGTGAATAAGCTTTTTTGTATCTTCAAGGATGCTGATGCGCTTGACCGGTGGCGCTTAGGCGACACAGGGCTTGACCCCGCTTTTCTTCGTACGGAAACGGCAAAGGGAATGGTGTCGTTTTCTAAGGAGCTTGTAGAAGCTACAATGGATAGGCAGTTGCTTGATGAGATTTCCAAGGAGGTAAAAAAGACTCAAAAAGAAAACAAGTGGAAAAAATGTTGATTATTGTCGACCCGCAGGTTGACTTTGTTGATGGAACTCTTCCGGTACCAGGCGCTAAGGAAGCTATGTCCGCGCTTGGAACGTACCTTAATGATCATGGCAGTGAGTATGCTGTAAAGTTAATCACCGCTGATAACCATCCTTATTGCCATTCATCTTTCAAGCCATGTGGCGGACCGTGGGTAAGGCATTGTGTCAGTGACAGTGTCGGGGCTGCAATAGTTCCGGAGGTTTTTGAGCCGGCATTCTCTACATCTGGAGTAGTGGCAGTGATGCATAAAGGTGAGGACAAGAACCGGGAGGAATATTCCATATTTCAGACACCCGGTGCGGTAGATGCTATAAGTGCATTAATAAAAGGGTATGACATATCAGAGATAGATATATGCGGTCTTGCCGGCGATGTATGCGTGTTGTCAACCCTCAAGGATGCGGTTGCATTGTTCCCAGAGATAAAATTCAATGTACTTGTATCTTTTTCCCCAAGTCTTGACGGTGGAGACAAACTTTCACAATATATAAAGGAGAATCTAAGTATATGCGCCAGATAATAACACATTTCACAGACGACGATTTATATAAGTTCACCATGTGCTGCGCAGTAATCGACAACTATCCGCGGGCACAGGTTAAGTATGCGTTCACAGACCGGGACAATACCGTTTATCCCGTTGGCTTCGCGGCTGAATTGCGTGAGCAGATTAAAATGCTTGAAAATGTGGTGATAACCGATGAAGAGGTTGATTTTATGAAACGACGCTGTCCCTATATCCCCTTTTGGTTCTATACTTACTTGAAAGGATTCCGCTATAGCAGCGATTGGGTGCGTGTGGAGCAGGATAATGAGGGGCATCTTTCAGTGGAGTTCGAGGGTTCCTGGAGCGCAACGATATTGCTGGAGGTAAAAGTACTTGCCATAATTTCAGAATTGTACTACGAAATGACTGGTGAGGTTAAAAACATAGACATCGAGTATTGCTACTCAAAGTCTAAAGAAAAAGCTCGCAGGCTAATTGAAGCGGGATGCTGCTACAGTGATTTCGGTACGAGGCGCAGGGCTTCCTTTGCGGCGCAGGACACTCTTGTCAGGGCAATGGCTGAGTGTGGAAAAGAGATTAAAGGCTCGGGGCGATTTGTAGGAACAAGCAATGTGTACTTTGCCATGAAATACGACCTTATTCCTGTTGGCACAATGGCGCATGAACTGATTTGTGCTATCGCCGGAATGTTTGGTCCTCAGATGGCTAATCATCTTGCAATGGGAGCATGGGCGGCGACATATCGTGGTGCGCTCGGCACATTCCTTTATGATACATACGGTTGGAATATTTTCAGCCTTAATTTTTCAGAGGATTATGCCAATATGTTCAAAGGGCTTAGGGTAGACAGTGGTGACAACTATGAGCAACTTGAAAAAATCGTTGCTAAATACAGAAGCCTTAGTATAGATCCTGCGACGAAACAGGTCGTGTTCAGTAATGCCCTGAACACGGATGATGCAATTAAGCTGCAGCATTATGCTCAAGGAAAGTGCATACCCTCATTTGGAATAGGTACTCACTTTACTAATGATTTCCCGGGAGTGAAACCTCGTAATATTGTAATCAAACTAACAGAGGTTAAAATTACGGAGTCGTGGGATTTTTATAATGACACCTGCAAACTGAGTGAGGACAAGGGCAAGCACACAGGCAAGCCTGAGGTAGTGAAGATGTTCAAGGATATCCTGCATATTTGACATTATATCCCCGGAAATCGCGGTATTTGCCGCTATTACTCAACAGATGCTTTTGGCTGGGCTATGATTTATTACTAATTTTGCAGATATTTCATAAAATTGGATAATTATGGCAACTAAGAATATTCTTGAGCTGAGTGAACAGGAAATTGTACGCCGGGGCAGTCTTGAAGAGCTCCGCAATCGTGGTATTGACCCGTTTCCTGCTGCCGAATATAAAGTTACAGCTCACACAGATGAGATAAAGAGAGATTTTTCCGATGATGCTCCGCGCCGTGAGGTGACAATTGCAGGCAGGGTTATGAGCCGCCGCATTATGGGCAAGGCATCTTTCCTTGAAATTCAGGATTCAGAAGGGAGGATACAGGTTTATGTGAGCCGCGATGATTTGTGTCCCGGCGAGGATAAGGAATTTTACAATACCGTAATTAAGAAACTTCTTGACATTGGTGATTTTATCGGGGTTGAAGGATATGTGTTCCGCACCCAGATGGGTGAAATCACAGTCCATGCCGAAAAAATTACTTTCCTTGGCAAATCACTCCGTCCGTTGCCTATTGTAAAAGTTAAGGATGGAGTGACATACGATGCTTTTGATGATCCTGAGCTCCGTTATCGCCGCAGATATGTTGACCTCGTGGTTAACGATGGTGTGAAAGAAATATTCATGAAGCGCACAAAGGTATATAACTCTATGCGCGAATTTTTCAACAACGCTGGTTATACCGAGGTGGAGACTCCGATTCTCCAGTCTATTCCCGGTGGAGCTTCGGCACGTCCCTTCATTACCCATCACAATGCTTTGGATATTCCGCTATACCTGCGTATTGCGGATGAACTTTACCTTAAGCGTCTTATTGTCGGTGGCTTCGAGGGTGTATATGAATTCTCCAAGAATTTCCGCAATGAAGGTATGGACCGAACCCATAATCCGGAATTTACCTGCATGGAAATTTATGTGGCATACAAGGACTATAACTGGATGATGAAGTTCACTGAACAGCTTCTTGAAAAGATATGTCTTGATGTCAATGGCACAACAGAAGTGAAGGTTGGTGACAACATTATAAATTTCAAAGCTCCATTCCGCCGTGTCACTATGATTGACGCAATTAAAGAAAACACCGGAGTGGACATTACCGGGATGGATGAGGCTCAGTTGCGCGAAGTGTGCAAGAACCTCGGGGTAGAAGTTGAGGACTCTATGGGCAAAGGTAAGCTCATTGACGAAATTTTTGGCGAAACCTCTGAAGGGAAATATATCCAGCCTACTTTTATTATAGATTATCCTATTGAAATGTCCCCGCTCACCAAGCGTCATCGCAATAATCCGGACTTGACGGAGCGTTTTGAGCTTATGGTAAACGGCAAGGAGCTTGCTAATGCATATTCAGAGTTGAATGATCCTATTGACCAGTATGAGCGCTTTGTTGAGCAGATGCGCCTTAGTGAGAAGGGTGATGATGAAGCGATGATTATTGATCACGATTTTATACGCGCCCTTGAATATGGCATGCCTCCGACATCAGGTATGGGTATCGGCATGGATCGCCTTGTCATGCTCATGACAGGTCAGACAACTATTCAGGAGGTGCTATTCTTCCCTCAGATGCGTCCGGAAAAGGTTCAGAAGCGTGACAATGCAGACGCATTTGCTGTTGTTGGAGTACCTGAAGAATGGGTTGCTCCTCTTCACAAACTCGGTGTGTTGACCGTAGCGCAACTTGCAACAGTTGCATCAGCTGGAAAGTTGCAGCAGGATTTGTGCGGGTTGAACAAGAAATTTAAACTTGAGCTGGTAAATCCGACCGTGGATGCTGTCAAAGGTTGGATTTCTGTTGCAGCAGAGAAGAATCCTGCAACCGAAGATTAAACTCCGGCATTACCTTAATTGTTATACCACCATGAATTTCCCTGGAACAGTAGCAGTGATGGGTGGCGGAAGTTGGGCAACCGCGCTTGCAAAACTTCTGCTTGACAACTGCGAGACGATACTATGGTATATGCGCCGTGACGACCGCATAGCCGATTTCAAGAGGCTGCGCCGCAACCCCGCATATCTTAGTGATGTGGTTTTCGACATTGAGAGGATTGAATTCTCGTCTGACATCAATTATGTATGTTCTCATGCCGACACGCTTCTGCTTGTTATGCCCTCACCATATTTTAAGGAGCATGTTGACAAAATCAAGGTCGACATCTCCGATAAATATGTCGTGTCGGCAGTGAAAGGAATTGTTCCTGACGACAATCAGATTATTTCCACTTACATGCAGGAGAGGTTTGGCATAAAAGCTAAGAATACGCTTGTTGTCAGTGGTCCCTGTCATGCTGAAGAAGTGGCGCTCGGTCGTCAGAGTTATCTCACGATTGGATGTAATGATATATTCATTGCTGAAAAATTTGCCAACTGTCTCAGTGGTAAGGCGCTTAAAACCATTACTTCAACCGATGTTAATGGCATTGAATATGCAGCGGTATTGAAAAATGTTTATTCTATTGCAGCGGGGATTGTGCACGGGCTTAAAAGCGGCGATAATTTCCTTGCCATGCTTGTGAGCAATGCAATCAGGGAAATGGAGCGTTTTGTAAATACCGTGTATCCACGTCCGAGGCAGATATGCGACTCCGTATATCTTGGAGATCTGCTTGTTACATCATATTCCCGCTTCAGCCGCAACCATAACTTTGGTTCTATGATAGGCAGAGGCTATTCTGTTAAGGCGGCACGGATGGAGATGGAGCAGACAGCAGAAGGTTATTACGGTACGAAGTGCATACATGAGATAAATGAGCATTACGATGTGCCGATGCCGATACTTGACGGAGTTTACGACATATTGTACCGGGGAGTGAATCCCGCAAAAGCCATACATGACATGTCTGACACATTCATTTGATTATTAAACTAAAATATACGCCTATGAAGACAATTGAAGTAAATGTTTCGTCTGTTTATCAGACTGTAAGTGCTGACAGCATAAAAGCACTTGATGCTGAGGCTCAGAAATGCCTCGCTACTGTTGACGAAGGCACAGGAGCCGGAAATGACTTCCTTGGTTGGGTTGATCTTCCCACAGCAACACCGCAGTCACTCCTTGAGGATATTGAAGCTACAGCCGCTAAACTGCAGAAAAGTTGTGAGTACGTTGTGTGCATAGGCATCGGCGGCTCATATCTTGGTGCGAAGGCTGTTATTGAGGCGCTCAGCGACTCTTTTGCAGCATATAAGTTACCCGCCGGAAATCCCAAAGTTATTTTCGCCGGACAGAATATCGGTGAAGATTACATGTTTGAACTCATGGATCTGCTCAATGACAAGAAATTCGGTATTATCGTAATTTCAAAGAGCGGAACAACCACAGAGCCGGCAATTGCTTTCCGCTTGCTCAAAGACATGCTTGAACGAAAGGTTGGCAAAGCACAAGCAGCTGAACGAATTGTTGCAATCACCGATGAAAAGCGTGGTGCGCTTCGCCAGCTTGCTACTGAAGAAGGATACAAGACATTTGTAATCGCAGATAATGTCGGAGGACGATTCTCTGTGCTTTCTCCAGTAGGTCTCCTTCCTATTGCGGTTGCTGGATATGACATCAAAGCTCTTATGCAGGGTGCAGCTGAAATGGAAAAAATCACAGCACAACCTGGAGAGCAGAATCCCGCACAGCTTTATGCCCAGACCAGAAATGCACTTTACCGCGCCGGTAAGAAAATTGAAATTCTCGCTAACTATTGTCCGAAGCTCCATTACTTTGCTGAGTGGTGGAAGCAGCTTTACGGCGAGAGTGAAGGCAAGGACGGAAAGGGCATTTTCCCCGCATCTGTTGACTTGACCACCGACCTCCATTCCATGGGTCAGTGGATTCAGGACGGTGAGCGCACCATCTTTGAAACAGTGCTCACACTTGAGGAACAGGCTCATGAGGTTATCGTTCCTACTGACAATGCAAACCTTGACGGTCTTAACTTCCTTGCAGGTAAAAGGATAGACAAAGTGAATAAGATGGCTGAACTTGGCACCAGAATTGCCCATATCGACGGTGGAGTGCCTAACATAGTAATCACTCTTCCCGCCCTTCGTGAGGAATATATCGGGCAGCTTATCTATTTCTTTGAAAAAGCTTGTGGCATCAGCGGCTATATGCTTGGAGTTAATCCATTTAATCAGCCGGGTGTGGAAGCCTACAAGAAGAATATGTTTGCGCTCCTCGAAAAGCCCGGTTATGAAAAAGAAACCGAGCAGATGAAACAGCGCCTTGCTGACAAAGCATAATATTAATTTTACCAGTTTATATGCCCTTCGCGGATTTTACCTGCGGAGGGCATTTCTTATTTATGCCTCTTTATATTCGTTTCCTCAAAAATATTGTAACTTTGTGCAAAGAATAATCTTTACGACAATGAAATGCCTTAGATTAGCCTCGGTAGCACTCGGACTTACCATTTTTGCGTCGAGTGCCTATGCTCAGCTAAATTCTCCGGATGCGGCGGGATACCTTTCCCGCGCACGAAAAATGCTTGGTGACAATAATCCGGTTGGATGCGTAGACCAGCTCTCAAAACTAAAATCTCTTAATCCTACTCCGGCGCAGATTGAGGAAGCCGGTTTCCTCGAAGCTATTGCCGCGTTACGCGAAGGGGGGGATTCCTCACGCTCCAAGTTGAAAGAGTGGATTGGAAAATATCCGGCATCGCCGCTTCGTGCAGAGGCAATCCTTGCATTGGGCAACAGTTACTTTAATTCAGAGAACTTTAAATCCGCGCTAAGCCTGTATGTTACTATTACGCCGGATAATTTCGCTGCACCATCTGCGCAAGAGCTACTGTACCATAAAGCTTACTCATACCTTGCTGTAGGAGATGTTGAAAAAGCTGAGTCACTTTTCTCGCAACTTTCCTCTACAGGGTCATATCGTGTGGAAAAGGAATTTTATTCGGCATACATAGCTTATACCAAAGGAAATTATTCTGCGGCGCTCCCAGCTTTTCAGGCTGTAGCTTCAAATGCCAAGTTTGGACCGATGGCAAAATACTATATCGCCCAGATTGAATTTGTGCAGCACAAGTTTGACAAGGCGCTTGAATATGCCCGTGCAGTCATCGCGTCAAAGGCAGTGCTGGAATATAACGCAGAAGCATCGCGCATAGCTGGAGAATCGCTTTTCAACCTCGGGCGCGAAGCAGAAGCAATTCCTTACCTACAGACTTATGTCGCCGAGAGCGGTGAGGATATCTTGCCGTCTGCAGCATATATTCTTGGCGTGAGCGAATACCACAGCGGCAACTATGGCGCGGCTGCATCTATGTTCAAGAAGGTCACATCACAGGATGATGCTATGGGACAGAGTGCAAACCTGTATCTGGGTCAGTGCTATGTAGCCGATGGCAATCCTACATCTGCGCTTATGTCATTTGAGAAAGCGTATAAGATGAATTTTGACAAGCAGGTATCTGAAGAGGCGTTATATAACTATGCGGTGGCAAAATCAAATGGCGGTCGCACCCCGTTTGGCAATTCTGTAGCGTTGTTTGAAAATTTCCTTACTCGCTACCCCGACTCCAAGTATGCTCCGGAAGTTGAAAAATACATACTTGACGGTTATATGTCCGACAATGATTTTGAAAATGTCCTAAGGGTTGTCGGAAAAATTAAACGTCCATCTCAATCCATGCTCCTTGCCAAGCAGCGTGCCCTGTTCATGCTCGGGACACGTGAATATTCTGCTGGGAAAGTAAACGAGGCTATGAGGCATTTTGCAGAAGCAGCAACAATGACTCCCTCTGACCCTGCAATTGCGAAACAGGCACTTTTGTGGCAAGGCATATGCATGTATGACAATGGCAACTATGGCAGTGCAGCCACCTGCTTCACCAGATACCTTAACGGTACAACTGCTTCAGATACAAATGCGCTTCTGGCACGTTATAATCTGGCTTATTCGCTTTTCGCGGCGGATAAGTATGATGACGCTCTCGCAAACTTCAGGAAAATTGCAGATAGCAATGCTGAAAAGGATATGAAAGCGGATGCCTTGAGCCGTATCGGCGACTGCTTATACTACAGCTCAAAATTTGCTGACGCGGCTGAAAGTTATGAAAAAGCATATTCTTTGAATCCCAATGCAGGGGATTACCCGATGTTCCAGCAAGCGGTAATGATGGGACTCCAGAAGAATCACTCCGGCAAAATAAACCGTATGGATGAGATGATGGAGCAGTTCCCCGCATCTCCGCTTGTTCCTGCGGCACTTCTGGAGAAAGCAGAAAGTTATGCGGCTCTTGGGAATACTGCAAAGACAATTGAAGTGTATAATAATCTTATTTCCAGATATAGCAATACTGCATACGGCAGAAAAGGTCTTCTTCAGCTTGCCATCACATACCTTAACAAAGGCGATAGAGCCTCGGCTGTTGATAGCTACAAAAAGGTTATCACTACTTATCCTACAAGTGAGGAAGCTATTCTTGCTGTGGACGACTTGAAGAGGATATATGCTGAAGAAGGCAATCTATCGCAATTTGTACAGTTCATGGCTGCGGTTCCTGATGGTCCGGCAATCAATCCCTCGGAGCTTGACGCGCTTGCATTCACTGCGGCAGAAGCAGAGTACATAAATGATGACAAGACTGAGAAACTGTACAAGTACCTTGCTGAGTTCCCGAAAGGGATCCATGAGGCACAGGCTCTTTTCTATGTGTCGGAGGCGGCATATATAACATCCGACTATGCAAATGCACTTAAAAACGCTGAGCGTCTGCTCGCAACTTATCCCGATGCTTCAGCGGCAGAGGATGCTATGCTCATAAAAGCAGAATCAGAGATGGCGTTGGGCAAAGGTGAACTCGCCCTTGAAACTTTCCGCACACTTTCACAGAAGGCGGCAGGTGCCCGTAACTTGCAGGAAGCAAGGCTTGGATATATGCGTTCCGCTCTTGCGCTGGGTTCAGATGCGGAGGTAATCGAAGTTGCAGATGCCCTACTTGCCTCATCGGCAGCATCCCAGGCGAATAATGCTGAAATCAGGTATTCTAAGGCGCTTGCTCTGAATCGGAGCGGTGACTCACGGAGCGCACAGCAGATATGGAAAGATCTATCTGCAAATCCCTCCGACATTTTTGGCGCAAAGAGTGCCGTGGCACTTGCGGAGAGTCTGCTTGCAGAGGGCAAGAATGATGATGCAAAGGCGGTTGCGGATGAGTTTATCAATGCTAATCCTCCGCATGCTTACTGGCTTGCACGCGGATTCATTGTGCTTAGTGATGCTTTGAGGGCGGAAGGCGAAACATTTGAAGCTGATGAATACCTGCGGACGCTAAAAGAGAACTATCCCGGCACAGAAGCGGATATTTTTGAAATGATAGAAAAAAGACTTAAATAAACGGCGATATGAAAAAAGAAAGAATTATTCTAGTCGCAACAGTGATTGGCATGGCATTTGGTGCCGTGGCACAATCACTTACCAAGGAGATTAAAGTTGAACGTGACATTGTGCCAGAGTACCGTGATGCGGACCGACTTCCCCTTTCGCCGGTTATTTCACTCCCTTCCGTAACGAAGCAGAATCTTAATTATAGCCTTGTTGATCGTCCGGTTGGAGTAACCCCCTCTGTATTCACTCTCGGGCTACATCACCCTGCCTATGTGGGGGAGGAAATATTCCCGGGTTATGCAGTTTTAGGCTATATGCCCAAATTCAATGCGGCGGCATCCATCGGATATCGTTTTTTGAACACTGAAAAGACCACTCTCGGAGCATGGTTACAATACAATGGCAGATCATATCATCCTATAGGGGTGGACTATGTTAATCCGGGAAAAGATACAAGAGATAATTATACAGAGCATGCAGCGTCGGCAAGTGTCAATCTAACCCATGCAACAGGGGAGAACTCAAAGCTTTCCGCGTTGATGGACTATACTTATTCCCATCGCAATTTTCATGGCAAGGAAGGAGTGAATAATTTAAATTTATCCTTGCAATGGGGTAAGGGAACCCGGGAGGATGTATCCTATGGCATAGGGGGAGACTTTTCAAGATTCGCATTTATTAACGGAAGCGAATGGTATAATTACTTAATAGGAAGATATAAATTAAATCCGGTCCGTCAGAATAAGTTTAATTTGGCAGGTTATGTTTTCAAGGCATTCTCAAGTGCATCTAAGGTTTTTCTGGGAGTGGATTTTTCATATCTCCATTCCAGCATGAGTGATTTCTTGGTAGAAAGTGATAAGCAGACATTGTATTATAGAGAAAATTCCTCCTTCGGATCGACTACTTCTAACATCTGGTTGCTCCGCTTTACTCCGGGCTACCACTATGCGGTTCATGATATTACTATGGACTTGGGAGTAAAAGTTGATTTGTCCCATGGTAGTGGTAAGGCTTTCCACATTGCTCCTGATGTTAAGATTGCATATACTCCGTCATCGTTCTTTGGTGTAGAAGTCAACGCAGGAGGAGGTGAGGTGCAGAATACTGTCGCATCTCTTTACTACGAGATGCCTTACATGGCACAATATACTGATTTCCAGAATTCACATATCCCGTTCACTTTGGATGGTACTTTGGTATTCGGTCCGTTCAAAGGTGGGTATTTTGAAATATTTGGAGGATATGCGAAGGCGAATAACTGGATAATGCCTTTTAAGGAGGCTATTGATCTGGAAGGAGTGAATGTTAGTGGATGGCATGCCGGAATGACAGCGGGTTATCGCCGTGGTGAAAAATTTGAGGCAAAAGTCTCTGCAGAATTCGCGTCAAGCAGCGATGATATAAAGCATACATATTATCTATGGCGTGACAGAGCGCGTTATGTGATTGATGCTAATGCAAAATGGTCTCCGTTAGAAAAACTTGATATTACGTTGGGTTATATGTTGCGGGGAAAACGAAAGATGGAACATTCTTTCGATTTAGGTTCGTTCAGTTCTTTCCAGCTTGGCGCCGCATATAAAATCAATCCTCACATATCGGTATTTGCTGATGGGCAGAATCTCTTCAACCATTCAAACTATTATATAGGTCACGTTCCTGCGCAGGGAATCACCGGGCTTGCGGGTGTTACATTGAAATTTTAAAGATGTCAGAAAATATCGTACCAACAGATAGGTCAGATAGCGTTGTCATTATTCCGACCTATAATGAAAAGGAAAATATAAGGGCTATTTCTGAGGCGGTATTGAATCTGCCCCACAGGTTTGATATACTTGTTATCGATGATGGTTCTCCTGATGGCACTGCTGATATAGTGCGGGAGCTTCAAAAAGAGAATCCTGGCAGAATTCATCTTACAGAGCGCGAGGGTAAGCAGGGGCTTGGCACGGCATATATAGCCGGATTCAAGGAAGCACTTGCGAAAGGGTATGAATATATATTTGAGATGGATGCCGATTTCTCACATAACCCCGCAGACTTGATTCCGCTTCGTAATGCGTGTGTTGTCGATGGGGCGGATATGTCCATAGGTTCACGCTATGTCACCGGAGTGAATGTTGTCAACTGGCCTATGGGTCGAGTGGTGATGTCCTATTACGCTTCCGCCTATGTAAGAATTGTCACAGGACTCCCTGTGAGGGATACAACCGCTGGTTTTGTGTGCTATACCCGAAGGGTGCTTGAGGCGTTGCCGCTTGATAATATCCGTTTTAAAGGATATGCTTTCCAGATAGAAATGAAGTTCACGGCATACAAATACGGATTCAAGATTAAGGAAGTCCCCATAATTTTCGTAAACCGTGTGCTTGGTGAAAGCAAAATGAACAGCAGTATTTTCAGTGAAGCTGTCTTCGGAGTAATGAAACTCAAACTGTCAAGCCTATTTAAGAAATATCCTGACTATGGTAGAAAATAAAATTGGGAGGACTGTCATTTATAATGCCCGTTTGGCGCTTGATGCCACTATAGTGCCAGGTTACCTGGTTATAGATGGAGAATTTATAGCGGAAGTAGGCGAAGGGGATGTTCCTGAAGCGTTGCTTGATGAAAATAATACCCTTATTGATGCAGATGGTAGACTGGTGATGCCGGGAGTGATTGATGAGCATGTCCACTTCCGTGACCCCGGGCTGACCCATAAAGCGGATATGATTTCTGAGAGCCGCGCTGCGGTAGCCGGAGGTGTCACCTCTTTCATCGACATGCCGAACACTGTCCCTGCAACCACAACTGTTGCGGCAGTGGAGGACAAAATGGCGCATGCGGGGGAAGTGTCAAGTGCGAACTTTTCTTTTTTCATAGGTGCAACCAATTCAAATATAGAGGAACTCCTGAATGCCGACTATACCAGAATAGCAGGAGTGAAACTTTTTCTTGGTTCCTCGACGGGAAATATGCTGGTTGACAGCGAATCTACTGTTTCCCGTATTTTCGCGGAGGTGCCTGCGCTAATTGCCGTGCACGCCGAAGATGAGGCAATTATTTCAGCAAACAGGAAAAAGGTAATTGAAAAATATGGTGAAGATGCTCCTGTAGAGCTTCATCCTCTTATACGAAGCCGTGAAGCATGTGTTGAAGCCACAAGAAAAGCGGTTGAGGGTGCGCGGAAATATAATGCGAGATTGCATGTGCTCCACATATCGACAGAGGAGGAACTCTCTTTCTTTTCACCGGGACCAATTGAAAGCAAAAGGATTACAGCTGAAACATGTCCCCAATACCTGATTTTCACCAATGAACAGTACAGTGGGTATGGCAGTGGCATAAAATGTAACCCGGCAATAAAAATGCCGGAGGACAGGGTTGCTCTCCGCAGTGCGGTTGCTGATGGTGTAATAGATGTGGTCGCAACCGATCATGCGCCTCATCTTCCTGAAGAGAAAATCGGAGGAGCGCTTAAAGCCGTTTCAGGCATGCCTATGATTCAGTTCTCGCTGCCGGTAATGCTTACGCTTGCGGCAGAGGGTGCCTTTACTACTGAAAAGGTCATCGAGGTGATGTGCCATAATCCGGCTAAGCTGTATGGCATAGACCGGAGGGGATTCCTGCGTCCTGGCTATTATGCGGATGTAGTGCTTGTAGATGATCAATGCGAGCCATATACTGTAACTTCTGATATGGTGTTAAGCAAATGTGGCTGGACGCCTCTTGAAGGAGCGCCTCTCGGAGCGAAAGTAGATATTACATGGGTTAATGGTGAAGTTGTGTGGAGATATGGTGTGCTCTTCAGCGGCAAACGGGGCAAAGCACTCCGATTTAAACGTTGAGCAAATCTTAAATCTATAATTTTGGTATGGATATTTAGTAAATATTCAATAACTTTGCCGACCACATTATTGCGTACAATATTAAACGTAATACCAGAAAACATATTTCAAATTAAATAGTAATGTTAGAAGATACTAATGTTAAGACACTGGAGAAAGTTGTTGTGCGTTTCTCCGGTGACTCCGGTGACGGTATGCAGCTTGCCGGAAACATTTTCACTAATGTTTCGGCAGGTATTGGCAATCAGGTGTCAACTTTCCCCGACTATCCGGCAGAAATACGTGCCCCGCAGGGAAGTCTCGGTGGAGTGAGTGGATTCCAGGTAAGTGTAGGTACAAAGGTTCACACCCCCGGTGACCATTGCGATGTGCTCGTTGCTATGAATCCTGCTGCGCTCAAGCAGAATTTCCATCATGTTAAGCCCGGTGGTGTAATCATCGTTGACATCGATTCTTTTAAGGAAGCTGACTTGCGCAAGGCTCTTTATGCAACAAACGAGCCTTTCAAGGAACTCGGGATAAAAGCGCAGATTGTCGAGGTGCCTATAACTTCACTTACAAAGGAGGCACTTGCAGATAGCGGTCTTGATAATAAGAGCATACTGAAATGCAGAAATATTTTTGCGCTCGGTCTTGTATGCTGGCTCTTTGACCGTCCCCTTGAAAGCGCGCTCCATTTCCTACGGAAGAAATTTGCCAAAAAACCTGCAATCTTTGAGGCTAATGCCAAGGTTATCAATGCAGGATATAATTATGGAAGCAATATCCATGCAACAGTATCGACATACCGTATTGAAAGCGAACCTGCAAAACCGGGTGTATATACTGATATCAACGGCAATACTGCAACAGCATGGGGTCTTATCATGGCATCTGAAAAGAGTGGTCGTCCGCTTTTCCTTGGCAGTTATCCTATTACTCCTGCCACAGATATCCTCCAGGAACTTGCCAAGCGTAAAGATCTTGGTGTGAAAGCGCTCCAGATGGAGGATGAAATTGCCGGTGTATGCTCTGCAATAGGTGCTTCTTTTGCTGGAAACCTTGCAGTGACATCAACATCAGGTCCTGGTCTGGCTCTTAAGAGTGAGGGTATCGGTCTTGCTGTAATAGCAGAACTTCCCTTGGTTGTCATTGATGTTCAGCGTGGCGGTCCTTCTACCGGTCTCCCCACCAAGACAGAGCAAACAGACCTTATGCAGGCTCTTTACGGACGTAATGGAGAGAGCCCGGTGGCTGTAGTAGCTCCTGCTACTCCTACAGACTGCTTTACGATGGCATTTGAGGCATCAAGGATTGCAATCGAGCACATGACTCCGGTCATTCTCCTGACAGATGCATTTATCGGCAATGGTTCATCTGCATGGCGTATTCCTGATTCCGATGAATATCCCGAAATCAAGCCTCCTTACATTTCAGCAGAGAAAGCAGCCGAAATTTCATGGCGTCCTTATAACCGTGATGAAAAGACAAAGGTGCGCTATTGGGCAATTCCCGGAACAGAAGGTTTGACTCATCGCCTTGGCGGTCTTGAAAAGGACTACGAAACAGGCGCAATCTCCACAGATCCGGTAAACCATGAGCGTATGGTGTACACCCGCCGTGAGAAGATAGCACGCATTGCCGATGATATTCCACAGCTTGAGGTCCTCGGTGATGAGGATGCAGAAGTGCTTCTCCTTGGATGGGGCGGAACATACGGTCACCTTCGCACCGCAGCACAGGATTTGTGCAAGATGGGTCGTAAGGTTGCATTTACCCATTTCCGCTACATCAATCCTCTGCCGTCAAATACCGGTGATGTGCTCCGGAAGTACAGGAAAGTAATTGTTGCCGAGCTTAATACCGGTCAGTTTGCAGATTATCTCCAGGCAAAGTATCCTGAGGTTAATATCGAGCGTATAAACAAGGTGCAGGGTCAGCCGTTCCTTGTTGAGGAAGTAATTGAAGGTGTTACACGAATAATGGATGAAAAATAATGGAAAACAACGTATATACCCCCGCAAACTATAAAAGTGACCAGCCGGTGCGCTGGTGTCCCGGCTGCGGTGACCATGCAATTCTCAATTCGCTCCACAAGGCTATGGCTGCGGTGGGAGTGCCTCCTCACAAAACCGCTGTGATTTCAGGTATCGGTTGCTCATCGCGTCTGCCTTACTACATGAATACCTACGGTTTTCACACAATCCACGGTCGTGCGGCAGCTATCGCTACAGGTTTCAAGGTGGCAAATCCTGAAATGACTGTGTGGCAGATTTCCGGAGACGGTGACGGCCTCGCTATCGGTGGCAATCATTTCATCCATGCTGTAAGAAGAAACATAGACATAAATATGTTGCTCTTCAACAATAAAATTTATGGATTGACCAAAGGACAGTATTCTCCTACAAGCGCACGTGGATTCGTTTCCAAATCATCTCCTTACGGCACTGTTGAGGATCCGTTCATTCCGGCTGAACTTGTGTTTGGCGCACGCGGTAATTTCTTTGCCCGCAGCATTGACGTTGAGCTCCAGATTTCACAGGAAGTCCTCACAGCTGCAGCAAAGCATAAAGGCACCTCTGTTGTTGAAATTCTCCAGAACTGCGTGATATACAACAATGGTATCCATAACTTCATTACCGACCGCGAGCACCGCGCTGAACGTACAATCCATCTGGTTGACGGGCAGAAAATGCTGTTCGGCAAAGATAATGAACGCGGACTTGTTCAGGACGGATTCCTCCTTAAAGCCGTAGAGATTGGCAAGGATGGTTATACTATTGATGATGTGCTTGTTCATGACGCTCACTGCAAGAGCAATTTCCTGCATCAGCAGCTTGCCATGATGGATGGAACAGATTTGCCTCTTGCCATAGGAATCATTCGCGATGTTGAGGGTCTTACCTACAATGATGAGCTGGAGCAGCAGGTCGCTTCCGTCAAGTCAGCCAAAGGTTTTGATTCGCTCCGCAGCATGATTCTCGCTGGAGAAACATGGGAGGTGAAATGACCGAGCCAACTATCAACCATTAAACGAAAGTGTTTTAACTGTAAACCTAAACCGTAACATTATAAAATTATGAGAATAAGGTCAGTTATTCCCGCTGTGTTTGCAGTAGCGCTTATTGCTACCGGCTGTACAAGCAACAAGAAGTTTACTGAACTTCAGGGCAAATATGATGCACTTGCAAAGGAGTACCATAATTCCCAGGTTGAGCTTGCTAAATCACAGGAGCGCGCAAATAGCCTTGACGCTCTCCTTGCTGAAGCACGTAAGAATAATGAGCAGCTTAAACGTAACTACGAATCTATCCAGGGTTCGCTGAATCAGAGTTTGCTCCAGAACCAACAGGGAAGCATCAATATTTCTAAGCTTGTTGACGAAATCAATGCCTCAAACCAGTATATCAAGCAACTTGTACAGGCAAAGAGCAAGAGCGATTCACTCAATATGGTTCTTACAAACAACCTTACCCGCTCACTCACACGCGACGAGTTGAAGGAGGTTGATGTGAAGGTGCTTAAAGGCGTAGTGTACATTTCACTTGCTGACAATATGCTTTTCAAGTCAGGAAGCTATGAAGTTAATTCCCGGGCAATGGAAACCCTCAGCAAAATAGCCAAGATTATTAAAGACTACGGCGATTATGATGTGCTTGTTGAAGGAAATACAGACGATGTGCCTATCAGCCGCACTAATATCCGAAACAACTGGGATTTGAGCGCACTCAGGGCATCTTCAATTGTCCAGGTGCTCCAGAAAGACTTTGGAGTAAACCCCCAGAGGCTTTCGGCTGCCGGACGTGGAGAGTTTAACCCGATTTCTGATAATTCTTCTGAACTCGGACGTCAGCGCAACAGGCGCACTGAGATTATCATCACCCCGAAACTTGACCAGTTCCTTGAACTGATTGACAAAGCCCCGGAAACTAAAGAACAGCATTAACCGCTGTAAAGTATGATACATCCGGCTCCGGTAATCCGTAAAAACATGGATTTCGGAGCCGGAGATGTTTTTGTGAAAATAAAATATTACCTTTGCGGTATAGAAAAGATACTTTAAAGATGGATTTATTTGAAAAAATCAGTGCCGACATCAAATCGGCAATGCTCGCTAAGGACAAGGTGCGCCTTGAAACCTTGAGAGGAATTAAAAAAGAATTCCTTGAAGCGAAAACAGCTAAGGGAGCGGATGGCGAACTGTCTGACGAGACAGCTGTGAAGATAATGAGCAAAATGGTGAAGCAGCGCCGTGAAACAGCTGAGATATACAATTCGCAGCATCGTCCTGAGCTTGCAGAGAACGAACTTGCCGAAGCTGCCGTGATTGAGGAATATCTTCCCAAACAGCTTTCTGAGGCAGAACTTGAAGAGGTGCTAAAAGGCATCATAGCCCAGACAGGTGCAACATCTGCAAAAGAGATGGGCAAGGTAATGGGTGTTGCTTCCAAGGCTCTTGCAGGTAAAGCAGATGGAAGAGCCATTTCAGCAAAAGTAAAGGAATTACTCTCATAATCCATACAGAGATATGCTTACATTACAGCAGATAAAAGAGAATCCCCAAAGAGTTATTGAGCGTCTTGCCGTCAAAGGTTTTGATGGGGGAGAGGCAATAAACACCATAATAACCCTGGACGACAGCAGGCGTTCACTACAGCTTTCAAACGACACTAAGGCTGCTGAGCTCAACAAGATGGCGGCAAAAATAGGTGGTCTTATGAAAGAGGGGAAGAAAGAAGAAGCTGAACAGGTTAAAGTTGAGGTTGCTGCGCTGAAACAGTTGCAGAAGGAAACCGCAGAGAAACTTGCTGCAGCGGAAGACGAAATCCGAAATATCCTCCTGACCATACCTAACCTTCCTTGTGATGCAGTGCCTGAAGGGAAGACCGCAGCAGACAATGTTGTGGAAAAAACTGGAGGCGTGATGCCGGATCTTGGCGAAGATGCTCTTCCTCACTGGGAACTTGCAAAGAAATACAATCTTATTGATTTTGACCTCGGTGTAAAGATTACCGGAGCCGGTTTCCCGGTATATATCGGCAAAGGTGCACGCTTGCAGCGCGCATTGATACAGTTCTTCCTTGATGAGGCAGGCAAAGCAGGCTACACTGAAATCCAGCCTCCATACGTTGTGAATGAGGCATCAGGCTATGGAACAGGTCAGCTCCCTGATAAAGAGGGGCAGATGTACTATGTAAACGAAGATAACCTGTATCTTATTCCGACAGCAGAAGTACCTGTCACCAACCTGTACCGTGACGTTATTCTTACAGATGACAAACTTCCGGTTAAAAATTGTGCTTACAGCGCATGCTTCCGTAGGGAAGCGGGAAGCTATGGCAAAGATGTGCGCGGGCTTAACAGGCTCCATCAGTTTGACAAAGTTGAGATTGTGCGTATAGAAAAACCGGAAAATTCTTATGCTGCGCTTGAGGAGATGAAAGATCATGTCCAGGGTCTTTTGGAGAAACTCGGTTTGCCGTGGCATATCCTTCGCCTCTGCGGAGGTGACATGAGCTTTACCTCAGCTATTACTTTTGACTTTGAGGTTTTCTCAGCTGCCCAGAAACGTTGGCTTGAGGTTAGCTCGGTATCAAACTTTGAAACCTATCAGGCGAACCGTTTGAAATGCCGTTATCGCGACGCCGACAAAAAGACCCGCCTCTGCCATACCCTTAATGGTTCTGCTCTTGCCCTCCCGAGAATTATGGCGGCTCTTCTTGAAAACAACCAGACTCCAAATGGTATCGTTGTGCCGGAATGCCTGCGTAAATATACCGGTTTTGATATTATAGACTAAAAGTCGTAATGGATAAAAAGACTATATGGGACCTCGACCGTGACCCGGTCGAGGTTTTTCGCTCAAAGCCCAAAATACCTCTTACAATTGTGCTTGACAATGTAAGGTCGCTTAATAACATAGGTTCAGTATTCCGTACATCCGATGCTTTCCTTGTAGAGCGTATAATGCTTTGCGGCATTACCGCTTGTCCTCCTTCTCCCGAGATACATAAAACCGCTCTTGGTGCTGAGGATTCCGTGAATTGGGAGTACTTTGATACCACGGACGCTTGCATCAATGCCTTACATGGTGAGGGCTATACTGTTTGCGCACTTGAGCAAGTGAAAGGCAGTGTGCCATTGCAGGAATTCAAGGCAGTAAAAGGAAGGAAATATGCTCTTATTGCAGGGCACGAGGTTCATGGTGTTAGCCAGAATGCAGTGGACAGTGCAGATGTGTGCATTGAGATTCCGCAATATGGCACAAAGCATTCCCTCAATGTCTCTGTATCAGTAGCATTGGGTATATGGCATTTCTTTAATGCACTTTATTTGGCAGAGGGCTCAAGTAATTGATTAAGAATCTTATCCGCAGATTCTGCGTCATGTGCAAGTTGTGAACGCAATTCATCTAACCCATTGAATTTTTGTTCATCGCGTATTCGGTCAATAAACTCAATGTTAATGTCTTGGTTGTAGAGATTTCCTGTAAAGCCAAGGATATGTACTTCAAGAGTTAATTGCGGATTGTCCGATTCGTCAACAGTGGGTCGGAATCCAATATTCAATATCCCTTTATATCTTTTTGCATCAGGCAATTGCGTGATTACGGCATAAACTCCCGGTTTAGGGACAAGTTGCTTATGTTCATTAGGGGAGAGGTTTGCCGTTGGGAAGCCGATTTTACGTCCTAATTGTTTACCCGGTACTACGGTGCCGGAAATAGAGTACCTGCGTCCAAGCAATTTGTTCGCAGCGTGAATGTTTCCATCTGCCAATGATTTTCGAATCCTTGAGGAGCTGATAGGAGTGCCGTCGCATATAAATTGTTGTGCCTGTATGACTTTGATTCCAACAGTTTCCCCAATTTCCTGATATGCTTCGATTCCTTCCGGACGGTCATGCCCGAACCGGGTGTCATATCCTAACAACAATGTTCCTACCCCATATTTATCCCGGAGCAATTCCATAAAGTCGGCAGCACTCATGTTGCGTAAAGTTTCATTAAACTCCATGAGCGCAATCCTTTTTATTCCTTCCTTATCCATAAGCTGCGCTTTTTCATGTGACGGCGTCAGTAATGGCGGGACCTTTTCAGGACGGATGGTTTCGAGCGGGTGGGAGGAGAAAGTTACCGCAAGTGGTGAAAGTTTTTCTTTTTCAGCGATTGTTTTCAATGCTTCAAGGAGATAGATGTGCCCCAGATGCACCCCGTCAAAGGTGCCTACTACAGCTATGCTATCTCTTGTATTGTCCATGTCAGAGTCCTTTGTCTTTTAGTAGCGTAGTAAATTCAGTGCCGGGTGCAACATGGATGGTATGGAACCCCAGAGCTGACGCTGCTTCTGTGTTAGCTTTTGAGTCATCGAGAAAAACGGTTTCTTCCGGTTTTATATTTAGTTTCTGGCAGGCAATTTCAAATATTCGAGCATCAGGTTTCATCACTTTTTCTTCAAATGATGTTATTGCCCCATCGGTATAAGCGTCAAGATTTTCTCCTTGTTTGCGGAATTCTTCTGCAATGCGGTTATCCCACATAATGGGATTGGTGTTGCTTAATATGTAAACTTTGTATTTTTCCCTTAACTCTTTGAGTGCGTTCAACCTGGATTCCGGAATACCTATCAGAAAGTCGCTGAATGCGGCATCCATCTGTTCATCGGTAATGGTATCAGGTAAATAAGGACGAAGGGCATTGTGGAATTCCTCAGCTGAAATTTTTCCGCTTTCAAGTTCTCCGAATGGTCCTGTCTGTGAATATTCGCCTAAAAAGATATCCGGGTCATCCATGCCAAGCTGCTTGAATGCCTTGACGCAATGGTTGCGGTCAATGTCCATTATCACACCGCCTAAGTCAAAGAGTAAGTTTTTAATCATATATAAGCCATTTTTCAGCCGCAAATATAGCAAAATGTTTGCAAAGTCGCGTATAATAGTTAATTTTGTCAGCAAACCAACCTGAATGCAATGGAAAAGATTGATAACCTCGACAGAAAGATACTTGAAATAGTAATGTCCAATGCCCGTATCCCATCAAAGGATGTGGCGGTAGAATGTGGCGTAAGCCGTGCCGCCATCCATCAGCGTATCCAAAGGATGATTGATTTGGGTGTTATAACTGGCTCCGGTTATCATGTGAACCCAAAGGCATTGGGTTTCCGTACTTGCACATATATAGGGGTCAACCTTGAAAGTGGTTCAATGTACCGGAAGGTAGTGCCTGAACTTGAAAAGATTCCTGAAGTGGTAGAGTGTCATTTTACGACTGGACCATACACTATGCTCATAAAATTGTATGCCCGTGACAATGAGCATCTGATGGAGCTGCTAAACGGCAAAATCCAAACTATTCCCGGCGTTAAAGGCACGGAAACCCTCATCTCACTGGATCATAGCATTGTGCGTGAAATGCCAGTGCATTACAAGCTTTAGCGGGGAATTTAATTTCCCGTTTAAAGGAATTTATCGTCAAATTTAGCCTGCACATCATTGACAATCTGCTTAATGCGCTGTTCTTCGCTTTTGGGGCAAATCAGAAGCACATCACCAGAATCAGCAACGATGTAATCATGCAATCCTGAAACTACAACGAGTTTTTGGTTGCGTACAGCAAAGATATTGCCGGTTGATTCATAGGCAAGCAGGTTGCAGTTGCGTGTAACATTGGCATCCTTGTTTTTAGGAGAGTTATCATACAGTACACTCCATGTGCCAAGGTCGCTCCAGCCGAAGTTAACACATTCAACAAACACATTGGATGCTTTTTCCATGATTGCGAAGTCAACGGATATGCTGGGGCAAGAAGGGAAATGCTCATTTATGAACTCCATTTCTTGAGGAGTGGCAAAAGCATCTGCACCACGCTCAAATTCTCTTTCAAGGTCAGGGGCATAAGCATGGAAAGCATTGATAATTGTGTCAGCTTTCCAGAGGAAGATGCCTGAGTTCCAGAAAAATTCACCGGAATCCACAAAAACCCTTGCAAGTTCAATATCTGGTTTTTCCGTGAATGTCTTCACTTTAAGTATGCCTGGCTCAACCTCCTCTCCAATCTGGATGTAACCATAGCCGGTTTCCGGGCGAGTTGGTTGTATTCCAAGTGTGAGCAGAGCCTCATTGGCTTCTACAAATTCAAATCCTCTTTTCACCTTCTTTGCAAATTCAGCTTCATTGGTGATGAGGTGGTCGCTTGGAGTAACAATCATGCTTGCTTTCGGGTCACGCGCATATATGTGGTGTGCTGCCCATGCTATGCAGGGGGCGGTGTTCCGGCGGCACGGTTCGAGCAAAATGTGTTCCTCATCAAGTTCAGGGAGCTGCTCTTTTACAATAGGGGCATATATTGAGTTGGTGACCACAATGACATTTTTTTCCGGAACAAGCGGCTTGATTCTATCAAAGCACATTTGAAGGAGGGAACGTCCTGTGCCTAAGAAATCAATGAACTGCTTAGGCATATTTGCACGGCTGTAGGGCCAGAACCGGCTTCCGATTCCGCCGCACATTATAACGCAATATCTATGTGAGTCAGGTTTCATAATTGTATCTGTATTAGTGGTTAGTTACTTCATGGTTTAGCCTTTTGGCATATTTCCGGTGCTAAGTTAATGAATCTGTGTGATATTCGGAAAAATATGCAAAAAAAAGAATGAGTAACGCAAGCAAACTTGACAATTACTCATTCTCCTCTCTCCTCGGCGGTATGGACGGGACTCGAACCCGCGACCCCCTGCGTGACAGGCAGGTATTCTAACCAGCTGAACTACCACACCGGATATTTTGAGATGCTCCCGGGATTTGTTTCCCGTTTGCGAGTGCAAAGGTATACTCAATTTTTCAACTGTGCAAATTTTCAGCAAAAAAAATCTGAAAAATATTTACAAAACACATTAAGATGTTTAGACTGTATATTTAAACTGTGTATAAGTAGCTGTTATTTAGGGTTTTATTGTGTGGTGCCCCGATTGGGCGAAAAAGGTGCTCCAGTGATTAGCAAATGTAAAAGGTTTTGGGCTCTTGCATATAGAGCGCGTCTGTCTTCTGCTGACAATATAGAAATGTTTGTAAAAACGTGAAATACACTTAAAAACCATGCCTGTGAATGAAACTCTAAGCGAATAGTTGTATCTTTGCACAATTGCGCTGCAATTAAATGATTGAAGTCACTGACATACGCAAAAGTTTTGATAGCCTTCAGGTTCTGAAAGGGGTGAGTCTCAGTATCGCTCCCGGCGAGGTTGTATCTATTGTAGGTCCCAGCGGAGCCGGAAAAACCACTCTGTTGCAGATAATGGGTACTTTGGATGCCCCTGATAGCGGGAAAGTTGATTTTGACGGTGTTAGACCGTTGGCTTTAAGTAGAAGCCGCCTTGCGCATTTCCGTAATTCCAATATAGGTTTTGTGTTCCAGTTTCATCGTCTCCTTCCGGAATTTTCTCTTGAAGAAAATGTGGCTCTTCCGGCTTTGATTGGAGGTGTGAAACGTAAGGATGCTTTTGAGAAGGCTCGTTCTCTTATAAAATACCTTGGGTTGGAGCCAAGAAGGAATCATCGCCCGGCTGAACTCTCAGGTGGTGAGCGGCAGCGCGCGGCGGTAGCACGTGCGCTTGTGCGTGAACCTAAGGTTGTGCTCGCTGATGAGCCGTCGGGAAGCCTTGACTCAAAGAATAGGGCGGAACTGCACAGGCTGTTCTTTGATCTGCGTGATGACCTTGGTCAGACTTTTGTAATTGTGACTCATGACGAACATCTTGCTGCGGATACGGACAGGTGTATTGTGCTGAATGACGGCATAATAACAGACATAATTCAGAAAAATCAATCAATAAACAACAATTAATGAATATGAAAATCAAAAAATTACTCTCATTGTGCGTTTTATTCGCATCCGTGCTTTCATTCTCATCATGTGATTCCGAGACAACTGGAACATACTCTACTCTTGCTTTTGTGAACTATGGTGGAGCGGCGGATAATGGAGCCGTAAAATTCATTTACAGTGAACCTAATAGCGATAAGACTATTACAATTTATTCTAAAATAAATTTCCTTGATGGGAAAACTCCTGAAATAGGAACACGTCTTATCGGACGTTTCTCTCTTGATTATGGAGTAGAGATAAAAGATGGAATGACCCTTGATTGCACCGCCATATCAAATCTGAATACTTATGGGACAGCAAGTGTTGAAAATATAAGCAGTACTCCTGTATCTGCACAACTATATATCAAATCACTTATGCGTTGTGGCAATTACCTGGATCTCTATTGCCTTGCCTCATATACTGTAGGTAAAATGAAAGTGATATGTGATCAAGCAACTTTGAATTCTGACACCCCGGTACTTTATCTCGTTTATGAGATGAACGATCCTGATACTGCGAGTGAAGTCGATTACTTTGCCTCATTCAATATCGCATCAATTATCAGTCTCCCCAACGTAAAGAAAATTAAGTTGATTACCAACAACAGCAACGGCGAAAAGAATATTGAATACGAAATACGTAAGTAAATGAGCAAGCAGCCCGAACTTAAGATAGAATTGACCCCGGAGGTTGCCTCCGGGCTCTATTCTAATCTTGCTGTCATAAATCATGGTGCAGGGGAGTTTTTCCTTGATTTTATTGCGGTTGCGCCTAATTTGCCTCAGGCAAAAGTGCAGAGCAGGATTATCATGACTCCGGAAAACGCTAAAAACCTGCTTTATGCTCTATCGGATAATATCCGGAAGTATGAAGCAACATTTGGTGAAATTACCCATACCACCCCTGTTGAAAACAAGACCAATGAATTGCCCAATCCTTTTATGGGAGGGGCTAACGCCTAAATCAGCGATAACCAATGAAATCCAATAATCTCACCCTTTATAATTCCCTCTCCAGAAACAAAGAGACCTTTGTGCCTATCAATCCCGGTAAAGTAGGAATGTATGTTTGTGGACCCACTGTGTATGGAGACGGTCATCTTGGACATGCACGTCCTGCAATAACATTTGATATTCTTTTCCGCTATCTTCGTCATCTTGGCTACTCAGTGCGGTATGTGCGAAATATAACGGATGTCGGTCATCTTGAGCATGATGCAGACGAGGGTGAGGATAAAATTGCTAAAAAGGCACGCCTTGAGCAACTTGAACCGATGGAGGTGGTGCAGCACTATCTCAATCGTTATCACAAGGCGATGGACAAGCTAAATGTGCTTCCTCCTTCAATTGAACCTCATGCTTCCGGTCATATTATCGAGCAGATAGAGTATATAAAAAAGATACTTGATGCAGGTTATGCCTACGAAAGCGAAGGGTCGGTGTACTTTGATGTGAACAAGTATAATCGCGATCATCATTACGGCAAGTTGTCAGGAAGGAATATTGATGAACTGCTTGCAACTACCCGTGCACTTGACGGGCAAACCGAGAAGCATAATCCTGCAGACTTCGCTCTCTGGAAAAAAGCTGCTCCGGAACATATCATGCATTGGCCAAGCCCATGGAGCGAGGGATTCCCCGGATGGCACCTTGAATGTTCAGTGATGGGTGAAAAGTACCTTGGTGA
Organism: Bacteroidales bacterium GP2; assembly: GCA_001701115.1. GTDB lineage: Bacteria > Bacteroidota > Bacteroidia > Bacteroidales > Muribaculaceae > Paramuribaculum. The sequence goes on from DAAJ01000106.1 coordinate 29,746, forward strand.
AACGTTTGACATACATGGTGGCGGCATGGATCTCAAATTTCCGCACCATGAATGTGAAATCGCTCAATCTGTAGCCCATAATGGTCATGATGCTGTACATTACTGGATGCATAACAATATGATTACCATTAACGGGCAGAAGATGGGTAAGTCTCTGGGAAATTTCATTACCCTTGATGAATTTTTTACCGGGTCTCATCCTCTTTTGGAACAGGCGTACTCTCCAATGACTGTACGATTTTTCATCCTCCAGGCACACTACCGTGGCACTGTTGATTTCAGTAATGAAGCATTGAAAGGTGCAGAAAAAGCATTGCAGCGCCTTCTTGAAGCATACCGTCGAATTGCAGCTCTAAAGCCATCTGAAACCTCTCAGGTAAATATCGCAGCAATCGCAGAGAAATGTTATGAGGCAATGGACGATGACTTAAATACTCCGGTTGTTATTGCAAACCTTTTTGAGGCAGCATCGATAATCAACAAAATCAATGACGGCTCACTCGCAGCGACTAAGGAAGATATTGATGCCATTAAAGCCCTCTTTGATACATTCCTCTTTGATCTTCTCGGAATCGTTCCTGACTCTGCCGCTGCATCTGATTCCGCGTCATCGGCAAAACCGTATGAAAAGGCAGTTGATCTTCTTCTTGAAATCCGTGCAAAGGCAAAGGCAGATAAAGATTGGGCAACCAGTGACCTAATCCGTGATCGCCTGAAAGAAGCCGGATTCGATGTTAAAGACACCAAGAATGGTTTTGAATGGTCTCTTAAATCCTGAAAAATAGTTATCCCCGCATGGAAAAACTAAAGCGTATCATATCCTCGCCCCGGTTTATAGGTGGCATTATCTCTGTCCTCGTTATAGCAGTAATATCATTTGTCTACTTCTATCCCGATGCCGCACAGGGCAACCAACTCCGGCAACACGATATGCAACAGGGGGCTGCGATAGGACAGGAAGCTAAGCTTTTCCATGAAACGACAGGGGAGACACCCCGATGGACTAATTCATTGTTTTCTGGAATGCCGACGTTCCAGATTTCCCCCTCTTATCCTTCCGACTCCCTATTTACATGGCTGAATAAGGTAATGGGACTCGGTTTGCCGGAACCGGCAAATCTTCTCGCAATGATGATGCTTGGTTTCTTCATTCTTCTTATGGCGATGAAGATGCGTTGGTATGTGGCGCTGCTTGGAGCGATTGCCTACGGCTTCTCCTCATATTTTATAATTATCATAGGTGCCGGGCATATCTGGAAATTTACGACACTGGCATATATCCCGCCTACAATAGCTGGAGTAATCGTGTGCTATCGTGGCAGATATCTATCAGGGGCTGCGCTTACCGCCCTGTTCTCAATGCTTCAGATTAGCAGCAACCATGTCCAAATGACTTATTATTTCTTGTTTGTAATAGCAGGGCTTTCTATCGCATACCTTGTGAAAGCAATAAAGAAAGGTAAGTTGCGTAGGTGGGGGATTGCAACTGCTATCCTGGTTGCTGCGGGTGGTCTTGGAGTTATCGCAAATTTACCAGGTTTATATAGTACATACGAGTACTCCAAATTCACCATGCGAGGTGGGCATAGCGAACTAAATCGTGGTGCATCTTCCGGCTCGGTTTCAAATGGTCTTGACCGTGACTATATTACTCAATACAGTTACGGTACGTCTGAGACATTCACACTTTTGATACCCAATGTCAAGGGCGGTGCGTCTAACAAGCCTGAAAAAGGGGAGAACCATCCGCTGTCACTATCTAAACTGCCTGAAGTTCAGGAGATGGTAAACCAGGCGCAGTTATCTCCACAGGAGGCACAGTATCTGGATTACATGAGCCAATACTTCGGTGAACCGGAAGGAACCAATGGACCGGTATATGTTGGAGCGATTATTTTTGCACTGTTCCTGCTTGGCTGCGTCATAGTCAAAGGACCGGTAAAATGGGCTCTCTTAATCCTAACCATATTCTCTATACTTCTTGCTCTTGGTCGCAATTGCATGTGGTTTACGGATTTGATGATAGACTATATGCCTATGTATAGTAAATTCCGTACTGTAGAGAGCATACTTGTCATTGCAGAATTTACGATGCCCCTTCTTGCAGCAATGGCACTCCAGAAGATGGTAGTATCCAAGGATAAATGGGAGCAGTACCGAAAGCCTCTCATTTGGTGCTTCGGTATACCTGCCGCAATATGTCTTCTCGGAGCTATATCCCCAGGAATATTTGGAGATGTGATTACTGACAATGACCGCTCTATTGATTCTATGATTGCCCGGCAGCTTGCCTCAATGGGGCTGGACCAGGAGCATGCGGCAGTGTTCTCTCTTCAGAATCCTCGTCTTTATGATGCGGTGGAGTCGCTTCGCCATTCAATGGTTTCTGCTGATTGTTTCCGTAGCCTCCTATTTATCCTGGCGGCAGGAATTGTACTCTTTATGTTCATTCAGCGCAAGCTTAATGCCGCACCTGCTATCATTGCATGTGCGTTCCTTATCCTTGCAGACCTCTTCTCAGTCAACAAGCGTTACCTCAATACAGAGAGCTTCCTGACTCCGCAACTGTCACACTCCGATCCTTTCCCTCTTTCTGATGCCGACCGCGCTATCCTGTCCGATACCGCAGCACACTATCGCGTCATGGATATTCCACGTTTCTGGCAGGCAGCGCCTTCATATTATCACAAGACAATCGGAGGGTATCATGCAGCTAAGCTTACCCGCTACCAGGATATCATAGACCGCCATCTGAATGGGTTCCTGCAGGGTGCGCAAACCGATGCGGATTGGGAGGTACTTAACATGCTCAACGCAAAATATATCATTGACCCCTCGGGTAAGCCGCTTTTCAACAATGAGGCTCTTGGCAACGCATGGCTTGTTGATGAACTTGCTTTTGTTGACGGACCTGATGCAGAAATGGATGCATTGTCAACTATAAAACCCGCTCATGCCGCTGTTGCTGACCGTACTTTTTCGGATAAGCTTGCTGCACCGGCTCACACATCTCCGGGTGACACTATTTTTCTCACATCTTATGCTCCTAACCGTTTGGCATATCATGTCAATGCCGCGGCTCCCGCACTTGCTGTTTTCTCGGAAGTTTATTTCCCATGGGGTTGGCATGCTACTATTGACGGCACGCCGGCTCAGATTGGACGTGTAAACTATCTGCTTCGGGCAATGAATGTGCCTGCCGGCTCTCATACGATAGAAATGTGGTTTGAACCTCAGGCAATTAATAATGCCACTAATGCTGCGCGGATAGCTGTGATTCTTATTTACATGTTATTTGCTGCCGCACTGGCAGTTGTAATAATGCGCAAATCCTCATCGGCGGCGCCAAATGAAGAAATGGCTTAAGGCTGTCGCCTCTATTCCACTCAGGGCATGGCGTTCCCGGGGCTTTGGAGTTCACTCTCCATTTGCTTTCCGATTCATTACGGAGGTATTACACTCCTCTGATGGCTATTATGCCTATGAACAAATCGGTGCGTCCAAATCTTCTCGCCGTCTGTACCGTATTATCCTTGACCTTGCACCTGCGGCGGTTATCGTAACAGGTCCACTATCCGACTCTCAGGCTATTGCTGTTTCCCTTGCAAAACGTGAGGTTGAAGCAGTACCACGTATTCCAAAGCTTGCAGTCGTGCCGCCGGACGCCATTGTGGGCATAGCTTATCTACGGTCGATTATCGTAGCATCAGGGGCAGTAGTTTTTACTGACATACGCGATACCCGCTCTGCGGAAATATTTTCTGAGATTCATGGCGAAGGTATGTCATTTGTCGGTCTTCGCCAGGCGGTTGTTGTCGGTGGTGACCGTCCAAGGCAGAAGTTTTCGCTCCTTATATAATATAAGGTAATGCAGTATGATACTCTGATAGATTCCTATGATGCCCATCTCCTTCTTGAGCGAGGATTAAGCGATAACACCCGTGAGGCATATACCGCTGATATTTGCCGCCTTGCAGAGTGGCTTGAAACGAATGCCATAGCTCCCGCTGATGTTACTGTTGAAAATCTCCGCGAGTACTGTGGGGTTCTTTATGAACTTGGAATTTCTCCGCGTTCCCAGGCGCGTATTGTGTCAAGTATTAAATCTTTCTTTCGCTTCCTACGCTACAGTGGAGTCATAGCGGTAAATCCTACAGAACTCCTTGAATCTCCGCGCACAGGGTTGCATCTCCCCGAAGTCATGACACTTGAAGAAATAGATGCGCTTATAGAGGCAATAGATCCCACCACTGCAGAAGCTGTGCGTAATCGTGCCATCATTGAGACATTGTACAGTTGTGGACTGCGGGTTTCCGAGCTTGTGAACCTTGAAATACCTCGTATTTATCTCAAAGAATCATATTTACTTGTCACCGGCAAAGGGAGCAAAGAGCGTCTTGTGCCGTTGTCCCCAGTGGCTATTGATTGTATTACTGAATACCTGGATGCACGTGCGGATATCCCGGTCAAGTCCGGCGAAGAGGCTATTCTCTTCCTTAACCGTAGAGGAGCACGCCTGACACGTCAGATGATATTTACTATTATACGGCGTCTTGCTGAAACTGCCGGCATACACAAAACGATATCACCACATACCCTCCGTCATTCCTTTGCGACACACCTTCTTGAAGGTGGCGCCAATCTGCGAGCTATCCAGCAGATGCTCGGTCACGAAAGCATTGCTACCACTGAAATATACATTCATATTGACCGTACACGTCTCCGCGACGAAATCCTTCACCATCATCCCCGTAACTATTCCCACCATTAAATTTTAATCGGAGGGATTTTTTTGTGCATAATCTGATTTTATTTGCGAAATGTAAGTCGCTAATAATTAGAGGTATGCAGTAAGTTGTAACAACCCTGTAACGG